>JBCCAA010000064.1:0-15884 GCA_039815055.1 Pseudomonadota bacterium | reverse complement strand
TGTAGTCGTCATTGTCCTTGATGCCGGATGGATACATAGACTCCACAGCGGTCGTAGCATGGCCAATGAAGGTTTGGACCTGACTAGCGGGCACAAAAGCGTAATCTGGAGCCAGGCAGATCTGACCGGCATTCATGGTCTTGCCAGCCAAGATACGATTTGCGGCTTTTTTCATATTGGCTGACGCACCTAGAATAACCGGGCTTTTGCCGCCCAGTTCCAAAGTCAGTGGGACCAGATTTTCCGCCGCTGCCCGCATGACGTGTTTGGCCACCGAGGTGGCGCCGGTGAAAATCAAATGGTCGAACGCAAGCGCGCTGAACGCTGCGCCCACATTTGGGCCACCCGTGAACACCGAAATCTCATCGTCGGCAAAGGCCTTGGCAAACATGACCTTCATGAGAGCTGACGTGTGTTCTGTGAATTCGGATGGTTTGATCATCGCTCGGTTGCCAGCCGCGATCACTCCGGCCAGAGGCGTGAAAGTCAGGTTTACCGGAAAATTCCACGGCGATATGATCCCGACGACCCCCTTTGGTTGGAACTGGACCTCGCTACGCGCGCCAAGCAAACCAAACGGGAATTCAGTTCGTCTACGATCAACTCGCATCCAGCTCTTGAGGTGTTTCTTCGCGAATTTGAGAGCGGCAATGCTGGAAGCGGTTTCCGTAAACCGCGACATATCCATGGAGCGATGGCCGAAATCTTCGGCGATGGCCTCTTCGATTTCGGTGCGGTGATCGACCAGCAATCCGATGCAGCGGTCGATCCAATCGATTCGTTTCTCTGCACTCGGGATCCCACCGTCGATTTGAGCAGCCTGCTGGCGCTCCAACACTGTTGCCATGTCGGAATTTACTTCAATTCCATCGAGCGCCATGGGTTGTCTCCTCCAGCAGTCTTTTTTCAAAAGTAAGTCAGTTTAGCCACAATCCAAAGTGCTGCCGTGAGGTTAAGCTGGCGGAGCGTCTGAGTCCGGTTATTGTGGGACCAAGGCACAGGAGGCGCCGCGCGATGACGTTTGAAAAGATCACCTATTCTGTCGATGCCGATATCGCGACGCTCACACTCAACGATCCTTCCTCGATGAATGCAGCGGGTACTGACATGGTATCTGAACTGCTCAAGGCGATACAATTTGCCGGGGAGGATGCCCGATGCACAATCATCACCGGCACAGGCCGTGGGTTTTCGTCTGGTGCCAACCTGTCCAGCGGGTCCATGTCGGGTACCGAAAAGACGGGCGTGCAACGCAAAACAAGTAACGATTTGGGCCGGGCACTGGACGTCCACTATAATCCCTTCATCATCGCTATGCGCGACCACCCTCACCCCATCATCACTGCCGTAAATGGCGCTGCCGCGGGCATCGGATGCTCAATAGCGCTGATGGGCGATCTCATTGTCTGCTCTGAGAGCGCCTACTTCCTGCAGGCGTTCCGGCGCATTGGGCTCGTCCCCGATGGCGGCTCAACCTGGCTCTTGCCACGAGCGATCGGCCGGGTACGCGCCATGGAAATGACCCTGCTGGGCGATAAACTTCCCGCAGCCAAGGCTCTTGAATGGGGCATGGTGAATCGGGTCGTGCCAGACGGTGACTTGATGACGACCGCTCAAGATCTGGCCGCCCGTCTGGCCAGCGGGCCGACTTTTGCGCTGGCCGGAACGCGGCGGCTGATCTGGGACAGCCAGGAAGACAATCTCGATTATGCACTACGTTCAGAACGGCTGGAACAGCGCGAAGCAGGACGAACGCAGGATTTCCGAGAGGGCTTGAAGGCTTTCAAACAGAAGCGACCTGCAGAATTCACAGGTCAGTAGCCACCGACCATTGACCGGCTGGCCCACCGCTGAACATGGTCCCAAAATGCAGTCGGCTGAGACATCACCAGATGAAACGCGCCTCCAGGTCGTTGGAGTGTGGCTGCTGCCGCTGTGTGAAGGCGCACTATGGTGGCCACAGCAACGTGTGCTGGTCGTATCAGATTTGCATCTTGAGAAGGGCTCCTCCTTCGCCTCGCGCGGACAGTTGATCCCGCCTTACGATACCGATGCGACACTGACAGTAGTCGAAACCCTCATCACCACCCTGAAACCAGACATCACTCTCTCCCTTGGCGACAGTTTCCATGACCGCAGTGCAGAGGTGCGTCTGAGCGCTGCCTCGACCTCGCGGATTCAATCTTTGACCGACAGCACTGACTGGATCTGGGTGGAAGGCAACCACGACCCTGATCCGCCAAAACATCTTGGCGGCCGCGCACAAAAGACCGTGCATCTTGGGCCGCTCGTCTTTCGCCACGAGCCCACGGGCGAAGTGGGAGAGATTGCGGGACACCTCCATCCAGCAGCGAAAGTGCGCGGTCGCGGTCGATCCGTCCGGCGCCGGTGCTTTGTCACCGACGGGGACCGGCTGATCATGCCCGCCCTCGGCGCCTTTACCGGCGGGCTGAACATATGCGACCAAGCCGTCACCGGCCTGTTTCCGGATGGCTATATGGCGTTTGTACTGGGCGAAGGGCGGGTCTACGCCATGGGTGAACGCCAGCTTATTCCCGATGGAAAGCCACCCGGAACGCTATGGCGGCTCTAGGCGTCTGTGGCACGCCCGTTGAGGCTTTGAACGAGTGCTGAGTCGATCTCACCAGTGACGGGCAGACCAGCGATCTCTTGATAAGCGCGCACCGCCTGAGACGTGGCAGGCCCTGCAACGCCGTCGGGCGTTCCAAGATCAAAGCCAAGCGCCGTCAGCGCCACTTGCACACCTTCAACCTGCTTTCGAGCATCCCCGGTGAAGGTGGACGCGCCGAAATTTCCATTGGCAACGGAATCGGCGGTAGCTGCGCGCCATCCATCGGCTCGATTCTTTATTTCAGTGGCGATGGCACCGGGCATCTGGAGGGATAATGCCTGCACTTGCTGTGGTGCAGCTGGATCGCCCTGATTCGCCGCGACGGCAAACCAATAGAGCGCCTCTTGCGAGTCTTCGGTAAGACCAAGACCTTGCTGGTACAGGACGCCCAGATTGAACTGGCTGTCGACAACGCCAAACTCCGCTGCCTTGCGGAACCACTCTGCCGCGCTGGCAAATGACTTCGCCCCACCCTCGCCTTCTGCGTGGAAAACGGCAAGATCATGCATGGCGCGTGTGTTGCCGCCGCGCGCGGCGCGCTCGGTCCAGGCACGTGCTGCAGCGAGGTCTCTTGGGACGCCGAGGCCATTTTCATGCAGTTTTGAAAGGCGATATTGCGCAGCCGGGAGCCCCTGTCGTGCCGACGCCTCGATCAGGTCCGACGCATCGGCATAGTCAGCGGTCTCTAGCTTTTGCAGGCCAAGTTCATATTGCGCAATTCGATTTCCCGCATCCGCCGCCTCGGACAGGCTGACAGTCTGGGGAATGATCGGGAATGCGGCCGACGCCAGAGTCTGACGCGGCTCAGGCTCGCTGACAGGTTCGGGAGCCGGCTGAAGCGCAGCGGTCACCAAGGGCCGAGGCTCAACCGGCGCGGGGTCGGGCTCAGCTTGAACAGCGGCTTCGACGCTCGGCGGCGGCAAGGTACTGTCGGTCGATGCGGTTGTTTCAAGTTCAGCCGTATCAATAGGCGCGACCACAGGCGTTCCGGTTGGCGCGGCTTCAACCGCCTCACCGCCAGCAGCCTGGCGCGATGGAACCGGCTGCGAGCTTGCGACGGCGGGGGTCGAATCAGTTGGTGATTGCTTGCCCCGCAGCAGGACAAAGCCGGACACTCCGGCAACGGTGATAGCAAATACCGATGCAGCTGCGTAAAGCGGCAACCGACCACCAAAGCGACCCGATGACGGCTCATCGTAGCTGGTATTGGAGGTCGCAGCCGCGAGGGCGGCTTTGCGGGCGCGGGCGATGTAGTCGCTAGCGTCAAGGTCTTCCTCTAGCTCACCAGAATATGGGTCATCCGGGTCCACTGCCAGGTCCGCATCCACCTCAACGGTCTCCGGCTCAAACTCAGCCGGCTCCGGCGGGGCGATGGCGGGACCATCGAGGTCCAGATGCAGTGGTGGCACATCAATATCGGTGAGCGCCGCAGCTGCCGTCACTACTGCGGACGTGGCAGGCAAATCATCGAAAACGTCGTCGTCTCGCGCTTCGTGCGCGCCGAAATCATCGCTTTCAGCCCAATTCGCCAGTTCAGCGAGTGGATCGCTTGTCGTTTCGCCAAATGCCAGCCCGCGGCGTGGTTCTACTTCGGGTTCTTCAGCTTGAGCAACTTCGGGTTCATCGGGCGTTGCCCATTGCGGGATTCCCGGCGTGAACACATCGCTGCCAACGGCCATGGGGATGACTTCGTCTTCAAGCTCTTCCTCGTCGGAAACAGAGGTCACCGCCGCGCTGAACGCTGCCAACACATCATCTTCGCGGCCAGCGTCTTGCTGCGAGACGGCATGCGCGTGGCCTTCCAGCATGTCCAAACGATCAGCGATGGAGGCGATCGCCTTTTGCACGGGCGACATGCTCGAAGAAGCCTCCGCGTGTACTTTTTCAAAGCGCTCAGACATTTGCGCAAGGGCGTCCGACAGCCGTGTTTCCTGAGCTGTGCGCGTTTCTTCAACATGCGCCGAAAGCCGCCCAAACGCCTCGTCCTGTCGTCCCTGAAGACGCCCGGCAACCGACGCCACCTGTTCGCCGATCTGTTCGATGGCACGAGCGCTGGCCAGCTCGTTTTCATCCACGCGGGTTTCCAGCCGGTCAGCGAGCTTGCCAACTTCTTCACCAACACGCTCGATGGCAGATGCCTCGCGCGCTTCAATCTCATTGAACCGCGAGTCCACGCGCTCCCTAAGCGCCTGAATGTCCCCGCTTACATCAGGGCCGTATCCGGCTTCAGCGTGGCTCTCGACACTGCGCAATCGCTTGTCGAACGCTTCGGAGATTCGTGAGATTTGGTCGCCCATGGTCTCAACCGCCCGGGCAACGTGCTCGTCACCATCGGCAATCCGCTGATTTACCGCCTGCAGACCGGTTTCAAGAGTTGTGATCGCTTCGGGATCCTGGCCCGTCGATGCAGCTGCGATCTGGCGCGCCATTTCATTGCGCGCGGCCAGCACTTCCAGCTTTAGCTCGTCGGCCAGACCCTGGAACCGGGCCTCAAGCTCATCTCGGATTTTACGCGCAGCTTCCGGCCCCGCCTCCTCAGACAAGGCTTCTACTTTTGTGTCCAAGCGCACAAACGTGTCTTCAAGCCCCTTTAGCGCCGCGTCGGTGGTTGTCTCTGCGCGGTTAAGCCGTTCCTGAATACGCACCAACGTGCCTTCCATGGAAGATAGCGCACCGCTGACATCTTCCTCGGCGCGCTCCACGCGATCATCAAGTCCATCCAGGGCAGTGATACGCTCGCTGACGCGGGTCTCAAGCGCAGTGAATCGCTCTGACAGATGGCGTGTCGTACCTTCGGTACGAAGTTCCGCCTGCTCAACGGCTTTCTCGACGCGTTTGGCCGCCTCAGTGAGCGTGCTTTCGATGCGGGTTTCAACCGACTCAACGCGCTCATTCAAATCCATGAAGCCGGCTTCAACCCGGCCTTTGATGGCATCTGTTTCTTCCTGAGCCTGGCCGCCTTCTTCGTAGACATGTACAGCCAGTTTGCCGAGCGCTTCCTCAAGCGATTTGAGCGCCTCCAGATTGCGTTCGCCGCTGTCATCGGCTTCCATCTTGCGGACTTTATCGCTCAGGGCCGCATGGGTCTCTCGCAGATCATCAATCACACCATCGACATGGCCTGCGATGACACTCTGGCCCTCTTCGGTTCGCTCAAGGCGAGCCACCAGCCCCATGACCGATTGATCTATGCCTGTAATTGCCAGCGTTGAGCGCGCTTCTGCAGCTTCCACGCGCCGTGTCAGCTGATCAAGCGTGCCCTCTGCACCGTATCCAGCGTTACGTGAATACATATCATTGGGAAGATCATCGCGTGATTCCTCGAGGATCAGCTTGTTCAGGTATTCACCGAGCGTAACGCCCTCATGGCGCGCTGCATCTCGTGCAGCCGCGCGGGCTTTTTGATCGATTCCCTTGACGCTCCAGGGTCCTCGCTCACTCATCCTATCACTCCGGCTACACAGAGGCGGCGCAAGAATGCAGCCGCAAACTAAACCTATCCCGTCTAACCTGATGGAGCAGCCCGCCTTAAGGGGGAGTTAAAAGGTTAAGTTTCCGGGCCATCCCGCTAACCAAGATCAATTTCTATGAGACTTTACGTTGACGTTCGCGTAAACATGCGCCATAAGCTCAATATGCCAGATACCGTAACGTCAATGTCCTCTGCAGACACCCGCACTTATACGATCTCGGAACTCGCCCGTGAGTTTGGGGTCACCCCACGCGCCCTTCGCTTTTATGAAGATAAGGACATGCTGCACCCCGCGAGGGACGGCATGATGCGCGTTTACCACAATCGGGACCGCGCCCGCCTGAAGATCATTCTTCAGTGCAAACGCGTAGGCCTTCCGTTGGCCGATATACGGGAAATCCTGGACCTGTATGGCATGGAAGGCGGGCTTCGCGCACAAAAGCGAGAAGCGCTGAAGAAGTTCAACATACAAGTCAGCCGACTCACACAACAACGCGCCGACATTGATGCCGCGCTTGGAGAACTGGAAAAAGGGATTGAATGGCTGGAAGGTCAGCTCAACCAGACCGGTCCAAGCGATGATGACGCACGACAACTCGCAGAGTATGATCGGGTTGCCCGCGCACGCATGGATGGCGCATAGGCGCTGAGCTTTTTTATCTACACATCGACAAACTCAACTCAGCCTGAAAGGCCAAATCTATGCCGCGTTATGATGCACCGGTTCGCGACATGCAGTTTCTGCTCCACGACATGTTGGGGATCGAAAAATACTCTAATCTGCCTGGATTTTCCGAAGCCCCTCGCGATGTTGTGGACGCGATTCTGGAAGAAGGCGGAAAGTTCGCCAAGGAGGTCCTGTTTCCGCTGAACATGGTCGGCGATGAGCAAGGCTGCGTTCGCAACGCCGATGCCAGCGTCAAAACACCCGACGGCTTTCCAGACGCGTACAAACAGTTCGTCGAAAACGGCTGGCCCCTACTCGGCGCAGAAGAAGAGATGGGCGGCCAAGGCTTGCCGAACGTCCTGAACCTGGCATTTTCCGAAATGACCTCGGCGGCCAATATGGCGTTCGCCATGTATCCGGGCCTTACGCACGGCGCGTTTCAGGCGTTGATGGAAGGTGGCTCTGACGAACAGAGGAAGATGTACGGCCCGAAGATGGCGTCAGGCGAATGGGCAGGCACGATGAACCTGACCGAGCCCCAGTGTGGCACCGACCTTGGCCTGATCAAGACCAAAGCCGTGCCCCAAGCTGATGGCAGCTTCAAGATCACCGGCCAGAAAATCTGGATCTCCGGCGGCGAGCAAGATCTAACAGAAAACATTATTCACCTTGTGCTGGCGCGCATCGAAGGCGCCCCGGAAGGCATCAAGGGCATATCACTGTTCGTTGTGCCGAAATACATCGTCAATGAAGATGGCTCGCTGGGTGAGCGCAACCTTGCCTCGTGCGGCGGCCTTGAAGAAAAGATGGGCATCCACGGCAACGCCACCTGCGTGATGAATTATGACGGCGCCACCGGCTGGCTGGTCGGCGAAGAGCACAAGGGCATGCGCACCATGTTCGTGATGATGAACGAAGCGCGCCTTGGTGTTGGCATGCAGGGCTTGGCCCAAGCTGAAGTGGCCTACCAGAATGCCGTTGATTTCGCGAAGGACCGCGTGCAGGGCCGCTCGCTTACCGGTGTGAAAGCCGAAGACAAGCCAGCCGACCCGATCATCGTACACCCAGATGTGCGCCGCATGCTGATGGACCAGAAAGTGTTCATCGAGGGCGCGCGGGCATTCGCATACTGGACGTCTCTTTATAGCGATCTACTGCACAAGAGCCCGGATGAGAAAGTCCGCGAAAAGGCCGACGACTACATGGCGTTGATGACGCCGGTGATCAAAGCTTTCCTGACAGATCGCGGCTTCAAAGCCTGTAATGACGGCCTGCAGCTGCATGGCGGCTCTGGCTTCACACGCGAATGGGGCATGGAACAGTTCGTCCGGGATTGCCGGATCGCCCTCATCTATGAAGGCACCAATGGTATCCAGGCGCTTGATCTTGTCGGCCGGAAACTGGCGGCAAATGGCGGGCGTGCAGTGTTCTCCTTCTTCTCTGAAATGGATGATTATATCTCGGAACATGAGGACAATGCAGACCTTGCCCCCTTCATCGAGGGCTTGAAAACGGCCAAGGAACAGCTCCAGGAGGGCACCAATTGGTTGATGCAGAATGGCATGACGAATTTCGACAATGCCGGCGCCTCGTCCAATGACTATCTCCAGCTCTTCGGCCTCACCGCGTTTGCGTATATGTGGGCGAAGATGGCGGAAGCGTCATTGGCACATGCGGGTGGAAGTGATCCGTTCTACGACACCAAGTTGCAGACAGGTCGTTATTTCCTCGACCGCATGTTGCCCGAAGCTGCAGCGCATTTGGCCAAGGTGAAAACCGGAGCAGACGCTATGATGGCGCTGGACGCTGATCAGTTCTGACTTCGATTTGAAAGGGCTGGCTGAACGCGGGCCCTTTCCACTTGCCGACATCTACAACAACCGCCTTAGGCACACTATGTTGACGTGAACGTAAACGGCAAGAGATGCAGGCTCGCCGTCCGGAGGATTTGATGAACGAGAGCCCACTGGATATCCCACCCGCCCCCTGGCGACAGGATGAGGACATCTCGATCTTTTTCGACTCCGTCGGCCAATTCTTCGAGGCCGAGTTCAAACCCAAGGTCAATACGTGGCGAGAAAACCACGTCGTCGACCGCGATGCCTGGTACAATGCTGGCGAACAGGGCCTGCTTTGCCCCTCCATGCCCGAAGAATATGGCGGCGCGGGCGGAGATTTTCGCCATGATGCGGTGATCATTGAACAGCTTGAACTGCAAGGCATCGCCGGCTTCGGTGCGGGCCTGCACAACGCCATCGTCGCCCCTTACATCCTCCATTACGGCTCTGAAGAGCAGAAGCAGCGATGGCTGCCGCGCATGGCGACTGGCGAACTCGTTGGTGCCATTGCGATGACGGAGCCGGGCACGGGCTCAGACCTCCAGAACATCAAGACTACGGCCAAGAAAGATGGCAACGGCTACACCATCAACGGCTCAAAGACATTCATCACCAATGGCCAGACGGCAAACCTGATCCTCGTCTGCGCCAAGACCGACCCGGACAAGGGCGCCAAAGGCATCTCCATCCTCGCGGTGGAAACCGACGAGGTCGAAGGTTTTGAACGTGGCCGAAACCTTAAAAAGATCGGCATGCCGGCCGCCGATACGTCCGAACTGTTCTTCAATGATGTGAAAGTGCCCGCCGATTGCCTCATCGGGCCCCAAGAGGGCCAGGGCTTCATTCAGCTAATGCAACAGCTTCCCCAGGAGCGCCACATCATCGGCATTCAGGGGATGGGCATGATCGAGCGCGCGTTGAGTGAAACCATCGCTTATGTGAAGGACCGCAAAGCATTCGGAAAATCGATTCTGGATTTTCAGAACACCCAGTTCAAACTGGCCGAGTGCAAGACCGAAGCTACGGTCGCGAAAGTGTTTGTCGACAATTGCACTCAGCTTCTGGTCGATGGAAAACTCGACGGCGCCACAGCCTCCATGTCGAAATACTGGGTCTCCGATCTCCAATGCAAGATCGTCGATGAATGCCTGCAGTTGCATGGCGGCTGGGGCTATATGGACGAGTATCCCATCGGCCAGATGTACCAGGACGCCCGCGTCCAGCGCATCTATGGCGGCGCCAACGAGATTATGAAAGTGCTGATCGCGAGGACGTTATGACCAAACGTCAAATCATTGCTGGATTTCTGATCGGCCTCGCAATCGGGATCATTGGATATTCCCTTTTTGCCATCGCTGTTTTGGATGAACGCGGCAACGTTTTCCTTATTCTTGCTGGCGTGGCTAGCGCCCTTGCGGCTGTGTTTGTCGCCCAGACAACCCGTAGCGACTCAGAAGACGAAAATGGCTGACGACCGCGCCCGCATCCACGAGGTTTTTCCGGAGCCCGCAGAAAGCTCGAAATCGCTTGGCTTTGAGCTACTCGGCCTGGATCTGTCAGCGCTGACCACCCGTGTTCGGTTTGATGGCAAACCGGAATTTACGAACCCGGCTGGCTACATTCAAGGCGGGTACCTCACCGCAATGCTCGACGATGCGATCGGCATGCTCGCCACTATGAAGACCGGGAACGAGAAGTTCCCGTCTACCATCGATCTGCACGCCACATTCCTGCGCCCTGTGCGCGTCGGCGTCATTGAGGTGACCGCACGACTTCGCAACATCGGGCGCGCCGTCATCTTCGCCGAGGGTGAGCTGTATGATACACGCGGTAAAGAAGCGGCCCGCGCGATTGCCACACTCGCCATAAACCCGCGTAAAGCGCCCGCGACCTAACACAACACTCAGGAGGACCTTCTATGACCGAAGCCTACATTTACGACGCCGTGCGCACCCCGCGCGGCAAAGGCAAAGCCTCTGGCAGCCTGCACGAAATCACTGCTCTCAGCCTGGCCACCCAAACGCTGCAAGCGATCCCGGAGCGCACCGGTATCGACACCTCAGATGTGGATGATGTCGTGCTCGGATGCGTTGCGCCAGTTGGCGAGCAAGGCTCCGACATTGCCCGAATTGCGGTGCTGAACGCCGAGTACGCTGAAACCACCGCCGGTGTGCAGATCGACCGTTTCTGCTCGTCCGGCCTTGAGGCCTGCAACATGGCCGCTTCAAAAGTGATGACTGGCGAAGCGGACATGGCAATTGGCGGCGGCGTCGAAGCGATGTCACGCGTGCCGATGGGCTCTAGCGGTGGCGCCTGGCCGATTGATCCTCAGATCGCGATCAAGTCTTACTTTGCCCCCCAGGGCATCGGCGCGGACACCATCGCGACCAAATGGGGCTTTTCCCGAGACGATGTGGACGCGTTCGCCGTTGAAAGTCAGAAGCGCGCGGCAAAGGCCTGGGAAGAAGGTCGGTTCAAGAAGTCCATCGTGCCTGTGAAAGACCAGATGGGCGGCACACGCCTCGACCATGATGAGCACATGCGCCCGGATGCAGACATGCAGTCCTTGGCGGCCCTGAACCCATCGTTTGCTGGCCTTGGCGGCATGGGTTTCGATGAGGTGATCAAACAGCGCTATCCCGAGCTGGAAGCAATCAACCACGTCCACCATGCCGGGAACTCGTCGGGCATCGTGGATGGCGCAGCAGCCGTCCTCTTTGGCTCGAAGGAAATGGGCGAAAAGTATGGCTTGAAACCGCGCGCCCGTATCAAGGCGATGGCCTCCATCGGCTCAGAGCCGGGCATCATGCTCACCGGCCCAACGGCTGTGAACGAGAAAGTACTCGCGAAAGCTGGCATGACGCCAGAAGACATTGATCTGTTCGAGCTGAACGAGGCGTTCGCGTCCGTAGTGATGTTGATGATGCACAATCTGAACATTCCCCATGACAAGATGAATGTGAATGGCGGCTCCATCGCGATGGGTCACCCGCTTGGGGCAACTGGCGCGATGATCCTCGGCACCATGGTCGACGAGCTTGAACGAGCCGACAAGGAAACAGCCTGCATCTCGCTTTGTGTCGGCGCCGGCATGGGCACCGCCACGATCATCGAGCGGGTTTAACTTGAAGAACGGCGCTGGCCTTACACTCGGCATTGCCTTGGGCATCTCCATTGGCACCGCCATTGGAGTTTCCACAGACCAAATTGGATTGTGGATGCCGCTCGGGCTCGCGATGGGCGCTGCCCTTGGCGTAGCCATGAGCGCAGGCGGAGCCGCCGAAGATGAGACTGAAGAAACGGGCCACGAGCCCGAAAAGGACGAAGAAGAATGAACCTCGAAACTTTCAAATGGGACGTTGACGCGGACGGCATTGCCCATGCTGCTTTTGATGTGCCCGGCCGGTCAATGAACACGCTGACCGTTAAAGCCATTGCTGACATCACGGCCATTGCCGCGGAAGTCGCCACGAACGACGATATCAAGGGCCTCGTTATCTCCTCCGGCAAGCCAGGCAGCTTCTGCGCCGGCGCAGACCTGGGCGAAATGGGCGAGACCGCCGGAAGTGGCGCGCCCAGAGCAGACCTTTCGGAAGCCGAACTGAAGGCCAAGCAATTCGAGCGTGGTTTTTCGCTGAACAAGGCGTTCCGCGAACTGGAAACCTGCGGCAAGCCCGTTGCGGCGGCTGTGAACGGCGTGGCCATGGGCGGCGGGCTCGAAATCGTACTGGCATGCCATTACCGCGTGGCAGCCGATGACAATCCAAAACTCCAACTCGCTTTGCCAGAAGTCAAAATCGGTCTTCTGCCCGGCGCCGGTGGCACCCAGCGCCTGCCACGCATCATCGGTATCCAGGAAGCCATGCCCCTCTTGCTCGAAGGCAAATCGTTCACAGCGGAAAAGGGCCTAGCGATGGGCGTGATCCAGGAGCTGGCGCCCACCGCAGACATCGTTGATCGCGCCAAAGGGTGGGTGAAAAACAATCCTGATGCGAAAGCGCCTTGGGATATCAAAGGCTTCAAGGTTCCCGGCGGCGCGCCGAATGACCGCTCCAGCTCCGCCTCACAGGTCATGACGATGGTCAATGCAATGGCCATGGCAAAGACCTATGGCAACTTCCCAAACATGAAGGACATCCTGTCGTGCGTTTATGAGGGCCTGCAGGTCCCCATCGATGCCGGCTTGCGCATTGAAACGCGCTACTTTCTGAACACGTCGGCGCGCCCGGAAGCCAAGGCGATGATCCGGTCGCTGTTCCTGTCTATGCAGGCGCTGTCAAAGGGTGCGTCACGCCCAGCCGGTTTCGAAACCTATGAAATAAAGAAAGCCACGGTGATCGGCGCTGGCCTGATGGGCGCTGGCATCGCCTATGAACAGGCGCGCGCCGGCATCGAGACGATGTTGGTCGATATCTCGGTTGAGAATGCCGAAAAGGGCAAGGACTACTCGCGCCGCATCGTCGAAAAGGCGGTCAAACGTGGGAAGATGACCCAGGAGAAAGCCGAGACCCTGCTCTCCCATATCCACCCGACGGCCGACTACAATGACGTTAAGGGCTCAGACATTGTTGTCGAAGCCGTTTTTGAAGACCCGGAGCTGAAAGCCAAGATTACCAAGATGGCCGAGGAACAACTGTCTGACACGGCAGTGATGGGCTCCAACACCTCGACCCTTCCGATCACAGGCCTTGCCGAAGCATCGGGTCGCCCGGAGAACTTTATCGGCATCCACTTTTTCTCTCCAGTAGAGCGGATGGGCCTGGTTGAGATCATCTTGGGCGACAAGACCGATGAGGCGACGCTGGCCAAGACCATCGACTATGTCCTGAAGATCCGTAAGACGCCCATCGTGGTGAATGATTTCCGCGGCTTCTACACGTCGCGCTGCTTCGGCACCTACACGCAGGAAGGTCTTTCAATGTTGGCCGAAGGCATCAAACCGGCGATCATTGAGAATGTTGGTCGCCAGTCTGGAATGCCGATGGGTCCTCTGGAAGTGTCTGATTCCGTCGGATTGGACACAGCGCTGAAAATTGGCCGCCAAATGGCCAAAGCCGCGGGTCAGGACTACGAGTCCAATGAGACCGGCCAATTCATGGCCTGGCTGGTTGAAGACAAGGGCCGCGTCGGCCGCAAGGCCGGCAAAGGCTTTTATGAATATGGCGACAACGGCAAGCCCACACGGCTCTGGCCTGACCTTAATGACAAGGTTGAGATTCAGATCGATGAGTGCCCGCCGGAGCTGAAAGAAGAGTACACCAACCGCCTTCTCGTTCGTCAGGCCGTAGAAGTGGCACGCTGTTTCGAAGAGGGCGTGATCACCGACGCGCGCGACGGCGATATTGGCTCGATTCTGGCATGGGGCTTTGCGCCCTATACTGGCGGGTGCTGCTCTTACGTCGACCTGATCTGGGGCGTCGAAGAGTTTGTGGAAGAAGCCGATAGACTGGCCGAGAAATATGGCGAGCGGTTCAAAGTACCCGACATGTTGCGCGACATGGCAGCCAAGGGCGAGGGGTTCTATGACCGCTTCCCACCAGCCGAAAAAGCGGAAAAAGTGGCTGCGTAAAGCAAGCCATTACAGGCAATTCACCAAGCCGGCGCCTCACCGCGCCGGCTTTTTTGTATACGGAAACCTCCCTATTGGCCCAGCGCTCTCCTTAACCGACCCTGGCCCCAAGACTGTGGAGGCCCAAATGACGATCACCTGTCTAGTATCCAGCGACGCCGCGTGCGACCAGAACGCCCTCTCTTACGCCATATCACTTGCGCAACGACTGGATGTACCACTCACAGCGCTTGCGGTTTACCCAGAGCCCGCCAATGTGATGTTGTACGCAACCACCCCCTATATGATCGGCACGGATGGCGGAGCGATCAATGCGATACGTAACGCCCAAGACAAGTTGAAAGCCGAGTGCGAAGCCGCGTTCCGCACGCTGTGCGGCGACATGAGCCAAGCGACGTTCAAATCCATCATCGGACAACCCGCCCGGTTTGCAAGCGATGCGGCAGTACTCAGCGAAGCGGCGGTGTTTCCACGAACAGCGGCGCAGGGCACGCACATATTGTCAGACTCGTTTGAGCGCGTCTTGATGAACGCGAGACTGCCTGTCGTCCTTGCCGGTGAGCCTGCCATGAAAACTGGCTCTGTCTTGATCGCGTGGGATGGCAGTGGTCAGGTCAGCCGTTCCGTACGCTTGCATGCTGGCCTGCTCAGCGCGTTTGACCGCGTAATCATCGCCACCAACCCTGATGATGTGAAGGCGATCGAAGGCGAAGTCGCCGCTGGTCCGTCGGGCTTGGCCGATTGGTTGTCCCGGCGTGATCTCAACAGTGAGACGGTAACGTTTGACGGACCGATCTCAGCTGGCCTTTTGGAGATTGCCGAGACAACCGGATGCGAGATGATCATTGCTGGCGCTTATGGATCCAGCCGTGCCGGGGAAATCCTGTTCGGCGGGGCCTCGCGTGGCCTCCTCCAAACGGAAAGAGGCCCCGCTTTGGCATTGGCACACTGAGGCGCGGGCATATCAGCCCGCCAGAGCCGAGTCTTCGACCACAGGGGTGAGAATGATCTCAACACGTCTATTTGCCGCCCGCCCGGCTGAAGTGGAGTTGTCTGCAACCGGCAGGTCTTCGCCGCGACCATAGGACTGCACACGAACGCTCTGCATGCCCTGGGACAACAAATATGACTGAACAGAACTGGCTCGTTGTTCAGACAGCGTCTGATTGTAATCAGCAGCCCCGTCCGAGCTGGCATGGCCAACAATATCAACCGCGGTGGAAGGAAAATCGACCAGTGTGCCAGCCACATCATTCAGAGGGGCATAGAAGCTCGGCTGGATGGTGGAACTGTTGACGGGGAATGTAACATCCGACGGCATCGTGAGCGCAATCTGATCGCCCTGCCGCTCGACCTCGATGCCGGTGCCGGCGGTCTGGCGGCGCAGCTCTTCTTCCTGGCGGTCCATGTAACCGCCGACGGCAGCGCCCGCGAGTGCGCCCACCACCGCTCCAATAGCGGCATTGCGGCCATCGTCGCCACCGGCGAGAACGCCAACGCCCGCTCCTACAATCGCGCCTGCGCCAGCTGTTTGAAGCTGACGGTTGCTGACATTTTGACAGCCCGCAATGACCAGGCCGCTTGCGGCGACCAGCAAAAGAAATTTGTTCATGGGATGAGCCCTTTGGGAGGTTGAACGCATGCTCTACGAACGCGCCTCCTAGCTCAATTCCGTCGGTTGGCGGGTGAAAGTTCAGTCACAAACC
>JBCCAA010000048.1:0-22187 GCA_039815055.1 Pseudomonadota bacterium | reverse complement strand
TCGGGCAGTGCGTAATCTCAATCCCCGACTGAGGACATCGTTGGAGGTGATGCCGCCTTTGCTAATGAGAAAGCCAATGTCTCTACCAGATGGAAGCGCTCGCATTCCATGAAGGCACGCCAGGCCACCACATGCAGATCGCCATTCAGCAGGAATTGGAAGGCGTGCCGAACTTCCGCAAATTCTCTGGTGTGACTGCTTATTCGGAAGGTTGGGGGCTCTATTCGGAGTTTTTCCCGAAAGAGATGGGGTTCTATGAGGACCCTTATTCAAATTTCGGGCGTCTGGCGATGGAGCTGTGGCGGGCGGGTCGCCTCGTTGTCGATACCGGCCTCCACGATAAGCAATGGACTCGCGAAGACGCTGTCCAGTGGCTCATCGAGAATACCCCAAACCCAGAAAACGATGCCCGCAAGGCCATCGACCGCTACATCGTGATGCCTGGCCAGGCAACGGCCTACAAAATCGGCATGAACAAGATACTTGATCTGCGCGCCAAGGCAGAAACCGAGCTTGGCGAAGCCTATGACATTCGCGACTTTCACGATGTCGTGCTGGAGAATGGGCCCGTCCCGCTTGCAATTCTGGAGGAGAATGTGGACGCGTGGATTGCCGAAGTGAAGGCAGGTTAAACTCAGCCCTTTGGCTCCACCGGCTGCCAGAGTTCGATCTTGCGGCCGTCGGGATCCATGATCCAGGCGAAATGCCCGTACTCAAAACTCTCGCTGGGTTGAACAGGTTCAATGCCGTGATCTTTCAGCTTGGCAAGTACGCCCTGCAAATCATCAACGATCAGGTTGAGCATGAAGCTTTCGGTTGAGGGCGCAAAATAGTCGCTGGTGGCCTCGAACGCGGTGAACACGGTGCGGGCCGCCCGGGGGAATGGCGCCGCGGTGTCTGCGTGCAGGAAATCGAAACCGCCATAGTCATTTACCGGCATATCGAACACTTTGGCATACCAGGCCTTGGTCGCTTCGGCGTCCTTAGAGCTCATGAACAACCCACCCAATCCCAACACTCTTGCCATGACACAACGTCCCCCCTTGGCCTTTTCCAATACCTGGCCCAGTCTGCCACAAAACGACGAAAATGAGGACGCCCATGACCATCGAAGCCCTGCGCACCCCGGACGCACGATTTGAAAATCTGCCAGACTACGACTTCACGCCCAACTATATCGACACGTTGGCAAGCTATCCCGGTCTTAGGGTCCACTATCTGGACGAAGGCCCCAAGGACGCGAAAAAGACCTTCCTCTGCCTGCATGGCCAGCCCTCCTGGTGTTATCTTTACCGCAAGATGATCCCTGTGTTTATCGAGAGTGGCGCGCGCGTCGTTGCGCCTGATTGGCTAGGGTTTGGCCGGTCCGACAAGCCCGTAGAAGACGCGGTCTACACCTATAATTTTCATCGTCAGATGATGCTGGAGTTCATCACAGCCCTCGATCTGCAAAACGTCACGCTGGTGTGCCAGGACTGGGGTGGCCTGCTAGGGCTCACCATTCCCCAAGCGTTTCCGCAGCGATTCTCCAGACTGCTGGTCATGAACACAGCCATTGCTGTCGGAGAGTCGCCAGGCGCCGGCTTCAATGCATGGAAAGCCTACAATCGCACCCAACCTGACCTGGATGTCGGAGGGCTGATGCAGCGGGCGACTTCGATCCTCACCGATGATGAAGCGGCCGCATACACCGCGCCCTTCCCCGACCAGTCCTACAAGGCCGGAGTACGCCGATTTCCGGACATGGTGATGGTCTCACCAGAGATGGAGGGAGTGGAGATATCAAAGCAGGCACGAGCCTGGTGGTCCAACGAATGGACGGGTGAGAGTTTCATGGCCATCGGCATGCAGGATCCAGTGCTCGGGCCGCCGTTGATGCGCGCACTGCAACGCACGATCAAAGGCTGCCCGGAACCGATGGAAATCCCCGATGGTGGACACTTTGTGCAGGAATGGGGCGAGCCGATTGCGCGCGCCGCGCTGGAGCGTTGGGGCGATCTATGAGAAACTCTGGATCAAGCCTGAGCGTGAACCATGTGCGCGCAGCGAACGGTATCAAAACAAAGCCTCAGCGTGATCTATCGCGAGGCAGGATGAAACAAAATCCGTGGGCGGTAACGGGCTCGAACCGCTGACCCTCTCGGTGTAAACGAGATGCTCTACCAACTGAGCTAACCGCCCTACGGGGGAGGCGCTTATCTGCTTGAAAAGCGCGCCAAATGCAAGACGGCCGCCCCATTTGGAGCGGCCGTTTCACAGTTTTAATTGGCCCTAATTCGCGCGGATTACATCCGAGCCACCGGTGCCGGGCGTGCCAGTGCCTGCCAGATTGGCCTGAAGGGCGGCTTCGTCTTCGTCGGTCCACTCAATCGGCGTCAGTGGACGGGTCAGGGCCCGAGCCAGCACTTCATTGATATCAGAGACTGGCACGACGTTCAGATCCGCCTTCACATTCTCAGGAATATCTACAAGATCCTTCTCATTCTCTTGCGGAATCAGCACCGTTTTGATGCCTCCGCGCAAAGCCGCGAGGAGTTTCTCTTTCAATCCGCCGATCGGCAACACCCGGCCACGAAGCGTGACCTCGCCGGTCATCGCCACTTCGCGAGACACCGGATTGCCCGTGAGCAGTGAGACGATGGCCGTGGTCATGGCAATTCCCGCACTCGGCCCATCCTTTGGCGTTGCGCCTTCAGGCACGTGCACGTGGATGTCATTGGTCTGGAACATGGTCGGCTTCACGCCCAGAGTCACGGCCCGCGAGCGGACAAGCGAACTGGCCGCCTGGATCGATTCCTTCATCACATCGCGCAGGTTGCCCGTCACCTTCATCGCACCGCGACCAGGCATGGACACGGCCTCGATGGTGAGCAGGTCACCACCGGTTTCGGTCCAGGCCAGGCCCGTCACCGCACCGATTTGATCGGTCTCATCGGCCAGGCCATAGCGGAACTTCCGCACGCCCGCGAACTCAGACAGATTGTCGGCCGTGATCGTGATCGTTGGCACGCCGTCCTGGGTGATCTTGCGAACCGATTTGCGAGCCAGACGCGAGATTTCCCGCTCCATGTTCCGCACACCGGCCTCACGCGTATAATAGCGCGCAAGATCGCGGATCGCATCATCGGTGACCGACCATTCCTCTGCCTTGAGGCCATGATTGTCGCGGATTTTCACCAGCAGGTGACGCTTGGCGATCTCCAGCTTTTCGTCCTCTGTGTATCCAGCGATGCGGATGATCTCCATGCGGTCCAGCAGCGGCTGGGGCATGTTGAGCGAATTCGCGGTCGTTACGAACATCACGTCCGAGAGGTCGTAATCAAGCTCCAGATAATGGTCGTTGAACGTCGAATTCTGCTCAGGATCCAACACTTCCAGCAGGGCTGAGGCGGGGTCGCCGCGATAATCCATACCCATCTTATCGATCTCATCGAGCAGGAAGAGCGGGTTGCCGGATTTCGCTTTCTTCAGCGATTGGATGATCCGTCCGGGCATTGAGCCAATATAGGTTCGCCGGTGACCGCGAATTTCACTTTCATCGCGCACACCGCCCAGCGACACGCGCACAAACTCACGTCCTGTGGCTTCGGCGATCGAGCGGCCAAGCGACGTTTTACCCACGCCGGGCGGGCCGACGAGGCAGAGAATGGGCCCGCGCAGTTTCTCGGTCCGTTTGTTGACGGCAAGATATTCGAGGATCCGTTCCTTGACCTTTTCCAGACCATAGTGATCGTCGTCCAGCTGATCTTCAGCCTTGTTCAGATCAATATTGATGTCCTTGCGCTCGCCCCAGGGCAGCGAAATGATCCAGTCGAGATAGTTGCGCACAACCGTGCTCTCGGCCGACATTGGGCTCATCTGGCGCAGCTTCTTCAGCTCACCATCGGCCTTTGTGCGGGCTTCTTCGCTGAGCTTGGCATTGGCAAGTTTCTCTTCGAGCTCGGCCAGCTCGTCGCGCTCACCGCCGCCTTCGGGACTGGCTTCGCCCAGCTCACGCTGGATCGCCTTCATCTGCTCATTGAGATAGTATTCGCGCTGGGTTTTCTCCATCTGCCGCTTAACGCGGTTTTTGATCTTCCGCTCCATTTGCAGCATGCCCATTTCGCCTTCCATGAGGGCGAAGACCTTTTCCAGACGGGATTTCGGATCAGTGACCTCAAGCAGCTCTTGCTTGTCGGACAGTTTGACCGAAAGCTGGCTGGCCACAGAGTCAGCCAATTTGCCAGCTTCCGTGATCTGGGAGATGGTTGCGACAGATTCCGGCGGGATCTTCCGGTTCAGCTTCACATAGCTTTCAAACTGCTCGGTCACAGCGCGGATCAGGGCTTCCAGATCCTCTTCACTGTCGGGCGCGGGTGGCATGATTTCGGTGCTGGCTTCGAAGTAGTCGCCCCGGTCATGAAGCTCGGTGACATTGGCGCGGTCGCGGCCCTCCACCAGAACTTTCACGGTGCCGTCCGGCAACTTCAGTAGCTGCAGGATCGTGGCAATGGTTCCGACGGGATAGATATCGCCGGAGCCAGGATCGTCGACGGTCGCGTCTTTTTGAGCCACCAGCATGATTTCATTCTCACCATCCTCGACCATTTCGAGGGCTCGAACAGACTTGTCGCGGCCCACAAATAGCGGCGCCACCATATCCGGGAACACGACGATGTCGCGTAGCTGCAGGACGGGAAGGATTTTCGTCTCGGGCATGAACTGCCTCCTGTACTTGGCCTTGGGGCGCCCCGCTCAGCGGCGACGCAGCCGGTTTGCCCAATTAAGGGCGAGTCTCGTCTTACGACAAAACCGATGTTGGGGCGGTAAAGAAAGGGATCAACCCGGTATAAGCAGGGGAATTGTCAAGAGTGGTATTTTTCATCAATTCTGATGGTGCGCTTGGGTAGCGCAATATGACGTCATCGCCAGCGCGCAACCTCGTTCTCGCGCCAAAACGAAGGATATCGCCTGGTCCATTTTCGAGCGGATCAAAAAATGTCGCCCGCACGGATCGCCAGTGGCGTTTAAAGGAGCAGAAGCGCCTGCTGCTATGAAGGCAATCTAACTCGCAGCGTCCGATTGCGCTTCGGCGTGCACATAGAGCGGTTCGGAATTGCCTTCGATCACTTCGCCGTTGATCACCACTTCCTGCACACCGCGCAGATTTGGCAGCTCGTACATGGTGTCGAGCAGAATGGCTTCCATGATCGAGCGAAGGCCCCGGGCGCCAGTTTTGCGGACAATCGCCTTACGCGCCACCGCCGATAGGGCTTCCTCGGTGAAGGTGAGGTCAACACTCTCCATGTCGAACAGACGCTGGTACTGTTTCAGCAGGGCGTTCTTCGGTTGGGTGAGGATTTCAATCAGCGCGCTTTCATCCAGATCTTCTAGCGTTGCAATCACCGGCAAGCGGCCAATGAATTCCGGGATCAGCCCGTAACGCTGCAAATCTTCCGGCTCACATTCGCGCAGAACTGCACCCGTGGCGCGTTCCTCGGCATCCTTCACGTCCGCGCCGAAGCCGATGGTTGAGCCCTCTCCGCGCTGGGAAATGATCTTGTCGAGGCCAGCAAATGCGCCACCGCAAATGAACAGGATGTTGGTCGTGTCGACCTGCAAAAATTCCTGCTGCGGATGCTTGCGCCCACCCTGGGGTGGCACCGAGGCAACCGTGCCTTCCATGATCTTCAAAAGCGCTTGCTGAACGCCCTCGCCTGATACATCGCGAGTGATGGACGGATTGTCGGACTTGCGGGAAATCTTGTCGATCTCGTCGATATACACGATGCCACGCTGGGCACGCTCGACATTGTAGTCGGACGCCTGCAGCAGTTTGAGAACAATGTTCTCAACGTCTTCACCGACATAGCCAGCTTCCGTAAGTGTCGTTGCATCAGCCATCGTGAATGGCACATCCAGAACGCGCGCCAGGGTTTGGGCCAGCAAAGTCTTGCCGCAACCGGTCGGGCCGATCAGCAGAATGTTGGACTTGGCCAGCTCCACGCTGTCATTTTTCGAGGCATGCGCCAGGCGCTTGTAATGATTGTGCACGGCAACGGACAGGATACGTTTCGCATAGGCCTGGCCGATCACATAATCGTCGAGCACGTCGCAGATTTCCTGGGGCGTCGGCACGCCTTCGCGTGAGCGCACCATCGCGGACTTGTTCTCTTCACGGATGATATCCATGCAGAGCTCAACGCACTCATCGCAGATGAACACGGTCGGGCCCGCGATCAGCTTTTTCACTTCATGCTGGGACTTGCCGCAGAACGAACAGTAGAGCGTATTCTTTGAATCGCCGGAGCCGTTTTCTTTTGCCATACCTGCCTCATTGCGGGTTCATCTGTTAACGACAGCCTTACAGCCCCGTTTGAACCACGGCCTTTTTACACGAACATATGTCGGCCCACCCTGCAAGCGGGGGGCCGCAATCCACTGCTAATTCGCCTCTTCCTCATCGGTACGGCGATCAAACACCCGGTCTATCAGTCCAAATTCGACCGCTTCTGGCGCTGTAAGGAAGGTGTCTCGGTCCAGTTTACGCTCAATCGTGGCATAATCTTGGCCAGTGTGTTTGACGTAAATCTCGTTCAGTCGGCGCTTCAAATCGATGATCTCTTCGGCGTGGCGCTCAATATCGGTCGCAACGCCGCGATATCCACCCGATGGCTGGTGCAGCATGATCCGGGCATTCGGAAGCGCAATGCGCTGGCCCTTTTCGCCCGCGGCCAGCAACAGCGATCCCATAGACGCCGCCTGGCCAATGCACACTGTGGAGATCGGGCAGCGGACATATTGCATCGTATCATACATCGCCAGACCGGACGTCACGTAGCCACCGGGGCTATTGATATACATGGCGATGTCTTTTTTCGGGTTCTCCGATTCCAGAAACAGAAGCTGCGCTGTCACCAGCGCAGCGGTGTTGTCGTCAATCGGTCCAGTGACAAAAACAATGCGCTCTTTCAGTAGCCGGGAAAAAATATCGAACGCGCGTTCGCCGCGGCTCGATTGTTCCACCACGGTGGGCACCAGGTTTATCGCAGTGGTCAGAAGGTCAGTCATAGGGGAGTGCGGCCTTGTGGTCTTGTCGCGCAGGAATGACGCGGCGCGAATCTCTATAGCGTGTGTTCGCACGCACGACCCATATTTGTCTACGCCCTGAAAGATACAAGCAACGTATCCGTCACACGGGAAAGAAGCATGAAAATTGCAGGAAATTCAGGCGCCGCGTCACGGTTACGTCACGCGGGAGTGACAGATACTGAACCGCATAAGGCTTTCCTTGGGGACCGGACATGGCCATCTTCAACGCTATGGGCATAAACCTCGCACCGTCTTTGAAGAACATTCCGTTTCTGGCCGATGTGCCAGGACGGGCGCTGCGCGCGGCCGGAAAGGGCGCAACATGGTTTTCGCTGCCTGCCGGAAATCCCCTGTTCAAAGCCGGCGAAGACGCTGATTGCATCTATTTCGTGCTGACCGGCGCGCTCGGCGCGTTCCGGCGCTCCATGGACGGGCGCAACGAATTTGTTGGTCATATCCGCGCCGGTGAACCGGTTGGCGAGATGGCCATGTTCCTCGCACAGGACAGCGATGGCGATGGCGTGCTGGAGGACGAACCGCACACAAACAGTGTCTTTGCCCTGCGCGATTCTGAAATTCTTCGTCTGTCCCGCAAGGGATTTGACCGCCTGATCAAAGCCGAGCCGGAACTGTTGGAAGCCATGATCCGGCTGATCCTACTGCGCCTGAAACAGTCGCGCCGCCGCTCAGACCGCGCGGAACCGAAAGTCTTCGCCCTGATCGGCGCCTCCCCGACCATCGACCTGGAGCTTCGTGCCGAGACCCTGAAATCTTCACTCGCAAAGCTTGGCCTCAACGCCGTTGTCGTCAGCGACACCGAAGGCGAGGACAAACCGACTGCATATTTTGACGAGCTTGAACGCGACAATGATCTTGTCATCCTTACGGCCCCCATCGGCGACACAGGCTGGTATCGCCTGGCCCTTCGCCAAGCCGACAGAATATGGGTGCTGGGCCGGGCCGATGCGCGCCCTTCGGTGCCGCTTATGCCGGAAAAGGACTATTCCCCGGCCCGGTCGTTCCAACTGATTGACGTGGTGCTTTGTCATCCAGGTTCTGGCCGCACAGGTTCGCGCCCTCAGGAATGGAAAGACGCGGCGGGTGCAAGCCGCATCCTGCACTGGCATGGGCTGGACAATTGGGAGTGCGACCGCCTGGCCCGTGTGATGGCCGGACGCTCGATTGGACTATGCCTGTCGGGCGGCGGCGCGCGCGCTTACGCCCACATCGGCGCTGTACGCGCCATCCGCGAACGCGGCGTTCCGCTGGATTTTGTCGGCGGGTCGTCAATGGGTGCGGTAATCGCTGCCTGTGTCGCAATGGGTTGGGACGATGACGAGATTGACTGGCGCATTCGCAAAGGGTTTGTCGCCAGCAACCCCCTCGGCGACTGGACCCTGCCGGTTGTTTCTATGGTGCGGGGGCACCGGGTGGATTCCCGGTTGAAAGAGCACTTTGGCAACGCGGAGATCGGTGATCTCGACCTGCCCTTCTTTGCCGTATCGACGAACCTGACCGACGGCGCGTTCCGGGTACACCGGTCCGGCGTTCTGCACAGGGCACTTCGCGCTTCCATCGCGCTACCGGGCATTTTACCGCCAGTGGTTCAAGACGGCGACGTTCTGGTTGATGGCGCCGTGCTGAACAATTTTCCCGTCGATGTCATGCGCGATTTCCACCGCGGCGCCGTGATCGGATGCGACGTTGCCCGCGCGCCCCAGGGGCTGGATGCCAGCGAGTTTGTTGAAAACAAGGGCTTCTTTTCCTGGGTCTTCGAGCATGGTTTTTCCGCCGCACCGCCGATCGCCGGCCTGCTGATGCGGGCGGGCACGCTGAGCATCAATCCTAATGCAGGCCGCGAGCTGGCGGATATGCTGATCTTGCCGGAGCTCGAAGGCATCGAATTGCGCGATTGGAAAGCCTATGACGCAGCCGTCGATGCTGGCTACACTGCCGCAGTAAAAGCACTGGACGGCGGTGAGCTTTTTCCAGGCGCAGAAAAACGCCGCCGGACGGGCGAAACGAAGATTGCTGAAACCGCCGTCGGCTAAGAAAAAACGCCCGGACCGTTGAAAACCCGAGCGCCTTCTTTCTGCAGTGGCGAAACTCTAGCGGCGATTGGCCAGCCGTGTTTTCCGCTTACGCCGTTTGGACAGGAGGCTGGGGCCGGAGCTGTCTTCCTCGATTTCGGCAGGCGCCACCGGGACAATCACCATCTTCGGCGCGCTGAGCGCATTCACAAAGGGGGCGGGGTGTGCCGTGGCGTTGGCCGCGGCTGTAGCATCAGACTCGCGGACTTGCGGGTTCATGACTGGTTTCCTTTCCGTTGCGGGCTGAGCCCGGTCGGCGGGGGTTGAGGGGTTGGTGTCCGCCGACGAGTTTGAGCTAAGAAGCCACATATTGTTTTTCAATAATAACTCGCCGAAAAACGGAAAGTATTTTCTGAATTCTATTTAGAATCAAGGTGATTGATTTGCCGGTTTTTTCTCTGACCCCGGCGATCTTCACCCACCGAGACCAAAAAACGAGACGCGTTCACCAAAGTGACCCGGCAAAGACGGTCCGCTTGCACTGCAAACCCGGTTCGGCAACAGTCCACGGCGGCGATTAGAGGATAAGCAGGACGCAATGTCGGAGCCGAAGGACGAACTGGCAAGCCAAGGCCCGGTGATTGGCAGCAATGTGGATTTGCTGGCGACGGAGTCGGCGGTCGATCGCGCCATATCAGCCTTTCCAACCATTGGGCGCGTGCTTTTCTGGCCAGATTTCAACACGGTGTTCGACCGGTTTGAGCAACCCGCCAATGCGTCCCAAAAAGCCGGGCGCCGGGCCGGCTTGGCCACAATCATCCTGGGCACATTGGCCCTGCTGGCGTCAGCGCTTGCCCCCATCATCGGCCAGGGCCCCGATGTATTTGGCCTGGGCCGGGTAACACTGATCGGAATTTTCGCCGCTGGGTCGGGTCTCATGGGCGTTCTGGTCGGTTCAAGCGCCTTGTTTGGCCGCGCCAAGCTGAAATGGCTCTCCAACCGGATGATGACCGAACGGATGCGTCAGTTTTACTTCCAGGTCTTCCCGCGAAGGTTGCCGGAGCTTGTGGCCGCGCTGCAATCGGAGGAAGGAGCTGAAACGTTTCATGAGGCACGGCGCAAATGGCTCGGTGCGTTCCGTCTGAGGTTTGAAGGCCATGAGCAGGCCGAACTGACGGCAGCCGTCAGCGAAGACATTTCCGATGAAGGCTGGCTGCACCCCCTGCCCGCAACCACACCAAAATCGCTCAACAAGGCCGCCCTGGATGAGGTGTTTGCGTATTATCGCCATGCGCGAATCCAGCACCAGATCAACTACACGAACTACAAGCTGGCGCCCTCCTCTGGCGGCTTGTCGGAGATCGAGAAGACCAAGCTGTTCAGCCAGTTCTCGCTGATTTCGATCTCAATCATCTTTGGCATGTATGCGCTCTGGCTCGGCTTCACGTTTTTCCTGTTCCAGGGCGATGAACAATCGGCGATGCAGGCCCAGTTCAACACAATCGCTAACGCCGTCACGTTGACGCTCGCCATCCTGATCCTTGCCGCTCACGCGCTGGAAGAAGGATTGCAACCCGGTCTGGAAGTGGAGCGCTATCGCACTTACCGCGCCAGTCTTCGCGCAGCCGCTGCGCGCTTTGACGCCGCCAAATCGGTGAAAGACAAGATCGCGGCCATGGAGCAAGTGGAAAAACTGTCTTTCGACGAGATGTGCACCTTCCTGACGTCCCAGCATGAGGCGCGCTTTCGAATGTAGTTTCCGGTCTTCATGCGCCACCCTGCCCCTTGTCGGACGCAGCCGGGATGACATTTCCCGGTGTCATGGATCGCCAGCTCAATATTGTCTGGTTCAAGCGCGATCTGCGCCTGGACGATCACCCCGCACTGGCCCACGCCACAAGACGCGGCGCGGTGCTGCCGCTTGTGATCATCGAGCCTGGCTACTGGATGCTGGACGATACCAGCCGTCGCCATTGGCATTTTCTGTCTGCTGGGATCGAAGACCTCGCCCGCCAACTCAAAGACCAAGGCGCGCAGCTTTGCGTGCGCGTGGGATACGCGCCGGAAGTTTTGCAGCAACTGCATGTTGAGCGCGGCGCGTTCGACCTTTGGTCACACGCCGAGACCGGCAATATGTGGACCTTTGCGCGCGACAGGGCGGTGGCGGATTGGGCGGGCTCGACCGGCACCTCCTGGCACCAGCCCATGACGTTCGGGATCTGGCGCGGCAACGCGTTGAATCGCGACCGCTGGGCGAAGATGTGGGACACCATGATGTCGGAACCTTTGGTCGACCTGCCCCGCGAGGTGGTCTGGGCCAGCGCAGACGGTCACGCGATACCATCTGCCGCCGAACTCGGCCTTTTGCCTGACGGGCTGGACCGCCCCCAGGATGCCGGGCGAGCCGCCGCGCTGGCCTGCCTAGACAGCTTTCTCCATGAGCGCGGACGCCATTATCGCTCGGAAATGTCCAATCCCATAGCCGGCGAGGCGGCATGCTCGCGCCTGTCGATCCACCTGGCCTATGGCGCCCTGTCGATGCGCGAGGTGTACCAGGCTGCACGGCTGCGCCTCGACGCGCTGGAGAGCGGCGTGGAGCCCGCCCCGCCCGGCTGGAAAGGCTCGCTGAAGAGTTTTATCGGCCGCCTGCACTGGCACTGCCATTTCATGCAAAAGCTGGAGGCTGAGCCCGAACTGGAATGGCTGCCCATGGCGCGCGCCTATAAGGGCCTGCGCGATGATGGCGCCGACGTCGAGCGCCTGGCGGCCTTTGAAGAGGGCCGCACCGGCTATCCATTTGTGGACGGGTGCCTGCGCTATCTGCGCGCCACCGGATGGCTGAACTTCCGGATGCGGGCGATGTTGCAGAGCTTTGCGAGCTATAATCTCTGGCTGCCTTGGCAAGACAGCGGGATGGTCACTGCGCGCTATTACAGCGACTATGAACCCGGCATCCACTGGACTCAAAGCCAAATGCAATCGGGCGTGACGGGCATCAACACGCTGCGGGTCTACAGCCCCGTCAAGCAGGGCCACGATCAGGACCCGGACGGCGTTTTCACCCGCCAATGGGTACCAGAACTGGCTCACCTTCAGGGCAGCAAGATCCATGAACCCTGGAAGGCCGGTCAGCAGGACGGCTACCCCGATGCAATTGTCGACCATGTCATTTCAGGCCGAGAGGCGCGCGGACGCATCTGGGAGATCAAGAAGACACCTGAAGCAAAAGCCGAAGCCGAGCGTGTTTTCGAAAAACACGGAAGCCGAAAACGCCTCCGGCAACGGCGCACGAATGTCGTTTGACGGTGTCGGCGCTTCTTGGATCACAAAGCGTTCGGGCCTTCACTTGATTTCCGATTGCCAGAACGGCGCGTGGCGCACTACTGTTATCCAGTAACCATGATGGGGCGATGGCAAGAATGGCTTTCTTCAAAAACGTAAAATCGATGGGGCTGATCGTGAGGATGGCGGCCAGCTTTGGTGTCCTGAGCCTGACTGCCGGATGTTCGGTTGCCCAGGAAGTCGCCATTATTCAGCCCGGCGCGCCCGGCCAGCCGGTCAAATCGCTTAGCGCGGAAGAAGCCGCCACCATCGCAAACAACAGTTATTCGACCGATGATGTGCGCTTCATGCAGGACATGATCCCCCATCACCAACAAGCCGTCGATATGTCAGTTCTGGTGGAAGAGCGGACCAATAGCGAGACGGTCACCGATATCGCCGATCGGATCATGGCCTCGCAAGCCGACGAGATCGAATTTATGCGCACCTGGCTTGGTGAACGCGGTGAAAGCGCACCTCAAGCCCATGACCACGCCCACGGCACACATATTTCCCATGAGATGATGGGCATGGCGACGCCAGAGCAAATGGCTGAGCTTGCGGCTTCAGAAGGCGTAGCCTTTGACGAGCTGTTCCTGACGCTCATGATCACCCACCACGACGGCGCTCTCACCATGGTGGAGGATCTCCTGGACCAACCCGGCTCAGCCTATGACCCGGTACTGTTTGAGTTTGTCAGCGACATCGAGAATGATCAGAGCGCAGAGATCGAGCGGATGAATGATCTTCTGGCGACGTTGTCTCCCGATCCTCGCGCGGGTCTGGCCGCCGGGTTCCGCGATGCTGGGGAAGCGATTTCGAACCTCGTGAAAATCGCGTCCTTGCCCAAACCGCCGGGCTTCTTTGATCCCGGCAACCCTTCGGGCCTGCCGCCAATCATTGCTGACGATCCCGAAGAAGATGACGCTGAAGCGGCGGCGGATGACGGCGCCATGGACCATGACGCTCATAACCACGGCGACCATCAGATGGACATGCCCTCCGCTGTGAGCGACCCGATGGAGGACGCTACAGAGACAGAAGATGACCAATCCAATGATGAGACAGAATGGGGCGACCGCTCTCCGCTTCTGAGCTTTTCCAACACAGATATGGCGTTCTCGGGCGAGCTGCTGGTGGTGGGCAACTATCACGGTTTCAACATCTACACGCTGAGTGATGCTCCTGAACCGACGCTGATCAGCTCGGTTGTCTGCCCGGGCGGCCAGGGCGATGTCTCCATCTTTGGAGACCTGTTGATCATGTCCGTTGAGCAAACGCGTGGGCGCGTGGATTGCGGCCGAGAAGGCGTGACTGGCGATGTCAGCGAGGAACGGTTCCGCGGCCTGCGTATCTTCGATATTTCCGATCCTCGACGACCATTGCAGGTGGGCCAGGTGCAAACATGTCGCGGCTCTCACACCCACTCGATCGTCTCGGGTCCGGATGCAGATGGAAAGATCGTGGTTTACAATTCGGGCACAGCGTCGATCCGTGAGGAAGACGAACTTGAAGGCTGTGTCGGGCCTGTTCCCGGCGATGATAGAACAGCCCTTTTCCGCATCGACGTAATTGAAATTCCGGTTGATGACCCAAGCGCGGCACGCATTGTCGACAGTCCCACAGTCTTTGCCGATCCTGAATCGGGGCAGATCGCAGGGCTTTGGCAAGGCGGTGACCATGGCGATGACACCCAGCGTAGCAGGCAGACCGACCATTGCCACGACATCACCGTGTTTCCCGAAAAACAACTGGCGGCGGGCGCGTGCTCCGGCAATGGCGTCATCTTCGACATTTCTGATCCCTATAGCCCTCAACGCCTGGATGCGGTGACAGACGAGAAGTTTGCCTATTGGCATTCAGCAACATTCAACAATGACGGCACAAAAGTGGTATTCACCGATGAATGGGGCGGCGGAAGCCGACCAAGGTGTCGCCCGTCCGACCCGATGGATTGGGGCGCGAACGCGATCTTTGATATCGTCGACGGGCAGCTGGAATTCCGCAGCTACTTCAAGATCCCAGCCCCTCAAAGCGAACAGGAAAACTGTGTGGCGCACAACGGCTCGATTGTGCCGGTGCCGGGTCGCGATCTCTTCGTTCAGTCCTGGTATCAGGGCGGCCTGACGGTGATGGATTTCACCGACAGCTCGAACGTCTTCGAGATCGGCTATTTCGACCGTGGTCCGATCCATGAAGAACGCCTCGTGCTCGGCGGCTATTGGTCAAGCTACTGGTATGACGGCCGGATTTACGGCACTGAAATCGTTCGCGGTCTCGACGTGTTCGAGCTGCGGGCTAGCGACTTCATGAGCGAGAATGAAATTGCGGCGGCGGCACGCGCCGACCAGGGCGCGCTGTTCAATCCACAGCAGCAATTCGCCGTGACGTGGCCAACTGGCGATACGAGTGTGGCGCTGTCATATCTGGACCAATTGGCGCGCGCCAATGGGCTACCTGATAGCGATATGGACGCATTAAGGCGAGCCATTGAAGCGGCAGAGGACGCGGATGCTTCAAGCGATACATCAGAACTTTCAGCAGAGCTTGCGGTCTTGGCATCGCGGCTGGATGCATCTGCATCGATGCAGATCGCCGGCCTCAGACAGAGCTTGGGCGAGATGTCCTCACGCTTGAGATAGCAATGGACGACAGGCGGGCTTAAAGCGCGCCTGTTGGCCTCCACCACCTTGCTTCATCTCCACAATCGCGGGAAAAGCGACGCCATGGAGATGCCGCCCGAACCGTCGCCCGCCGAAGACACATCCGGCCTTGATCCTGTCTTCCTGGCAGACCTTGGCGACGCCGTCGAAGAACGCGATGGGCCCTGGCTTTCGCGCACACTGAACCGGTTGCATCCGGCTGATGCCGCAGACGCGCTGGAGCAGTTGTCGACCGATGACTTCCTCGGCGCGGTGGACCTTCTGGGCGGCGCGTTGCCCAGCGAAATCCTGATTGAGCTGCGCGATGAATACCGTGAGCGCGCCGTCGAGACTCTGCCCGATGCTGTGGTTGCCGAGGCGCTGGATGAGCTGGATTCAGATGACGCGACCGCGATCCTTGAGGATCTGGAAGACGACCGGCGCGAGAAGATCCTGTCGGAAATCGCGCCCGGTGATCGCGCGGCCCTTGAGCGCGGTCTGGCGTTTGATGAGGAAACCGCCGGCCGCCTCATGCAGCGCGAAGTGTTCGCCGCGCCGGAATTCTGGACCGTTGGCGAAGCCATCGACCATGCCCGCGAACAGGGCAAGAGCCTGCCCGACCTGTTTTACGAGGTCTGCATCGTTGACCCTGCCATGAAAGTAAAAGGCGTCGTCGCACTGTCGTTCTTGATGAAGACCGACCGCGAGATTCCGCTCACCGACATCATGGTGTCACTGCAAAGCGACATTCGCGGCGATATGGACCAGGAAGAAGTCGCCTACCAGTTCCAGAAATACCACCTCGCCCAGGCGCCTGTGAAAGACGCCGATGGCCGGCTGATTGGCATCATCACGGTCGACGATATGGTCGATGTGATCCAGGATGAAAACACAGAAGACCTTCTCGCCTTGTCGAACGTGTCGTCGGCAGACGGGTCAGACACGGTCTGGCAAAGCGTCAAGGCGCGTGCACCCTGGCTGGCGATCAACCTGATCACGGCCTTCTTTGTCTCTGGCGTCATCGCCCTTTTCGCCGGAACGCTCGACCAGATTGTCGCCCTGGCGATTTTGATGCCGGTTGTGGCCGCGCTTGGCGGAAATGCCGGAAGCCAGGGCCTGGCTGTGGCCGTGCGCGCCATTGCTGAGCGGGAAATGGAAGGGGGTGCCGCGCGCCGGGCCGTGCTGCGCGAAGTGCTGACCGGCGTGGTCAATGGCGTTATCTTTGCCATTGGCGTGGGGCTGATTGCATTCGCCTGGTTCCGCGATGTTGAGCTTGGCCTCGTCATCGCGGCCGCCATGGTCGCAACCTTCCTGTGGGCCGGCCTGTCGGGCATTCTGGTGCCGTTGGGATTAAAGCGGCTGGGCGCAGATCCCGCCGTGGCATCCTCAGTCTTTGTGTTGACCTTGACCGATGTTGTCGCCTTCTTCTCCTTTCTCGGGCTGGCAACGCTGGTTCTGCTCTGACGCTGAAGTCTCCTGCGGCGCGTCGATTGCAGCCTGCGAGGGTGGGAAGGGACCGGGTGTCCCAGATCGGAGCAGCCGATGGCCAGGCGCATGCGCACATCGAAAGCGGGACTGGACCTGATAATGGGCTTTGAGGGGTTTCGTGCCCGCTCTGAGCCTCTTGACGATGGGCGGTTCATTATCGGCTTCGGCCATACCGCGCTCGCCAAGCAGCACCAGAAAATCAGCTTTGAAGACGCCAGACTAATCCTGCAGAAGCGTGACCTCGCGCCTGTGGAAGAAGCAATTGCCTCAAGAGTGCTGGCGCCACTGACCCAAAACGAATTCGACGCGCTTGTGGCGTTTGCATTCAATATCGGCCTTGAGAATTTCCTCGCGAGTGACGTGTTTGCACTGGTCAATTCGGGCGCCAAACTGCGTGCGGCGGAAGCCATGGCGGCCTGGCGGAAGGCGCGCGTGGATGGACGTGTCATCGTCGTCGATGGATTGGTGCGCCGCCGCGCAGCCGAGCGGGCACTGTTTCTGGAACCTGACACCGGCCGCACAGCCGTCCCGACCCCCATCGTTCAGCCCCAACTGGATCTTGCCGCCGCCATCCTGTCACCGCGTGACGCGGCACGGCGCATAGAAGTGCAATCCGGACAGGGCCGGGCCGAGATCGTGGAAGACGATGAAGCCGCTGAATCTGCCCCGGAAAGTACCTCCGGCGAAAGCGCCCCGGAAGCGGCGGCCCGCAAGGTGCGTGAACGCCTGACACGCATCCTCGGTGAGCCCACCGATCAACAAACCGATGACACTGATCCCAATTCAGGCCCCAGCGTGGACGAGATCACCCGCGCGCTGAAGGAGCTCGCCGATCCGGTCGAAGACGGTGACAGTACTGGAGACGCTGCGCCCACCCCGCGCATCCAACCCCAGGCAGAACGCCGCGTTCCACCCGCCCAAACCGCCCGCCTGATTGAAGAAGACGAGTCTGCGTTCGGACCATCAGACTATGACCCCACCTGGCTTGCCGGAACACCCGTTCTTGTCGAAGACGAGCCGGAAGAAATCGGCGATCCACGTCCCACCCCGCCACCGCGCAACGCTGCGCCAGCACCATCCCTTGGGATGATCGACGACCTTGAACCAACCGACCTGGACACTGACGATCTCGACGCTCCGCAATCCAGTGGTCCACGGGCATCATGGGCTTCGGTGATATTGTTTGCCCTGGCGGCTTTTGGCGGCGCGCTCATCGCAGCCTGGGGCTTGCGCGACTTGAGCGACTTCATGTCGTCCTCCGTGCCTGGCAGTGATTGGGACCTTTATTCTGGCCCCTTCGCCATCCTGATTGGCGGGCTGATTTTTATCATCATGGCCTACTACCTGTTTCAGGCCCTGTTTGCGGAAAACTGACGCGGCCAATCGATTGGCACGCTCCCATCATTGGGCTACATCAACCCAATGATCCCGAACACATATCCCACGCTGAACTTCGATCTTGGTGAAACCGCCGGCTTGATCCGCGAAACGGTGCAAGATTTTGCCACCAATGAGATTGCGCCCCTCGCCGCTGAAATCGACAAGACGGACGTCTTTCCCCGCCAGCTTCTGCCCAAGATGGGTGAGCTTGGCCTCCTGGGCGTCACGGTAGAGGAAGAATGGGGCGGCACGGGCCTCGGCTATCTCGAACACTGTATCGCCATGGAGGAAGTCAGCCGCGCCAGCGCCTCGGTCGGCTTGTCCTATGGCGCGCACTCAAACCTGTGTGTGAACCAGCTGCGCCGTTGGGGCACAGACGACCAGAAGCAACGCTACCTGACCAAGCTGGTGACCGGCGAGCATCTCGGCGCCCTGGCCATGAGCGAGACCGGCGCCGGCTCTGACGTGGTGTCCATGAAGCTCAAGGCCGAGAAAAAGGGCGATCACTACGTCCTGAACGGCAACAAGATGTGGATCACCAATGGTCCGGACGCTGATACGCTGATCGTCTATGCCAAGACGGACCCGGAAAAGGGCTCGCGCGGCATCACGGCGTTCCTGATCGAGAAGGGCTTCAAGGGTTTTTCGGTGGCGCAGAAGCTCGACAAGCTCGGCATGCGCGGATCAGAAACCGGCGAGCTGTTGTTTGAAGACTGCGAAGTACCGGAAGAGAACGTCATGGGACCGCTGAACAGCGGCGTTGAAGTTCTCATGAGTGGGTTGGATTATGAGCGCGTCGTTCTGGCCGCCGGCCCCATTGGCATCATGCAAGCCTGCCTGGACTCCGTGCTGCCCTACATCCATGAGCGCAAGCAGTTCGGCAAACCCATCGGCGAGTTCCAGCTGATCCAGGGCAAGGTCGCCGATATGTATGTCGAGATGAACGCCACCAAGGCCTATGTTTACGCCGTGGCCAAGGCCTGCGACCGAGGCGAGACCACGCGCAAGGATGCAGCAGGCGCGATCCTTTACGCCGCCGAGAAAGCCACCAAACTGGCTTTGGACGCGATCCAGATTCTGGGTGGCAATGGCTACACCAATGACTATCCGGTGGGCCGGCTGCTGCGCGATGCCAAACTCTATGAAATCGGAGCAGGAACCAGCGAGATTCGACGGTTCCTTATTGCGCGCGAGCTGTTTGCGGAGACGGCTTAGATCACTTGTCTTCGCTGGAGAACAGACCGACTCTGTCACCGCCCCCTAAAACGGGAGCTTGAAGCCCGGTAGCATGCCGCCGCCGAGGTCTTTTGTGGCCTCGCGCATCGCCGCTTCCATGTCCTGATCCAGGTGTTTCCGGGCGTCGCCATGGGCAGCCTTGATCAGGTCTTCGACGATTTCGGCATCATCGCTCATCAAAGACGGATCGATACATACTGACACCAGTTCACCCTTGCCTTTGAGCGTGACTGTGACGAGCCCGGCGCCTGCAACGCCCTCGGCCTCGATCTCTTCGATCTTTTTCTGGGCCTCGGCCATTTTGGCCTGCATCTCCTGGGCCTGGCGCATGATTTTTGAGAGGTCTTTCATCGGCGCGCCTGTCTCCTGTTGGCTGGCATATCCGCCACATTGGGGTCTTCATTGGCCGGGTCAAGCGCCTGGCTGGGCGGGGTTTCCTGGCGAACATCGGTAATCTCAGCGCCCGGCAGGGCCTCAAGTAGCGCCGCCACGGCGGGGTGAGTGGTCGCATCGGCGATCTTTTCGGCCAACACCTGAGCGCGCCGGGTTTTCAACGTATCATCGGTCTGGGACACTTCTTCGATCCGCCAGACGGTTCCGGTCTCGCGCTCAAGGAACAGGGCCAGGCGGCGCACGAGTCCATCCGGCGCGCCGGGCTCCAGATTACAGCGCAAAACGCCGAACTCGATGTTCGCTGGCCTCAGAAAGGCTTCAACTTCGCCTTTCAGGATGATTTCTCGCCGCTGGTCGAGCAAATCGACAATGGCTGCGAAGCTTGTCGGGCCATTTCCGCCAGAAGAGCCTGCCGCGCCCGCTCCGCCGCCCCCTGTGCCACGGCCTTCGGCGATCAGGCGCGCGGCTTCTTCAGGGCTGGGCAAATTGGCAGCGGCTGCGACGCGCAAGATCACCATCCTCAAAGCCACCGATGCATCCGGGGCCGTTTGCGTATCGCGATAGCCCGACAACAGCATCTGCCAGAGTCGGCTCGCCTGGGCAGCCGTCAGTTTCTGAGACATCGCCCGGATACGGTCCACCTGGTCTTTTGGTGCGGCTGGCGCATAGGCCTCGCCCGCCACCTGGGCGGTTGCAACATCAGCAGCGATATCGAGCATGTCCTTCAGCAGAACGAGCGGGTCAGCGCCGTCATGAACCTGAGCGTCAGCCTCGGTGATGGCCGCTTTTCCGTCTCCCGACACTGCAGCTTCGAATACGTCCAGAAGCCGCCCGCGGTCGCCAAGCCCCAGCATGTCGCGCACAGCCGATCCGGTCACTTCGCCTCCATCGGTCGTCTGGACAATGGCCTGGTCGAGGATGGAAAGCCCGTCACGCACCGAACCCTCGGCGGCCCGGGCAATCAGGGAGAGACCTTCATCGGAAACCCGCGCGCCTTCGCGCTCGGCGACCCGGCCGAGATGAGCTGAGAGAGCCTGCGGGTCCAGCCGTTTCAGGTCGAACCGCTGACAACGCGACAGCACGGTCACTGGAACCTTGCGAATCTCTGTGGTCGCAAAAATGAACTTCACATGGGCCGGGGGCTCTTCCAGCGTCTTGAGAAGTGCATTGAAAGCCGCGATCGACAGCATGTGCACCTCGTCGATCACATAGACCTTGAAGCGCGCTGATACCGGGGAGTAGCGCGCGCCATCCAGCAGGTCGCGCATATCCGCTACGCCGGTTCGCGAGGCTGCGTCCAATTCCAGCACGTCAGGGTGTCGACCGGCCATGATCGCCTCGCAATGGTCGCCAGCCGGATCAAGGTGGATCGATGGCCCGTCATGGTCATCGGACGTGTAGTTGAACGCGCGCGCCAGCAGGCGTGCCGTCGTCGTTTTGCCGACGCCGCGCACGCCCGTCAGCATGAAGGCGTGGGCAATCCTGTCAGTCTCGAACGCGTTGTTCAGCGTTCGCACCATGGCTTCCTGGCCAATCAGATCTTCGAAGCGGCGCGGCCGGTATTTGCGCGCCAACACCTCATATTCCGCGTCAGATGGGCCTGTTTCGGCGTCGGAAAACATCGAAAAAGTCGCGTCATCGCGTTCGGGAGGCGAGTCGGTTTCGTTCATGAGAATACCATACCGGCCAAGCGCATCCCGGCAAAGGGTTGGAGTAGACACCCCGCAGTTTACGCAGAGGCCCGGCGAGTGATAACGCATGTGCAACATGCTTCCAAAAGGCTGAAAATGTCCGATCCCGTCCAGAACCTGCTGAACATTCTCGATCTCGAACGACTGGAACTCGACTTGTTCCGCGGAGTCACCGATGAAATGGACGCCCATGACATCCGGGTATTCGGCGGGCAGGTCATTGCCCAGTCGCTGGTTGCAGCCTATCGCACCGTTGAAGACCGAGCCTGCCACTCTCTGCACGCCTATTTCATTCGGCCCGGCGATCCGAAACTTCCCATCATCTATGAAGTTGACCGATCCCGTGACGGTGGCAGTTTCGCGACGCGGCGGGTCATCGCGATCCAAAACGGCAAACAGATCTTTAACATGGCGGCCAGCTTTCACCGAGACGAGGAGGGCTGGAATCACCAACATGACATGCCCAGTGTTGAGGGCCCGGAAAACCTGCCATCGTTTGAAAAGCTGCGGCTAGCACAGTCCAAAGATCTTCCTGAATCGAAGCGCGACTTTTTCCTGAAGCCGCGCCCGATTGAAATGCGGGAACTGGATCCAATGAATCTGCTCCAACCGGAGAAGAAACCTGACGCTAGCCATGTCTGGATGCGTACGGCCCGCGAAATCGACGAAGCGCCCTGGGTCCATCACTGCTTGTTGGCTTATGCCAGTGACATGCGCTTGCTTGGCACGGCCCATCGGCCCCACGGCGTGTCGTGGATGACAGGTGAAGTCATGGGCGCAAGTTTGGACCATTCCATGTGGTTCCACGCGCCGGTGAAATTCGATGACTGGCTGCTTTACGCAATGGACTCGCCGTATGCTGGCGGGGCGCGCAGCTTCAATCGGGGCAAGATTTTCACACGGGACGGGACTCTTGTGGCCAGCGTCGCGCAGGA
>JBCCAA010000088.1:0-8337 GCA_039815055.1 Pseudomonadota bacterium | reverse complement strand
CCGGTCTTCCTCGACGCGCTGGAGGCTCTGCGCGCCGATGCCGGGCGGCCTTTGATCGTCACTTCCGGCCATCGCTGCGCGCAGTGGAATGGCTATGTCGGCGGGGCGCCGCGCTCCATGCACAAGACGCTTGCGGTGGACATTCGCCTGGCCGGGCATGATCGTCGGCTCTTGCTCGCCAGCGCCCGGCGGCTCGGCTTCACCGGGCTAGGCCTGGCGCGGACATTTCTTCATCTTGATCGGCGCGGCGCCCCCGCGTTCTGGTATTATCCCGGGAGCAAAACACTATGGACGACGTAATCGGTCTGACGGCCAGCGCGGCAGGGGGCGGGCTGTTCGGCCTGTTCGGAACGGCGCTGGGGCGCGTGGCGGGCTTCTTCGAGCGACGCCAGCAGCAGGCCCATGAGCAAGCCAAATGGCAGCATGAAACGGTGCTGCTGGAGCTGCAGATGAAGGCCGATCGCCAGGAGACAGAGGCCGAGCTGGCGCTGGCGCACACCCAGGGCAGCTGGGCTGGGCTGGAGGCGTCAATGGCGGCAGACGCGGCGGTGGCGCCCAGCTATAAATGGGTGGACGCCGTGCGCGGGCTCACGCGGCCGGCGCTGACGCTGTTGCTCTGGCTGATCGCGGTGGTGATCTTTGTGTCTACCAGCGATGCCGGGCGCGCAGCGATTACAGAGACAGCGACCTTTGCGGCCACGGCGGCGACGCTCTGGTGGTTCGGGGATCGTGGGCCGAGTGGGCCGGTGTTTACCCGGAAATAGCCGTCTCAATCGGCGCGCGGGTGTCCTTCTCCGCTTCGGCGCGGTTCAGAATGGCGCGCTGCCAGCCCGTCGGCTCCGGGCTTTCATGGGGAACGTCCCAGCCGCATCGATCAATCACTTCGGCCATGGTCGGTCGGTCATCGCGGGCGCCGATCAACCGGCCGATGGTGTGGCCGCGCGCATGTACTTTTCCCTTGTGCACGAAATCATGCTGGAAGAGCACGTGGAACTTGCTCCAACACACGATCTGCGTGACGAGTTGATAACGCATGGGAAAGCTCAACGGGCGGTAGAAGCTGACCTGTTTGCCCATGACAACCGGGGACAGGCCTGCCTTGTGTAGGCTGCCAATCATGCGGCCTCGAAGAAAGATGTGGACCATTCCGATATCCATGAACGAGGTGTACCTGGAATTGTTCATGTGGCCGAACATGTCATGGTCGGTGATCCAGACCTGATAGTTGCGGCGCGACACGTCCAGGATATTGGCTTTGGGCCGCGTCAGAAGATGGACAAACACCATCCGGAAAAGGCGGATGAACAAGTTCATGCGGCAGCGCCCATTCGGGTGGTTGATGCTGCAAGGATCTGCGATGCAAGATCATCATTGAAGCGACAGATGTGTGAGATCGCCTCGAAGGAGAAGCTGGCGCCTGTATACCATGTCCTGCGCTGACCCTGTATGCGTTCCATGGTTTGCAGAAGTCCGTTGCGAATAGCGTCGCGATCATACAGGGCGAAATACTTCCAGTTTTCCTGCATGATGAAGGCGGTGAGATCGGCGCCACGATCCTTCAGATGCGCGATGCAGGTTTCTTTGAGGTCGGCATCGTTCAGCCCGGCCGATAACTGTCCCACCACGTAAAGATGACCGCCGAGATCGGGCTCATACACTTCCCGGCGCGCGCCCAACAGATGACCTTTTTCGGCGCCCGGCAGCAGGGTGGAACTGTATCCGGCCAGGTGGTTTTCCGTAAACGGCGCGGCAGTCGCGATCAATGATGTCGTGTAGCCCTGCCAATTGATGGCATTTGCAACGAAGGTTTCGTCTTCTGCTGCACCGTCCAGCAAAGGCAGAAACTCATCCAGCGGCATGGCGCAGACCACCGCGTCAAACGTTTCAGGCCCGGTCTTGGTGTTGATGACGACCTGTTCCTTGAATCGTTCAATCCTGATCACAGGTGTCGACAGCCGTACATCCAGATCTTCTGCCAGGCGGCGCCAAAACTCGCTCCAGCCCTCTACGGGCATATGCAGCTGATTGAACGCACCCGATACCATCAGCCGCCAGTCGACCCAGCGATGGGCTTGGATGGCGGGTGTTTCATCCAGAAAACCATATCCGTTGATGGTCATCACCCTGTGGAGAAAACGTTCCATTTTTGGCAGGTCGCGCGCGCGCAACCAGTCCAGCGTCGTTTGGGCGGCTTCTTCGATGAGCGCTGGGTTTTCTGGATTCTGCCTGAGTCTGGACTTCAGGCGAGATCCATCCCGCAGAAACTTGAAAGCCTGCAGCGAAAAGGGCAGCCCGCCGCCGACGTTCACATAGTCCATGAATTCAGCACCATCGAAGAGCATTTTCCCGTTCTGGCGCAAATTTATGTTGAACTGCTTCATCCACTTTTTGACGTGCTTGTGTGCCATGGTCGTGTAGCACGTGCCCATTTCTACATTGGCAACGCCTTCGTAAACCGTGTGGGACTTTCCACCGGGTCGAGACTTCGCTTCGAATACAGTCGTCGACCGATATCCGCGTTCCTGCAAAATCTTTGCAAGGCTCAAACCGCTCGGACCGCCGCCGATGATTGCTATCTGCTTCACAACTGAGAATTTCTGTACTTTATCCGATGTGGTGAAAAACTGTAGAAGATGTTCACCCCGTTACTGAATCGTTGCCTCACGCATGACGATTTGTCCATGACAACTAAGCCCATCTTGTTCGATACATGTTAGCCATCGTGGGTCATGACTCCGCAAGTCCTATTCCACGAACTCATCCGGTGCGTCGAGCCTCTGTCGCAGCGACGCATACAGGATGAAAATCCGGTGCTGCGTGAGCAACAGCGCCAAATGAACAATATCTTGTGGGTCGCCGCCGCCGTGGCATTTGTCAATGGCAGCTCGACGATGGGAATCTTGCTCGCCTTCAGTGGATCGATCTGGGCGTGGGTTTGGTATGTCGCTGTTTCGATAACCATCGCCTACATCTCAACAATGGCACTTCGACGCCGTGGTAGCTTTCTACCAGAGCGTATTTCGGGAAAATCGCTGAAGCGAGGCGAACTGGCCTTGCTGATTTTCGGGCTGTTATGGGGCAGCGCGATTTACGTGGTTCCGAGCCATCAAGCCAATATCAGCTATTTTGTCTTCATGGTGAATGTTGGCATGGCGACGGGTTTCTCGGCGATCACGGCGGCTTCGCCACGGCTGTCCATGCGGTTTGCGATTCCCTGCCTCATAACCAATTCGGTTTATTTTGTGGTGGCTGGCAATCCTATGGGACTGGCGATGGCCGGGCTGATTTTCGTCTTGCTGGTGGCCTTGTTCCTGGGCGGGGTGCAAAGCGAGCGGCAGCTGGTTGAAAACATCAACAGTTGGGCCGCGGCCAAACAGGCGCGTTCGAACCTCATTGATGCGATCGAAGCCGTGGAAGATGGTTTTGCGATTCACGGGGCGGACGGTTCGGTGGAAATGGCCAACAGCCAGTTCCGGCACTGGTTCAAAAGCGGCGTACTGGCGGAGAAAGATGCCCGCGCTGTGCGTCAGCTGACCGACGGCACCTGGGTGAAACAATCGACCAAACCACTCGATGACGGCCGTTCGGTGAGCATCCACACCGATGTGACCGCGTTGAAGCTGCGCGAACAACAGTTGATTGCGGCGCGTCGAGAGGCTGAAGAGGCCAATGAGGCGAAGGGCCGGTTCATGTCGACGATGAGCCATGAATTGCGCACGCCGCTAAACATCATCATCGGTTTTTCAAAGATCATGTCGACAGATTCGCGGATCAAAGTGTCCGAGAACGACATGCGCGACTATGCCAACTCCATCCACGATGCTGGCGCGCATTTATTGACAGTGATCAATGACATCATCGAGTTTTCGCGCGTTGGGCAGGACCGGTACATGCATGAACCGATCCCGTTGGACCTTTCTGAGCAACTCGCCCACGCGATCTCACTGGCAGCGCGCTTCAATCGCGTGAACGATCTTAAAGGTCTCGACATCTCGATCTCGCCAAAACTTGGTGCTGTGATTGTCGATGAAGCCGCGTTCCGCCGAATTTTGATCAATCTGGTCGGCAATGCGATGAAGTTTGGCGGTTCGCCGGTGAAGATCGCGATCCGGGCCTTCCTGGACGACAGCGGTTGTCCGGTCATCACCATTCGCGATTTCGGGCCGGGATTGGCGAAAAGCGATCTCGACCGGGTATTCGAGCCGTTCTTCCAGTCCGAAGCTGACCGGGGCGGCGAGTTCTCGGGTACTGGCCTTGGCTTGCCGTTGTCGCGGGAACTGGCGCGGCTCCATGGCGGAGATGTCACGCTGTCCAGTCGGCCGGGTGCAGGGGCCACAGCCACGATTATCCTTCCGGTCAAAACGCATATCGCGCCGCGCTCGGAAGGTAAGGCTGGGCCAGCGATTTTGCGTCCCGTTCGGGCAGGCGCGGCTTAGTTATCGCCCATCCACAGCGTGTTTAATGACGCGGCCACCGCGCTGGCGGCGCGGCTCACATGCTTGGGTACGCGAAACGCGATGAGTGCTGATCCGGCCAGCGCAGTGTCCTTGTCATCCGGGGCAGGCCAATGTGCGCCGGTGACAATACCGTTTTCGAGATTGGACAGGAACGCGCCAAACTCGGCCTCGCGTTCATCTTTAAACAGCGGAAGCCAGACAGCGACGATTGCATTCGGCCATCGGGCAAGTGCGCGTGGTGTCCAGTCGGCAAGCGCTTCCATATCGGCCATGGTCTCGTAGCTTGGATCCGAGAAGACCAACATCTGCTCGCCACGGCGCGGCTGCAGCTTCAGTGCGCCGGAATAGCCATCAGCCTTGCGGATCAGAACGCGTTCATCATCAGCGAAGGCTTCGGTGAGGGCCTTATGTTCCGCCGGGTGTTTTTCGAATAGGGCAAAGCGGGCGGTATCCCCCAAGCGCAGAGCCGCCAGCTTGGGGGAGCCAGGATAGGCCCGTTTGCCCTGCTGTCGCATCAGGTCAAGCCATTCGCCAAGTTCTGCGGGTTCGGATTCTTCGCGAAACAGAGCCAGCACGCCATCATCAGCTTCACCCGTTTTGCGGGACTGGGCGCCGTTTAGATCATAGATTGAGCGTCCGGCATGGGTTTCCACATGAAATATGGGTTTGCCAGAGTCGGCCAGGTCCCGGAGGACCACATCGAGAACCGCGTGCTTGAGCACATCAGCGCGGTTGCCCGCATGGAAGCCGTGCTGATAGCTGAGCAAGGTCTAATCCAGTGCGTCTTCGGCGCCCGCGACCAGGGAGGCCTCGCGGATCGCCTTGAACTCATTGCCGTCATACCATTCCGGCCAATCGGTGGAGTTGGCGATATCGCTGGCGACCGTGAAGACCGCGTTGGCATCGGCCTCAAGCCCATCGAAGTTGAAATAGGGCAGTACCTCATCCATCGGTTTATGATAGCGTTGGGCATTGTGTACTTCGGCGGCCGCTTTACCGACGGCGATTCCACCGTCCATCTGGTCATATCCCTGCTTGATGTAGAGCATCGGCACGCCCTCCTTTACGAACGGCGCCTGGTCTGAGCGGTAGAACAGTCCTGCTTCAGGACGGCTATCTGGAGCAAGCACGCGATCATCGGCTGCGATGACCGCAGCGAGGCGATCCTCCAATTCAGAGGCTCCATAGCCGATAACAGTTACGTCTCGAGCAGGCCCGACAGGCTGATAGGCGTCGATATTGAAGCCAGCAACAATCTTGTTCATTGGCACCAGCGGATATTCCACGAAATAGGATGAGCCGAGCAGGCCAGACTCTTCGAGGGTCACCGCCGCAAACAGGCTGGAGCGTTCAGCGGGGGCGGCAGCCATGGTTTCGGCGATGTCGAGAATGGCCGAGACGCCCGTCGCATTGTCGACAGCGCCGTTGTAAATCTCGTCGCGGTAGAAATCCTGTTGCGGAGCGCCGCTTCGCTCTGAGGCTTTCTTGCCGAGATGGTCCCAGTGCGCGGTGAACATAACATATTCATCGGGTCTTTCGGTTCCAGACACGACGCCGACCACATTGCGCGAGCTGCTGCGAGTGATGGACTGGCTGATCACACCGCTCGCCATCAGGCCGCCCATATCGACGGGCGCGAAGCCCGGTCGTTTGGCAGCGATTGTCATGGCCTCAAGATCAAGCCCGCCTTCAGCAAACAGCTTGCGCGCCACATCGGTGGCGATCCAGCCTTCCATCTTGATACGGCTTTCACCGCCATCGGCGCGCACCAGATCGGCCTGCGCGCCGGACCAGGAATTGGCCACCACGTCCCAGCCATAGGAGGCGGGGGCTGTTTCGTGCACGATGATCGCCGCGCTGGCGCCATGGCGGGCGGCCTCTTCGAACTTGTACGTCCAACGGCCATAATAGGTCATGGCGCGGCCATTGAAGAGGTCTGGATCTTCGGTCGCAAAGCCGGGGTCATTGATCAACATCACCACCGTCTTTCCGGTGGCATCCAGGCCAGCATAGTCATCCCAACCGAATTCGGGCGCCACAATGCCATAACCGACAAAGACGAGTTCTGTGTCATCGAAACTGAAATCGGTCGCGTTCTGGCGCTTGGTCCAGATGACCGCGTCTTCGCGTAGCTCCATCTCATAGTCGCGGCCCGACTCGCCGCCGGAAAAGGTCAAGCCAGACACCGTTTCATCGAGAGTTTGCTCAACCATGGCCACGGTCTGGAACCACGTCCCGTCATCGCCAGCAGGCTCAAGGCCAAGGCGGGCATATTCCGCAGCTATCCAGTCGGCCGTTTTTTCGCCGATGGGAGTAGCCGGCGCGCGGCCTTCGAACGCGTCATCGGCAAGAATAGCGGTGCGGCTTGCCAGATCTTCGGCGGTGATTGCCACCGTTGTCGAGTTGGGAAGTGGCAGGGGGAGCTCAACAGGCGCTTGTGAGCGTTCCAACGTAGATCGTGGCGCGGGATCCGGTTCTGAAGCGGTATCGCCAGCACACGCAGCGAAAAGTCCGATGCCAGCAAACGCAAAAAGTAGTCTCAACATGGGAAGTGCTCATCATGAATGACTGTGTTGCCGGGTGTTAGCGGTCCTGCACAATACCATCAAGCATGTCTGTGCTTGCGCGCTCGCATGACGCTCTGGCAATCTATGAAACGCTGGGGCAGGGTGAGTCCCTGTGGAGGGAATGCCCATGACCGATGTCTTTGTCAGCTACAAGAAGGAAGACGTCGCCCGCGTCCAGCCGATTGCCGAAGCTTTGGCACAAGCTGGTTATGATGTCTGGTGGGACCATCGTATCCCGCCGGGGCGAACCTATCGCGATGTGATTGGTGCAGCCCTCGACACGGCCAAATGTGTGATCGTGGTGTGGTCTGACAACTCCACGAAATCGCAATGGGTGCTCGATGAGGCAGATGTGGGCGCCAAGCGTCGCGTGCTGTTGCCCATTTTGATCGACAACATCATGCCGCCGCTGGGATTCACGCAGATCGAGGCCGCGCGCCTGCTCGATTGGTCCGGCGATACCGAAGCGCTGGAGTGGAAACATACCGTAGAGGCAGTCGGTCATCTGGTTGGCCGTGCGCCAGGCACAGCCCCTCCAGTGCAGATTTCGATGCCATCCAGCGGTGGTGCGACTGACAGCGCCGCCATGCTGCGCGCCACCCCGGGCGCACTGGCAGACATGACGGATACGCTTGAGAAGAAAGAGAAAAAAGGCGGTGGCGCCGCTGGCTGGATCGTTGCCGCTGTTCTTGCCATCGCCGTGCTGGGCGGCGGCGGATATTATGCCATCACAAACAATCTGTTCTCTGGATCGCTTCCACCGGGCGGTCAAACCGTTGAAACAGACTTGGGGCCAGCATTGGTTGGCCTGCATCTCAGCGCCGACAGTCAGGCAGATCTTGGGGCGGCACTGCGCGCTTTGCTGGTCGGCGCCGGTCATGAGATCCGCGATGACGTCCGTGTTGTCGGCGATCGCTCGCCCAATGCGGCCAATCAGGTGCGGTTTTTCCATGAAACCGATCGACCGCTGGCACAATCGGTTGTGGATACTCTCAATGGTGACGGACAACTTGGTATTTACACTCTGAACTACATTCCCGAACTTGGCCAGCAAGAGGCAATGGGCAACCTCGAAGTTTGGCTGCAATTTGAGCCGTCGGAAGATGAGACACCTTCTTTGGCCCCTAATCCTGCGCCGCCCGCCGCGCCCCAAAGCCGTTTTGGAGACGTGACCGCAGCGAATGTGAAATCGGTCGTCATGCCCGATGGCATGGTGCTCGGCGTGCTGCCCGATGGGCGGTGGGGCCTGCGGTTCCGTGGCGGAGAACTAGAGGGGACGTACCGGGAGACGGATCGCGCAAACGGCTCTGTCT
>JBCCAA010000162.1:0-2425 GCA_039815055.1 Pseudomonadota bacterium | reverse complement strand
TAAGTCAGCCAATCCAAAGATCGCTGAAAACCGCGACCTTATTCACAAGATCGGCGTGACGGGCGGCAAAGTTGAAACTCGCATCGCCAATGCAGCCAATGACGCGACTTATCTTCTCGCAGATGTCGAGATTGTCGCCACTTATGAACTCTTCAATATCAACCGAGTACGGCTTGAAGCGCTGCTCCACCGTTTCTTCGCGGACGCCCGCCTCGATCTCGAAATCTCCGACCGTTTCGGAAAGCCCGTGCGACCGCGCGAGTGGTTTTTGGTTCCCCTTGATGTCATCGACGCTGTTGTGAAGGCTTTGCAGGATGGCAGCATCAGCACGCTGATGTATGACCCGGCGTCTGCGGCTTTAGTTGTGCGAGGCCGCTAACGGTCCGTCTGGCGTCTCCCCACCTCAATATCTCTCCCATCAGTCAGGTGGGCGGACGGTGCGTCTGCCAGAGCGCGGTCGCCGCGCAAGGGGGCGGGGCTTTGTGATCTCTGATCGTCTTTAGGCGTCATACCTACAGCATCCCCTTGCGCGCCGCCCTGTCACGCTCCGGCTGAGCACCTCCTCGCCGCCCACCCGACTGTCGGGAAAAGAATGCGGGCGGGGAAGGAGACTGACATGACTGACCAACTCGCAACCACTGCACCTCTTGCAGCCACCACCGCACCCGCGCGGGTCGATAGACCGCGCCTCTATGTGGCCTGCCTTGCAGCTTACAATAATGGCTACCTGCACGGGCGCTGGATTGAGGCGACCACGCCGGACGAAATCTGGGAACAGGTGCGCGCCATGCTGGCCGCCTCGCCCATTCCCGAAGCGGAAGAGCACGCGATTCATGACTATGAGGGCTTCGGGGGCTGCAACATTTCCGAATATGCCAGCTTTGAGACCGTGTGCGACTTGGCCAACTTTATCACCGAGCATAGCGAATTGGGCGCAAAGGTTTACGGCCATTTCAGCGATGACCTTGAGCAGGCCCGCGCGGCCTTTGAGGATTATGCAGGCGAATATCGCAGCGCGGCAGAGTTTGCCGAGCAGCTGCACGAAGACACCGGCACCGAGATTCCCGAGAGCCTGCGCTACTACGTCGACTGGGAAGCGCTGGCCCGTGACATGGCGCTGAATGGCGAGATCATCGTCTTCCAGACGGGCTTTGAAGAAGTCCACATTTTCTGGTCACGATAGGGAGGGCGGAACCCATGTTTCTTGTAACCGCCCTTTATGGCGATGGATGGGCCAAGAGCCACCTTGCCCCAAACGCGATTGAAGCCCTGAAATGGCATGCCGCGCTTGTCGGCGATGCATGGCAGGTGTTCATCAATCCGCTGGAGCGCCCCCTTGATCTTGATGACGGGGAGGCTCTGCCATGACGTTTACGGAACGCTTTTCTGACTTCGTATGTGAGGGCGATTGCATCACATGCGAGGCCCAAGGCTTCGAGATCATCGCGCGGATTGTGCGCGACGATTGTCCCGACGCGCCCGACCAGCGCCAGCACGGGTTCTGGCCCTCGCTCTATAAGGATAGCGCAGGATTTATCGGCGCTGGCCCGAACCATCGTGAGCGATTTGCAAAGGCGCAGGAACAAGCCGAAGCCATTATGCAGGCATGGCGCGATGATGAATGGTTCTATTGTGGGATCGTTCTGTCTGTCGCGCGAGAAGGTATTGTCCTTGATGACCAAGCTTCGAGCCTTTGGGGCATCGAGGCCAACTATCCGGAAAGCGACAACGCCTATTTGACCGAGGTCGCGCAGGAGCTTCTGCCCGAAGCCCTGGACGCTGGACGCGCCGCTATTCAGCGCCTTTGCCCATTGCTCACACCAGACGAGGCGCGCGCATGAGCACGCGCCCGTCATCCCCGATCAACTCAAATCAAGGAGGCCCGATCATGGCCCAGCCCATTCTTAAATCCATTCCGCTCGACCAGCTGAAAATCTCAAAACTCAATATGCGCCACAGCCGAAAGAAGCCGGACGTGTCCGACATCCTGCCGTCGATCCGCGAGAGCGGCATCCGTCAGACCTTGCTAGTTCGTAAGGAGGGCGATCATTATGGCGTTGTTGCCGGACGGCGGCGCTATTTCGCCCTGAAAGCCCTTGAGAAAGAGACAGGCGAAACCCCGAACGTGCCTTGCGCCATCATGCGCGAGGAAGACGCCGCCAGCGCGATTGCCGCTTCCGTCATCGAGAATGTCGGTCGTCTGCCAGCCTCGGAAATGGAACAATATACCGCCTTCAAAAACCTGCATGAAGAAGGCCGCGCAATCGATGACATCGCCGCGTTCTTTGGCGTCACCGAGCTTATGGTGCGCCGCGTTCTGGCGCTGGCCTCACTCGCCGCGCCAATCCGAAAACTCTACGCCGAGGACGAAATCGACCGCGAAACCATCCGCGCTTTGACACTGGCGACAGAAGACCAGCAGGCC
>JBCCAA010000002.1:0-92810 GCA_039815055.1 Pseudomonadota bacterium | reverse complement strand
TGGTGATTTGATCACCTGGCCTCCCAGCGCCTGCGCCACGGCCTGGTGGCCGAAGCAGACCCCGATCTGAGGTACGTTTTCCGCCGCCGTCCAGCGGATGAAATCCATCAGCGCCGCCATCCAGGGCTCGTCATCATAGACGCCGGCACGCGATCCGGTGACCAATACCGCCTCCAGCTTGGATGGATCGGGCAATGACGCGCCTGAGACCAGGTCGATGGTATCGAACTTCATGTCGCCATCAGCAGCGCGCAGAAGCTTTGTGAACATTGCAGGGTAGCCCGGCCAATCGTCGCGCAGCGTCGGTGGCGGTTTGCCGGTTTCAATGATGGTGACCTTCATGGCGCAGGCGTGGCTTCCATTTCAGCAAAGGCGGCCTTCTGGTCTTCGATCCACTGGCGCATCCGGGCGGATAGGGTCGACAGCGGAGTTGAGCCCTCTGCCAGCAAATGATCGTGGAAGTCGCGAATGTCGAACCGCGGGCCCAATACGGTGCGCGCTTCCTCACGCAGCTTGAGAATTTCAAGCTCGCCAATCTTGTAGGCCAGCGCCTGGCCCGGCCATCCGATATAGCGTGTGACCTCGGTTTCAATGTTCAACGGCGCAAGGGCGGTGTTCTCTATGAAGCACGCCTCGGCCTGTTCCCGAGACCAGCCATACCAGTGCAGGCCTGTGTCAGCGACGAGACGGCACGCGCGCCACATCTCATAGGACAGTTGGCCAAAGCGCTCATAAGGTGTGCGGTAAATGCCGGCTTCGCCTGCAATCTTTTCCGCATAAAGCGCCCAGCCCTCGCCGAATGCAGTAGCATAGTAACGGCGACGGTACTCTGGAACGCCACGCATTTCCTGGGCCAGTGCGATCTGCAAGTGGTGGCCCGGAACAGCTTCATGGGCCGTCAGCGCGGGTAACTCATAGAGCGGGCGCTGGTCGAGCCGGTAGGTGTTGACGAGATAGGTGCCAGATCGCCCTGTTTCCGGATCACCCTGAGCATAACGCCCAGTGGTAAAGCCCGGCGCGATCGAGGCCGGCACCGGTGACACACCATAAGGCAGCCTTGGCAGGCGGCCAAAATATTGCGGGACTACAGCATCGAGTCTCTTTGAGATCTCGGCGGCTTTTTCGATCAGGTCATCGGAGGTGCGCGCGTAAAACCGGTCATCGGTGCGCAGGAAGGTCAAAAAGGCCTGAAGGCTGCCCTCAAAGGCCAGTTCGTCCAGAATCGCCAGCATCTCGCCGCGAATGCGCGCAACTTCTTCCTGGCCAATCTTGTGGATCTGCTCCGGCGTCAGCCCGGCGCCGGCCGTGTGCATATCCGCCAGATCGGCGTAGACGACCCGCCCACCGCGCAAACCCGCAAGGCCTGGTTCAAGCCGAGACGAACGGGCGTAGTCGTCTTCCAGAAAGGTCAGCAGGTCCTGATAAGCGGTGATCGCGTCAGCAACCGCCTCGCGGCCTTCGCGTTTCAGGCGGATGCGGTCAGTATCTGGAATGCCCGTCGGCAGCCGGGTCAGCGGGGCGTAGAGTTCCGATTCAACGGGATCGGCGACAATCTGCTCATTGACCTGTTCCATCATCGTGGAGAGCGGGTCACCATGGGCGGTCCAGCCAGTTTCAATCCCGCGCTGAAGGTTGGCAATATTGTCTTCAAAGTAACGTGGCAGATCTTCGAGGCGCGCCACATAGGCGTCCGCGCGGGCGAGAGTCAGCAGATTGGCACGCGAGGCGGCAAAGGTGGCCGCGCTATGAAAGCCGCTATCACCGGTAAACGGGATGCGCGCGGTGTCATGTTTGTGCTGAATGACCGTCCGCGAGAGAATATGGTCGAGGATCGCGGCGTCGACCATGCGGTCATGGTCCAGCGCGCTGAGGCGGGTCATGAAGGTTTCAGCGGCGGCGGCGTTTTGGGCCACAGCTTGCGGCGTCACATCCGGCCACCGAGTGGGTCCCGCACCCGTGCCGCGCGCCTCTGCGACCGGGTCTGTGGCTCTCAGGAACGCTTCATAGTCCGTGATTAGGGCTTCCACCGAATCAGTCTGGCTTTGCGTGCTATCCGGAGCCGCCAAAGCAGGGGCTACGGGTCCTGCAAAGGCCAAAGCAGCTGCAGCCAGAATAGGCTTCAGAAGTGGGGGGGCCAAAAGGGCGCGTTGACAGCTTTCCATGCCCCTCTAGAACCACCGCACGGCCATAGAGGCAAGTGAGGTTTCCATATGTCCACCAATGCGCCAGCCGATCCACGGCCCCTGTCGCCCCACCTTCAGGTTTGGCGGTTTCACCTCACCATGGTCGCTTCCATCATGCACAGGGTAACGGGTGTGGCGCTGTATTTCGGCACATTCCTGATCACCGCCTGGCTGTTCACCCTCGGTCTACCCATGAGCGGTGGAGAACCGCCGGAGAGTTTCACATTCCTGCAAGGGCTAATGACCTCGATTTTTGGCCAGATTGTTCTGACACTCTGGGCCGGCGTGGTGTTGTTTCATTTTGCCAACGGCATTCGCCACCTTCTGTGGGATGGCCCGCGCATCGGATTTGACCCCAAGACGGCCAGCACCTGGTCGCTGTTCAATTTCGTATTCGCTGCTGCCGGTGCCATGGGCATCTGGTTCGCAGTCACCCAGATCTAGGCGGGAGCAAGGTTCATGTCTGTTCAACAAGACTTTTCGACTCCAGCCGCCCGCGCTCGCGGTCTGGGCTCCGCCAAATCCGGCACAGACCATCATATTCGCCAGCGTGTGTCGGCAATCGCGCTGATCTTTCTGGTGCCGTGGTTCCTGTTCTCCGTGATCAATGCGGCGGGCACAGACTTCGAGGCCGCCCGCGCCTGGGTTGCACAGCCTTGGAATGCGATCTTGTTGGTGCTCACTTTTGGCGCGGCGTTCTATCACATGCGTCTCGGTATGCAGGTGGTCATCGAGGATTACATCTACGGGAGCGGCATGAAGACGTTCTTGCTGATCGCGAACACATTTGTCGCGATCACCCTGTTTGCCGCAGCGGTGTTGAGCGTCTTGAATATTTGGATTTCCGCAGCCGCCTAACCTGGCGGGACTGTGGCAGGAGGACGATAGAGATGAGTGATTATGAGTGGATCGACCACACCTATGACGTAGTGGTTGTCGGGGCTGGCGGATCAGGCCTTCGCGCCGCATTGGGCGCGGCCCAGTCCGGTTTGCGCACGGCATGCATCACCAAAGTCTTCCCGACGCGCTCTCACACGGTTGCCGCGCAAGGTGGCATCGCTGCCAGCCTGGGCAATATGGGCCCTGATGACTGGCGCTGGCACATGTATGACACCGTCAAAGGGTCAGATTGGCTCGGCGACCAGGATGCCATCGAGTATCTCTGCCGTGAAGCGCCTGCTGCCGTTTACGAGCTTGAGCACTGGGGCATGCCATTTTCGCGTAACCCTGAAGGCAAGATCTACCAGCGCCCCTTTGGCGGCCACACCACTGAAATGGGCCAGGGCCCGCCCGTCCAGCGCACGTGCGCGGCGGCGGACCGGACTGGCCATGCGATGCTTCACACGCTCTATGGCCAATGCGTCAAGAACGAGACCGAGTTCTTCATCGAATACGTCGCCATGGACCTGATCATGGATGAGGAAGGGGTCTGTCGCGGTGTGACCGCCTGGAAGCTGGACGATGGCACCATGCACCGGTTCCGGGCGCAAAAGACCGTGCTGGCTACCGGCGGATATGGCCGCGCTTATTTCTCTTGCACCTCAGCGCACACTTGCACAGGCGATGGCAATGCCATGGTATTACGCGCTGGCTTGCCGCTGCAGGATATGGAGTTCATCCAGTTCCATCCCACCGGCATTTACGGCGCTGGTTGTCTGATTACCGAAGGTGCGCGCGGCGAGGGCGGTTATCTTACCAATGGCGAGGGCGAGCGCTTCATGGAGCGTTATGCGCCAAGCGTGAAAGACCTTGCGCCACGCGACATGGTTTCGCGGTCCATGACCATCGAGATTCGTGAAGGCCGCGGCGTCGGCCAGAATGGCGACCATATCCATCTGCACCTGGATCACCTTCCGCCAGAAACCTTGGCCGAGCGGTTGCCGGGCATCTCCGAGACGGCGCGGGTGTTTTCCGGTGTCGATGTAAACAAAGAACCGATCCCTGTTCTGCCGACGGTTCACTACAATATGGGCGGCATCCCGACCAACTATAATGGCGAAGTTCTGACCAAGGCGAATGGTGACCCGGACAGTGTCGTGCCGGGCCTCATGGCCGTTGGTGAAGCGGCATGCGTGTCGGTGCACGGCGCCAACCGTCTGGGCTCAAACTCCCTGATCGACCTTGTTGTCTTCGGCCGTGCGGCCGGGCTTCACTGTGGTCGATCTGTGGAAGCGCGCGCCAGCCAGCCCGACATTTCCGACAGCTGGACCGACAAACACCTTGCTCGGTTTGATCGCATTCGGAACGCGTCCGGCGATCAGCCAGTGGCCGACCTTCGCCTCGAAATGCAGAAATCGATGCAGGACAATTGCGCTGTGTTCCGCACCAGCGAGATCCTGCGCGAGGGTGTGGAGAAAATCGACAACGTGTTCGCGAAATTGCCCGGCCTGGACGTCAAGGATCGCGGTATGGTCTGGAACACCGACCTTATCGAAGCGCTTGAGTTCGACAATCTGATCGCCCAGGCATCGGTCACGGTGAATTCAGCAGCCAATCGCGAAGAAAGCCGCGGCGCCCATGCCATGGAAGACTTCCCCGATCGCGACGATAAAAACTGGATGAAGCACACGCTGGCCTGGGTCGATGATGGCGGCAAGGTCAACATCGACTATCGGCCGGTTCACGACTTCACGCTGTCGAACGACATGGCGTATATCGAACCCAAGGCGCGGGTGTACTGATTGGAAAAGTGTGAATGGCCAATCGGCTGACCCAGCACGAAACGTCGACCTCCAGCGGTGATTTACCCTGGGGCGCCTTTCGTCCAAAAGGTTGGCGCGGTATCTGGGTCTGGCTAGGCAAAAATACACCATTAGGTCGCGGGAGCTTGCGACGGGTTTGGGTAAAGCGGCTGGTGCAGTCCGGCGTGACTGCCGATGTCTCTGTCAAAGGGGTGCCGATTCGTCTCCAGATCGGCGATAATCGCAGCGAGATTAAAGCGCTTGTCCAGGGTGACGATTTCATGCGCCATGAGCGCGAAGCACTTGAGGCTGCGCGCGCTGAAGCTGCTGACCGGCTCTATGTCGTGGATATTGGCGCAAATGCCGGCCTGTTTTCAGCCATCGCTTTGCACGTTGCAGCCGGCAAAGGGACCGTTCTGGCAATCGAGCCGAATCCTGCGCTCCTGCAAAGGCTTGAAACAAATATCGAACTCTCCAGAGGCGAGTCTGAAGCCGTCATCGAAGGTGTCGCAGTCGGGTCTGAGAACGCGACTCTGCCACTAACAGTCCACGACGATGACCTTGGTGGCGGGAGCTTCGTGAACACAAGCGCGAGCACAAAAGACCTTCAACATAAAACCGTCACGGTACGTCCGCTGCTTGAGTTGATACGGTCAGCCAAAATGCCGAGAATTGACGTGCTTAAAATTGATGTTGAAGGCTATGAAGATGAATCGCTTGTGCCATTCTTTGAAACGGTGAACCCCTCACTTTTTCCTCGTACCATTCTGATGGAAGTCACGCATTCGCATCTGTGGAAGCGTGATCTCTGGGCGGTTCTGGAGACCCATAACTATCAGATCGCTGAGGAGCGCGGCGCGGACATTACGCTGACGCGACCACGTGATGCATAAATCGACTTACTAGGACCAACTGGCCAATCGGGAAGAGGCATTGGTGGAAAAGTTCTCATTTGATGGCGCAATGATGCATTTCGTGCGCACCGCAGCGCCTGGCGGATTTCTCTGGAAGTTCCTGCTGTCTTATTTTGCGATCTATAGCCTGATTTTCCTGGCGCTTTGGTTTCTGATCGGGTCGGTCCTGATCGAGTTCGTAAGTATGGGGCCCCGGGAAATGGAGCGTATGAGCGAATCAGAAGCGGCTCGCCTGTTTGCCCGTATGGGCATTGGCTACGCGATGATGATTCCGCTGTTTCTGGTGGCGTGGTCTGTCATTGAGGCTGCAATTCAGCGCCGATACATGCGCCTGGCAGCGTTTTCGGTCCGGTTGGGCGCCGACGAGTTCCGGCTCATGGCCGTTGCGCTGCTGTGGCTGCTTTGTTTCATCGGTTTGTATGTCGTGTTCGCCCTAATGATGGGTGTTCTGATTTACATTTTCGCGGCAGGCGCTGGCGCCGGCGGCGGTAGCCCCAATCCAGCGCTCTTGGTTGTCACCGTTTTGATCATGTTCGGGCTGTTCGTTCCGTTGATCCTGTTCCTGGTACGCCTCTCACCGGCAGCAGCGCTTACAATCCGTGACCGGGCCGTGCGGTTTACCTCAGCCTGGGGTGTGTCGAAGGGGCGATTCTGGCCGATGCTGGGCGCCTTCGCGATCATTTTCATCGTCTCTGGCATCGCCTCCAGCATGGTGCAGAATGCCGGGCTGCTCTATTTTGTGGGGCAGTTTGCAGCATCGTCTGGGTTTGAGCAGGCCGATGATCCAGCGGTGATCCTGTCTTACATGGCGTCTCCAGCGGTTTGGGGGCCGGGCATGCTGTTCGTACTGGTATATCTGGGGCTTCAGGCCGTCGTTCAGTATGCGGCGGCGGGCGTGCCAGCCCTAGCGGCGCGAACCGATCCCAAATGGTCAGCGCCAGACATGCCGGAACGCGTGTTCGGCTAGGCTGCATCCGGAATAAACACTCAACTGCGACAGGCCGCGCACTGGTGTTCCAGCCACAGCACGCTATCCCTGTGAGCCAGACAAGACAGGTTTGATGACCATGGTTCAGCTGACACTCCCGCGAGGGTCCGAGATCAAGAAGGGCAAGGCCTGGCCAAAGCCCAAGGGCGGCTCAAAGCTGAAGAAGTTCAAGGTCTATCGCTACAGCCCGGAAGAGGGCGGCAATCCGCGTTGGGACACCTATTGGGTGGACCTGGATGATTGCGGACCGATGGTCCTGGACGTTCTGATTTACATCAAGAACAAGATTGACCCGACCCTGGCCTTTCGCCGGTCTTGCCGCGAAGGTGTGTGTGGGTCGTGCTCCATGAACATTGGCGGGCACAACACCATCGCCTGCACGCGGGGCTGGGATGAAGTGGCTGGCTCGACGATCACCATCGCGCCGCTGCCGCACCTGCCCGTGGTGAAAGACCTGATCCCGGACCTGACCAATTTCTACGCCCAGCACGCCTATGTGCAGCCCTTCCTTAAGACCGATACGCCGGAACCTGAAAAGGAGTGGCGCCAGTCTGAGCCGCAACGCGAAGAGCTGGATGGGCTGTATGAGTGCATTTTGTGCGCCTCCTGCTCAACGTCTTGCCCGTCCTATTGGTGGAATGGTGACAAGTATCTCGGCCCGGCCGCTCTGCTGCAGGCCTATCGCTGGCTGATCGATTCGCGCGATGAAGCCACGGGCGAGCGGCTGGATGATCTGGAAGATCCGTTCAAGCTCTATCGCTGCCACACCATCATGAACTGCGCCCAGGTTTGCCCAAAGGGCCTGAACCCGGCCAAAGCCATCGCCAAGATCAAGCACATGATGGTCGAACGCATCGCTTAAGGCGGCGCGACAAGAAACTGTCCCAGGCGCAAGCTTGCGTTCTTGCCCCGTTCCACCAGTCTAAGGTGGAGCGATGTGAGGCGCTGACATGACTGAGACTGATCCACGACCGACCGAACCGCGCCGCCCCTTGCCGGGGGAGGTGCACGCGGCTGTGCCCCTGCCAGAGGGGCGCTTCCAGCCCCGGGAAGAATGGGCGTGGGACCAGCTGGCCACCACAGGCAAAGTGAATATGTCTGAGGTGCCGGAAGACCGGCGCGGCGGTGAGGATGCCGACAAGGCGCCCGTTTATTCACCGTTCCTCAATCTGATGAAGGTGTTGCAGAACTTTTCGAGACGCGTCATCGGCTTTGGCTTCAAACAAAGCTGCGGCGTGGCCTATTTCCTGTCGCTCATTCTCGTCTTTGCATGGCTCGGCGATCTCTGTTCCAGCGGCTGGAACCTGGCGGGTCCATCACGGGAAAACGCGCTGGATTATGCAGAATGGGTCCGGTTCAGCCTGCCCAACTCCATCCCCATCGTCGAACTCGACCCGGTGAAGGAAGACTTCCTCGCAAACCGATTCGATGGTGATGGCGTGCCCGAAGGCGTGCGCTGGGCATTCTGGAGCCAGCGTATCGCGTCTCTTGTGCTATTGTTCTCGTTGGCCGCCGGATTCACAGGCTGGGCGCAGCGGCGGGGCGAGTGATTACCGCTCGACGGTCCAGCCATGGGCTGTGCGGTGGGCCTCTAGCGTGATTGTGTCGCCGTCTTGCCTGTCAGCGGTGCGCCGCGTGGCCATGCCGGCCCGGCCCCATCCAGTGAACCGCAAAAGCACGGCAATCCCTGCAATCACCAGACCGAACACGGCGGTGACCATGGCCAGAAGTCCGGCTGCAACCACCAGAAGACCTGCGATGGCGATTTTCGCCACAAAGGCGAGCGCCGCGCGCAAGTTCGCGATGATGGTCTCATAAAGCGCCGCACCAGGTGCAGCATTTCCATTTGCAGTCATGTCATGCGTCTCCTGCAGCAGAAGATGGGCGTTTGTGTGCGCTGCGTCAATCGCTCATTGTGGGCAATTGGGTGTCAATTTTTCGTAAGCGACCGTGTTATGACGTGACCAGCAGGCCCCGCTCGGCTTTGATTTTGGCATAGGCGGATGTGATCGTCGCCGCTTTCACCTGGGCGGCGCGCTCAAATTCTGGCGGCGCGCCATTGCCCATCACACGGTCGGGATGGTGGCGGGACATGAGGTGGCGATAGGCTCTGCGGATATCGCCAAATTCTGCGTCATAGGACACACCGAGGACATGATAGGGGTCTTCCCGGTCCGGTCCCAGATAGCTGGCCTTGATGCGCCGGAAGGTGGTGTCTTCAAATCCAAAGGCTTTCGCGACCGTTTCCAGATATTCCAACTCTTCGTTCTTCATGACGCCGTCTGCCATGGCGATCTGGAACAGCCCGTCCAGCACGCTTTCAAGCAGGCAGGGACGAGCGGCATATTTGCGGCCGATCCGGCGGGCATAAGACTCATAACCGCGCACGGTCTGGCGTGCGAGATTGAATACCCGGCGCACACTTTCGGCATCTTCGGGCGCAGATTGGAAGACGCGCGAGAAGACTATCACTTCATCATCGGACACATATCCGTCGGCGACGGCCAGCTTTGCGCCCAGCCCCACCACCGCGGCGGTAAAGCCGACATCGCGCGGGTCAGGCGCACACTCTTCTTCGCTGCCGGGCGCGGGCTGGTCCCGGTCCGGTTCGAACAAACGGCGCCCGCCGTCCAGAAGAGCCTTCCAAATTGACATGTACGGACTCTACCACCTTTGCGAGTGTGGTGGATAGAGCGTTTCGACCCTGACGGGACATTGGTCACCGTCTTGTGAACATCATGGGAACGACCGGCGGCTCAGCACCGCGGTTCATGACTCTTTCGTCATGCGAAAACCAATAACTATTTTACATCGTATACTAAATACCGGCCACTCGGATGCCGGAAGCAAGGAGATACTCCATGAAGTTCATGTCACTGACTGCTGTCGCCATCGCCATGGCTGTAGCCCCCGCCGCTGCTGAAAACTGTAGCTGGTCGAAGGCAAACAGTTCGTCGGCATCTGCTCAAACCGTTCGCTATGTCGGTCATCACAGCGAGACCTCCACGATTGTGGACGTGGCCTCGGCAGCTGGCAGTTTTAACACATTGCTCGCTGCAGCAGACGCAGCTGACCTGGTCGGCGCCCTGTCCGGCGAAGGCCCGCTAACCGTATTTGCGCCGACCGATGCCGCATTTGCTGCGCTGCCAGCGGGCACAGTGGAAAGCTTGCTTCTGCCAGAAAACAAAGACCAGCTTGCGGGCATCCTGAAGCTGCATGTGATCGCCGGCAAAGTGACATCTGATCAGCTCGCCGGTCAGGTGATTGAAGCTGAAACGCTGAACGGCACGGTCACGGTCGACGGCACCGATGGCGTCACAGTCAATGGTGCAACCGTGATTTCTGCCGATGTCATGGCCGACAATGGCGTGATCCATGTGATTGATGCCGTTCTGCTCCCATAAGTCCTGATATGTCCTAGGACTTGATTTGGCCCTCGCCGTCTTGGCGGGGGCCGTTTTAATTTGGTCCGGCCTCGTTTATCAGCACAGGTTAATCCATGCCCAACTGAGTCGGAGCGCGCCCTTGGAACCGGATGCTGAAGAACAGGTCGTCTATCAGGAGTGCATTGTGCGCGATGGCGTGCGCTACTGCGCCGATTTGGACACAGCGTCGGCCTCGCCAGAGGCGGTAGACGCGGTTGCCGACGCACCGGGCGCTTTAGATACGGCCACCACAGGTCTTTTTTCCTGGGCTGAGCCGATCATGGCAGATCCCGTGGTATGGGCGCAGGAAAACCTCCTGAACCCTGATCTTTTGTTCGCACTGGGCGTACAAGTCGCCACCATTGTTGGCTGCATGCTGCTCGGGGCCATGATGGCTGCGCCGCTGCGCCGAATTATTCGCAATCTTCAGCTACGGCTGCCGGAAAACGTGCAGCAAACCCTTGGCGACATGCCGGCGCGCATCGTCAGGCCTGCGCTCACATTGGGCCTGTTCTACATCGCTCAGATTGTACTGGTCGGGGCGGGCTATGACTCCGCGCTGGTGCGGGTTGCGTTTTCCCTGTCCGTGGCGTTTCTGATCATCACCCTGGCCGGTGCCTTTCTGCCGGAAGGCCTGCGCAAGCCGGCGCTCTATCTGGCGCTTGCCATCGCAGGGATGAACGCTTTTGGCGTCCTCGATGATGTGATTGCATGGAGTTACACCATCGGACCGCCATTTGGTGACCGGCGGATCAATCCACCCTTTGTGATCCAGGCAATCCTGACGGCGGGCGTATTCCTATGGGGCGCCAGCTGGCTGTCGAAACGCCTGAAGACCCGCGTCGACACCCTGCCGCGGGTGGAACCCAGCCTGCGTATTCTGATCACCAACGCCTTGCAGGTTGGCTTGTTCATCGCAGCGGCGATCCTGACTCTGGCTGGACTGGGAATACCCCTGTCCGGTCTGGCTGTGCTCGGCGGTGCCATAGGTGTTGGCCTTGGTTTCGGCATGCAGCAAATCGTTGCGAATTTCATCTCCGGAGTGATTCTGCTCACCGACCGGTCAATCAAACCCGATGATGTAATCGAGGTGGACGATACCTATGGCGTCGTGAAGTCACTGGGCCTGCGCTATGCGTCAGTCATCACGCGTGATGGCAAGGAACACCTTATTCCCAACGAGCAGTTGATCACCGACCGGGTGATAAACTGGAGCTATTCCGACAAGAAAGTGCGGATCAAACGGCGCTTACGCGTGGAGTATGAAACCGATCTCAAACTTGCCTGTGGCCTGGTCGTGGACGGCGCATCCATGACTGAGCGGGTGTTGTCAGACCCTGCGCCCAAATGTCTGGTGATGGAGTTTGGCGAAGAGGCGGTTGAGATCGAGGCACGGTTCTGGATCGATGACCCACAGGACGGCATCAACAATGTCGGCTCCGAGGTGATGCTCAACGTCTGGGACAAGTTCAAGGATCACGGCATTGATATTCCGCTGCGCCATGAAGACGTGCTGATCACGCCGGGCTCGACCCTTAAAGTGGAAATGGTGCGCGGCAAGGCCGTCGCGGCCACGCCGGCGTCAGTTAAAGACGAATAGGGCCGCGAAAATGAGCAGGGGGATGATCAGTCCGCCAAAAATATTGCGTGCCCAGACATAGCGATCCAGCCATTTCTGCTCCAGCGGGTCATCAGCCGCCTCGACGTGGGTTACATGTTCAACGTTGGAGCCGCGGATCCTGGTTTCATCTCGTACCCGCGACTCAAATTGAACGCCGGCCAGGTTTGCGCCGATGAAGAAAACGCCTCCAAAAATGGCCGCGCCCAAAGCTATCGACATGATCAGAAGGATCGGCTCGCCATCGCCGGGATAGCCCGCCAGAAACGCTCCACCCAGAGCGCACACAAGGCCAGCAACGATTGATGTGTACCAAAGCCGGTTCAGCCCGGCAAAGTCCTGTTCAGGTGTCGATGGGTCAGTCACATACGGTCCCCAGGCCCTACTAGAGCGCTGGAAACTACTCCGCCATCAGTTCTTTCACAAGGCGATCAGCAAAACGGTCTGATGCACGCCGCGCGTCCCACCAGGTCGATGTGCCGACGGAATCGCGGATGTTGTTGGAGAACCAGTCATACTCCATGGTCGCCACTTCGTTTCCATCATCGTCGAAGGCCACACCGCTGAGTTTCATGCCGCCAATCGAAATTGAACGGATAGGATCGAGACCTGGCCGTGCAGACAATTGCTCGAAGGTGGGCCGGTTCGGCTTGGCGTCTTCAATCGTCACGGCGATGCGGGCAACGGATGCGCTTTCACGTTCCATCTCTTGTTCCAGATCACCGATGATCATGGCGCTGAGGCGCTCACCCTCGCGTTCTCCATACTCCTCGACCAGTTCCTCTGCGAAGTCTTCCGAGTACGTCACGGAAATCGTAGCGGCAGATGCGAACTGGGCGAAGGCGCCCGCAGCGGCGCCCAGGGTGAGGAGACGGATCAGCTTCATCAGTATGGTTCCCGTGGTCAGACTTAACTGACCCCAGTTGTATCAAGGAACACGCAAAGGCCGAAGGGGCTGAACGCCCCGATTCCTACACGGAATGATCTCGCGCGATCACGATTCAGTGTCGTCTTCTGCCGTCTCGTCCTCGTCATCACCGTCCGGGACCACCGCGCCGGCGACATTCACCGCGCCCTCTGCGACATCTCCGGTCACGTTGACCGCGCCTTCGACCACATTGCCAGCCACGCCAACAGCTGTTCTTGCGATGCATCCCTGAAGGAACAGAAGTGCGGTGAGCGGGGCCAGAGAGGCTAGTCGAAGACGCATGGAGATCCTATCGCGGGTTAAAAGACTGAAATGTAGGATTGGCCGGAACCAGTCCGGCCAATCTGTAGGGGCTATTCAGGGGCCTGCGGTTTAAATTGTGTCAACAAACACGATTTCCGTCGGCTCATTGGCCTCAATCATCAGGTCTGCGGCGCCGGTGATTTCAGCGCCATCGCGGGCTTTCAGCGCCTCGCCATTCAGCGAGGCCGCGCCTGTTGCCAGAACCAGATATCCGGTGCGGCCTGCTTCTACACGGTAGGTGAGTGGTTGTCCGGACTCGGCTGTGGCCCCAAGGACGCGGGCATCCTGGTCAATGTCCAGCGCCCCGTCATCACCGCGCCCGCTGGCCAGAATTTCCCATCGACCCGACCGGTCGGACTTCGGGAATGCCTTGGCGCCCCAGCGCGGCGCACCACCTTTTGAGCGCGGTTCGATCCACAGTTGGAAGATCTGGGTGATCTCATCTTCTGCGTTCCATTCCGCGTGCTGGATGCCGCTACCTGCGGACATCACTTGCACATCACCGGCTTCGGTTCGGCCTTCATTGCCGAGCGAATCCTTGTGGGTGATGGCCCCTTTGCGGACATAGGTTATGATTTCCATGTCCCGGTGGCCGTGGGGTGGAAAACCCGTGCCTGGTTGGATCGTATCATCATTCCAGACCCGCAATTTGCCGGAGCTCATCCGGGCCGGGTCATAATAGTTGGAGAATGAGAAGTGGTGATGGGCCTTCAGCCAGTCATTTTCAAACTGGCCGAGGGTTTCAAAGCGGCGAATATCGATCATGAGATCGCTCCTGTCTTTGGCGTTGGTGTTGAAAGGAATGTGATGTTCCAGCGAGCATTTTGCAGGCCCACGGGCGAACAGGTGTTATGCGCGCAGCGTATGGACCCTACCGCCCCTCACGTCGCCAGGCGACCAGAAGGAAGATCATCAAGGCGGCGGCTGCTGCAATGCCCGGCAGTAGTGGCGTGGATGAGGAGGCGCGCACCACATAGGCGCCGCGTTCGCGCAGGCCAAGCCAGTTCCCACCGGCGGCCTGCCCGCTTCGACCAACCCGGCGCACATCCGGCAGGCCTGAACCATTCTCGCCGATACGGAACACCCCGCCGCGCGTCGCCGTTGCTACCGGGTCCAGCACGGCTATGGAGGATTGCAGGTCCATGTATTCTTTCGGATTGGCCGGACCATTCAGGGCAACCGCTTCCAGACCACCGGACTCGGCGCGGTACAGGCCAAGCTGTTCTACCGGCGTTTCAGCCTCAAACAGACCCGGTTCAATGGCGGTCCAGTCCAGCGCAATCAGATCGCCCTCCGGGGTCTCGACCGTTAGCGGCGGCGCGCCTTCAGACAGGGTACGCAAGCGAACCCGAGCGCTTTCGCCATCGGCGATGAGGCTCAACTGGCGCTCTTCCAGTTCTGGCTCTTTGAGCATCCAGTGCAGCATGCGCCGTATCAATTCAGCAAAAGGTCCGCCGCCTTCATGCCCGCGCGCCCACAGCCAGATATGGTCTGACAAGAGCAGGCCAACCCGGCCATCGCCGACGCGGTCCAGCACCAGAAGTGGGCGATCCCCAGGGCCAGTCATAAGCACATCACCTGCCTCGGCGCGCGCTTCAATGGCGCGCATCCAGCCGCCCCAGCTCTGGCCGTTCAGGACATTGGTTACAGTATGGCGCCCGCCCTCATCGGTGAGTTCGGGCACGAAACGCTCGACAATGATCTCTCCGGTTGGAATGGCTGGAAGCACAGCCGCCAAGGGCGTACGCGCAAGGCTGGCGGGGCCGGCAAAGGGCTCACCGGCGATCACGATCATCGCGCCACCATCTTCCACATAGCGGGCCATATTGGCGAGATAGGACTGGGTGACCACGCCGCGCCGTTCATACTGGTCAAAGATGATGAGGTTGAATTCGCCCAGCTTGTCTTCAAACAGCTCTTCGGTGGGAAACTGGATCAGCGCCAATTCGTCAATTGGTGTGATGTCGGTTTTCAGGGGAGGGCGCAAAATGGTGAAATGGACAAGGTCGACAGATGGATCGGACTTCAGAAGATCACGCCAGACCCGGCCTGCCGCATTGGGCCGACCCGTGATCAACAGCACGCGCAGCCTGTCGGGCACGCCGGAGATATTGGCCGCGGTGCGATTGTTTGCCAGTGTCAGTTCTTCGCGTCCGGCCGGGGCTTCCAGCACCACGACGTTTGTGCCGCGTCGCTCAATTTCCAGCGCTAGCGGTGTGTCGCGACCTGCGTCCAGGAACACCGTGCGCGGCGCGCCACCATTCACAGAAACCGAGACGGGAATCTGCCCGCCATCGGGATCATCGGCGCGGATGATGAACTCAGCGTCCTCACCAACAATGCCAAAGCTGGGGCCTTCAACGATTTCGACCCTTCGGTCACCGCGGTTTGGATCGCCAACGACAACGGCATGGATCGGGCCGAGATCGCGGGCACGGTCCATATCGTCCGGCAGATCATGGACCTGACCGTCGGTGACGAAGATCGCTCCGGCAATCCGGTCTCGCGACACATCTGCCAGCGCGCCTTCAAGCGCGGAGAAGAGGTTCGTTCCGTCTGCGCGCGGGTCGGTCTCAATGATGCGAAGGTCGAGGCTCTCATCGGCGGCAAGGTCACTGCGCAACGCATCAAACGCCGCGCTCGCGGCCGACTCACGGCTGCCAAAGGCCATGCTCTCTGACCGGTCCAGGATCAGCGCTGCAACCGAGGGCAGCGGGTCGCGCTCTTCTTCCACGATGGACGGGTTGGAGAGCGCGGCAAGTGCCAGCAGGATGGCAAGACCGCGCGACAGCGGCGCCTGTCCTCGTGAAAGCGTGTAAAACAGCCAAACGGCTGCCATCGCCGCACAGACTACGTAAAAGGCCGACCAGCCGAGAAAGGGCTCAAATCCCAGCCGTGTCACATTGATGGCGGTTTCCATTATTGTGGCCCTCCATCCATGATAGATCCGGGAATCTCATCCAGATCGAACGGTTCTGGCGTTTCCTCGTCGTCGCCGAGCCGTTCGAGAAGAGCTGGAATGTGCACCTGATCAGCTTTGTAATTGCCGGTCAGCACGTACATGACGAGATTGATTCCAAACCGGTAGGCGTATTCGCGCTGCATGTTTCCACCATCGACGGAGAACATCGGGCGGGTGCGCTCATCGATCGCCCAAGCACCGGCCCAGTCGGCATCGCCGATAAACAGGCGCGAGACCCCGTCGCCCTCGGTTCGACCATCCTCGCCCGGAACTTCGACCCAGAGGCGGCGGCCCGAATAACGGCCGGGAAAACTGTCGATGAGGTAGAATGACTTGGTCAACACATGATCATCCGGCACCGGGCCAAGTGGCGGCGCATCGAGGCCGGACAGGAAGTCGGCCAGCCCGCTAAGATCGCTTTCCGCAGTTGAATCGCCCCCACCACGGGTATCAATAATAAGGGCTCCGCCGCCGCGCATATAAGTGTTCAGTGCTGCAATCGCGGGCTCGGTCAGTGGCTCAGCGGCTTCGGGCACCGTGTAGTAGACCAGTGGATACAGCTCTAGTGAATCGGTCTCCAGGTTCAGCGCGTGCGGGCGAACCGGCTCAACGGATGTTCGCAGATAAAGCGTGCGCGAAAGACCCAGAAGGCCGGCTTCCACACGGCGGTCGAGGTCGGCGTCACCGGTCTCGACATATCCAAACCGCATGTTGATGGCGGCGGCTTCGGCCTTTGTCAGGCCGGTTTCACCGCGTGCCGCCAGCATCTGAGCCCGGGCAGTGTCGGGCATGGCGAGGACGGCACATATGAATAGCGGCAACGCAGCTGCGGCTCGTCCCAATCTCGGCCCGCGACCGGACAGGATCAGGGCGACCAGTAAATCGATGGCGATCAGGATCAGGGCAATCGACAGCAACAGCCCGGTCAGATCCAGACGCCGGGCTTCCGCATCGCCGAGCAGTCGCACGCTGGCGGGCCAATCTGTGATCTGTTCAAGCCGTACGCCCGGGGCGGTGTTCACCGCGCGTGTGCCCGACGGGCCGCGATAAAAGCCGGGTGGATGGGCTTCGCGGGTTTGAACTGTGGCAAAGTCTGCGGCCTGAAGAGGCTGGGCCGTGGCATCCGGGCTCTGCAGACGTCCGAAGCCATCAAGCACCAGCTGCGGCACGAACGCGCCTTCGCCGGTTTCGCGCACTTCGCCACGGCCCGCGGCGATGGATCGGCGCAGCATCTGGGCAAAAGTCGCGGAGAAAGGCAGGTCAGACCAGTCTGGCCCTGCTGTGACATGGAACAGGATGATCATGCCGGCGCCGCGCGGATTGGCCGTCACGATTGGCGAGCCATCTTCCAGCCTTGCCCAGGTGCGCGATTGCAGATCGGCGGCCGGTTGGGCGAGCACCTGCTGGCGCACCACGGCGTCGTCGGGCACAGCCAGCCCGGCAAAGGCGGAGGTGTCGGCAAAGGCTTCAAGCCCTTGCGGCTCTTCCCAGGCCAAGGCGCCGCCAAGGGCGCGGGACGTGCGCCGCAGCGGCACCGGCAGCAATGCATCATCCTGTGCGGCCAGGCGCGGCCCGGCAAACCGGATCAGTGCGCCGCCACTTTCAACCCAGCGGATCAGAGGCTCCTGATCTGGTGCAGGAATGCGGCCCACATCGGTGAGGATGATCGCATCGGGCTGTTGCTCGATAATGTCGGTCAGGTCGCCTTCGATCAGCGTGGCAAACGGCTCAAGTGCTCGTCGCACATAGTGCACGTCCGACAAAAGGGGCTGGGCGGTCTGGCCGGCAGAGACCAGGCCGACGCGGCGTGTGCGGTCTTCGCTGTCCCATAGCCAGGTCGTGCCCGCGCCCTGTGCGCCAGTGACGGCAAAGCGTGAAATGCGGGCCAGTGCGCCGCCAGGCAGGTCGAACCGGGCGATGGTCTCGCTCATGCCATCTTCAAAACTGGCTGTGGCCGTCGAAAGGGCTGAGCCGTCCAATGTGAGGGCTGAGACCGCGATGTCCTGGGCGTCGCTGTCATCGACGCGGGTCAAGGTGACGCCAACGCCATCGCCATCGGCCAGCAGCGACGAAATGGCGAGCGCACCGCGCGGCGGCGCTATGTAGGCTGAGACAGGCGCAAGCGCGGCGAGTTGCTCAATGAAGGCGCCATCGGTGCCATTGGTCAGGCCATGGGTGGCATAAATGATCCGGCCGGGTTGGATGCCGGAAGCCTCAAGGCGCTCCATTGCGCCAGAGCGGTCAACGCTCCAGCTAACGGGGTTGAAGGCATCCATCAGCCGGGCAGCGGCCTGGCGTGTACGCGGCTCAGCGACATCGACAGGGCGCGTGCGTGAAGCGGTGGTGAGAATGTGGACCGGCGTATCGCGGCCGGCGCCATCAATGGCGGCTTCAGCGGCGCTGCGCAGATCGCTCCAGCGCGGCGCAGAGGCCCAGCCATCATCGACGACCACAAGAAGCGCGCCGGTTTCTGCTGCATCGGGCGGACCGGCGGGCGCGAATACGGGTTGGCTGAGGCCGAGGATGGCCAGCGTGGCGGCGAGAATGCGCAACAGCAGCACCCACCAGGGTGTTCGGTCTGGTGTTTCCTCGCGCGGTTCCACAGAATCCAGCAGCCGCAGCGATGGCAGCTCTATATTTTTCGGTGCCGGCGGGGTCGCGCGTAGGATAACCCACAAGATCGGCAGGGCGATTAGCGCTGCCAGAGCGAGGGGCGCGCCCAGCACAAAGGGGCCTGCCGCCATCGGCGCCCCTGAAAACAGTGCCGTAAGGCTCATGGGCGGGCTCCGAAGCTTTCCATGGCCGACTTCAGGCGGGCGGCGCCTTCCAGGCTGACCTTGCCGGTGTCGTGGGTTACCAAACGCCAGCCGAGACGCGATGTGATCTCTTCCAGGCCCTTGCGCTGGTCTTCAAACTTTTCGTGATACGCGCCGCGAAGGGTCTCGGCCCGGCCAAAGATCCGGCGCAGGGCATCGCCCGGACGGTTGAGGCGCACGCGGCCCTCAAACGGAAACTCAATTTCGATCGGGTCAGCGACGGCCAAGAGCACGCCTTCCTTGCAGGTCGAAGCCAAGGGCGAGAGACGCGCTTCCCAGGTCGCGATCGGATCGTAGAAGTCGCTGGCGACCACGGCGAAGGCGGCGTTGCGCGGCGGGGGCGGAAAGTCTCCCGACTGGTCGGTGGCGAGGTCTTCGGCCAGCCGGTCGACGGCCTTTTTTCCGAAACCGGGGGTGCGGCCAGAGCCGAGCACGCCGATGCGGTCACCTTCGCGTGAAAGCAGGGTGCCCAGAGCCATCATCAGAATGCGCGCTTCATCGGCTTTGGTGCGTCGGCCCTCGCCGCCGCGCCAGTCAAAGCCGGGATGGGGATCGCACCAGAACAGGGCCGTGCGGGCGGTCTCCAGCTCGGTTTCCTTGACATAGAGATCGTCGCCCTTGGCTGAGCGGCGCCAGTCAACGCGCGTGGCATCGTCTTCCTTGGCATAGCGCCGGTGCTGCCAGTAATGCTCGCCGGAGCCGGCTTTGCGGCGGCCAGCAGAGCCCACATGCGGGGCTTGGCTCTCGGTCGATTTGAAACCGAGCGCGGGTAGGGACGAAGCGATGATTTCAGCTTCGGAGCGAAGGGCAGCGAGGTCAGTCACGTTGAACTAAGCCGCCTTCCGCGCCAGGTCTTCGATCAGTGCGGCGAGGCTTGGGGCCTGGCCCGTGGGATCATAGCGCATGGCCATGCGGTGGCCGAGGGCGGGCTCGGCGAGTGCTTCGACGTCTTCCAGGCTTGGCGCGAGACGGCCGCGCAGCAGGGCGCGGGCGCGGGCCGCCAGCATGAGCGCTTGTCCGGCGCGCGGGCTGGGGCCCCAATCGACCAGGGATTTGACCCGGTCATCATCGCTTTGTTCGGGCCGGGCGTTGCGCACCAACTTCAAAATCACATCGAGGATTTTCTCGCCCACCGGCATTTTCCGCACCAGCGCCTGCAGCGCGATGAGTTTCGCCGGATCGAGCGCAGATTGAACTTCGGTCTCCTCGCCGCCTGTCGTGGAGACGAGAATCTGACGTTCCACATCCAGATCGGGATAGGTCACGTCGATTTTTAGAAGGAACCGGTCCAGCTGGGCCTCAGGCAGGGGATAAGTGCCTTCCTGCTCAATCGGGTTTTGCGTCGCCAGCACGTGAAAGGGCGCGGGCAAATCATGGCGCACACCGGCCACGGTGACATGGCGTTCCTGCATGGCCTGGAGCAGGGCTGACTGGGTGCGCGGGCTGGCGCGGTTGATCTCATCGGCCATCAGAAGCTGGGTGAAGATCGGCCCCTTGATGAAGCGGAAACTGCGCGTGCCATCGACGGCCTCGTCCAGCACTTCAGAGCCCAGAATATCGGACGGCATCAAATCTGGCGTGAACTGGATACGTGCGCCATCCAGCCCAAGTGCGGTGCTCATCGCGGTCACAAGCCGCGTCTTGGCCAGGCCCGGCGCGCCAATCAGAAGCGCATGACCCCCGGCCAGAACCGCGCACAGCGCCAGTTCCACGACCCGTTCCTGGCCAAACACGGCCTTGCCGATTTCCGCGCGCACCGCCGACAGCGCCTCAACGGCTGCTTCAGCTTCGGCAACAATATCGGGCGACGGCTCTGACATGGAGGCTCCTGGTGTCGTTATGGCGGATTGGCCCGGCCGGGCCGCCCGCCTATGTTCTGGTGAGACCTAATCTATTTCCTGCGACTAAACTATGGCGGAGCGGCCCTTGAAATCCAGTAGCAAAACTGCGGCGAATTCAGTGCCGAGTCTTGAGCAAGTTCTGCGTGAGATTGTGCCGGACCCGAAGGATCCAACCAAACTGCCGCCGGTGCACCTGTGGAACCCGACCCATTGCGGCGATATCGGCATGGAAATCCGCAGCGATGGCAGCTGGTGGCATGAGGGCACGCGCATTGGGCGGGAAAAGCTGGTGCGGCTGTTTTCCACCATTCTTCGCAAGGACGAGGACGGCGAGACCTATCTGGTAACGCCCTATGAGAAGGTGATTGTGCGGGTTGAAGACGCGCCATTTCTGGCCGTGCGTGTTGACCGGGCGCGTGAAGTGGGGCCGGATCAGGCGCTGGTGTTCACGACAAACCTTGGCGACAGTGCTGTTGCCGGTCCTGGAACACCCTTGCGTGTGGAAACCGATCCCGGAACCGGCGAGCCCAGCCCTTATATATTGATCCGCGGTCGTCTGGAGGCCAAGCTGACCCGTCCGACGTTTTATGAGCTTGCGGATATGGCCGTGCCCAATCCCGACGGCTCAAACTCGCTGGGTGTCTGGAGCCGCGGAGAGTTCTATGTGATCGGCCCGGCCGCGTAAAAAACCCGGCCGTTTCCGACCGGGTTTTCTGATTGTGCGGTGAATGCCCCGGCCTTAGAAATCGTAGGCCAGTTCCACGCCGAACGTCTGTGGCTCGTTCACGAAGCCGGTCAGCGTGGTAAAGTCGATGCCGCCCGTGAGGGCTTCTTCGTCCAGAATGTTGCGGCCGAACACAGACACGTCATAACCGCGGTCTGAGGCATATCCGACACGCAGGCCGCCTTCCCAATATCCGTCCTGGCTGAACTCAACGCTCTCATAAACGAAGAAGTTCGTGTCGCCCTTATAGGCCCAATCTGTGAAGGCATAGAGCTCACCACCCGTGATCGGGTAGCTGTAACGCGCGGTCACGTTGCTGATCCACTCTGGTGCGTTCGGGAAGCTGTTGCCATCGATTGAGTACAGCGGATTGCCGGCCGCATTCACGCCCGCTACCGGATCTGTAACCGTACACGCCGCGCCACAGCCTTCCGAGAACACCTGATCATCGCGGATATCGGTCTGGTTGTAAGACAGACCTGCCGTGACCAGCAGATTGTCGGTGACCAGCGCTTCGAGGTCGGCTTCAAACCCGTACGCTTCGCCCTTTTCGACGTTGAACAGCTGGACCGTATTGTCGGTTCCGCCAACGACTGTGAGTTGCTGATCTTTGACCTCATAGACGAAAACGCCGGTGTTGAGGCGCACGCGATTGTCGAACAGTTCGGACTTGATGCCCGCTTCATAAGACAAGATGGTCTCACTTTCGGCTGTGGACAGCGAGTCGCCAAACACCAGACGACCCTGAACAGATGGCCCGCGATAGCCACGGGCGATGCGGGCATAGCCGGTGACATTTTCGGTGTAGTCGTAGGTTGCCGAGACATCCCAGCTGACCTGCTCGTCGCTGACGCTTTCGGTCAACGGGCCGAGAGGTGTTCCGATGGTGCGTTCGGCAACGAAGTCCTTCTCGTCATCGGTGTAACGCAAGCCGCCGGAGAGTGTGAGCTGGTCAGAAACATCATAAGACAGCGATCCGAAAATCCCGACCGACTGTGAATCCTGGGCCCGTGTTGCGCCGGAGAAGATGAAGTCACCTGCATAGGCGAGCGACGTGATCGACACTTCCTCATCGAAAAAGAATACTCCGGTCTGGCCGCGCAACGCGCCGCCATTGTCATAGGCAAAACGCAGCTCGTGGGTTTGCTGGGTCAGGTCGTCAATGCCGCCTGATGTGTCGCTTGGAAAGTTGAATGGAACGTCCGGTACAACATTGCCCATATCGTCAACCGCAACGCCATCAATATCACCGCGCGAGAAGGTTTCGGTGTTCTCGTTGCCGTAGATGTAGACGACGTCCCAGGCCTCGTTGAGTTCTTTCTCCACGGTGAGGTTCACACCCCAGGAGTCCTGGGTGAGTGGGTTGCCGGCACCTCCGTCGAAGAAGACAGTGTCTCTGTCGAAATTGTCGGCCACACCATTCTGGCCCTGCTGGATGGCGTTACCTCGGAAAAGACGGGCGCTGCCTTCATTGCTGAGCGCGTGGACATTCAGCAGGATGTTCAGCGTTTCGGTTGGCTTGAACAATGCCTGGAACCGGCCCGAAGTCACCTCAAAACCCTCCGCAAAGTCGTCTTCACCGGTAAACCCGTTGTCGACATAATCATCGCGGCGCTGGTGCAGGGCGGAGAAGCGCAGGTCCAGTTTCTCATGAACCGGGCCACCAACTGCGCCTTCCAGGTCTACCGTATTGTAGGTGCCCCAGGAGCCGCGCACATAGCCGCCAAACTCGTCTTGCGGACGGACGCTGTCGAACTTGATGACACCCGCTGGCGCGTTGCGGCCAAACAGCGTGCCTTGGGGCCCGCGCAGCACTTCCACGGCGGCTACGTCATAGACTGGATAGCCCTTCAGGATCGGGTTCTCATAAGGAATGCCGTCATAGACGAGCGAAACCGGCTGGGTCGCATTCAAGTCGAAGTCTGTATTGCCGAAGCCACGAATGTAGAAGCGGGGGAAAGCGCGACCGAAAGAGCTCTCGGCGATGACACTGGGCACGCGGGCGGACAGGAAACGCACGTCCGCGCCACCAGCTTTCAGATTCAGCAGTTTCTCATCATCCAGCGTGGTGATGGAAATCGGCACATCCTGCAGGTCTTCCTCGACCTTTTGGGCAGTCACCGTGACGGTATTGAGCCGGGCTTCACCATCGTCGGTGGCTTGCGCTGCAGCGATCGGCGCTGCAGCGAAAACGAGTGAGATAAGGCTTACACCGGCGAGCGCCGCTTTCAGCGGCTTTGACAAAACGGAAGACATGCGCCCCGATCCTCATTCTAAGGCAGGACCCCCGGCCCCGCATCTCATGCGGGTTTTTGTGGTGAGTATTGGAAAGTAGCAATGTTTCGCAGCTGCAATAAACGTCAGAACACGGCGTTTATTGGCCTAGCGTGGCGTGGCTGCAACAAAACCGTAGCATTTTTACACGTCATACGCGCAGACCCGTATCCAATATCCGCTGTCAGGCGAAACGCACCCGGGCTAATCAAGTCCAGGGATTGAAGCGGGTCATCGGCTTTTTCGTGGCAGGTTTGGCGGGCTCTTCCGTCGCTTCTGCTGGTGCTTCGGGCATTGGCTCCGTCGCTGGAGTTGGTGCGATCGGTGCTTCGGGTTCAGCAGGTTGTCCGCCGCCAAACAGATTTGTGACGGTCCCTGTTGCTGCCGCGCCGATCCCACCGGCTGCGTCACCGGCTGTCTCCATCCCCGATTGGAATGTGTCGCGCAGAGAACTGGACGTTTGAGTGATTGCGTCCACCGCGCTATCGACAGTGTCTTCAGCAGTAGTTGCGATGGCTTCGCCCGCGCTTTCCAGGGCGGCGCCGGCATCACTTGCTGTGTCTTGCGCCCAGTCGGTTGCTGTATCGAAGGCGTGTCCTGTCGTTTCAACAGCAGACTCGGTCAGATCTGCGGTGGATGACGCAAAACCGCCCACCGTCTCGCGCGTTTCGGACACCACGTTTTCCAGGTCCTGCGATACGGTGTCGACGGTTTCCTGCAACACTGAGGGAGCAGGTTCCGGCATCTCTTCATCATAGCCCTGTGGCAGCGTCTCATCGAAGGAGGTGGCTGTAATCGTGTTGTTCGATTGGAACGGATAGGTCACTGCAGGATCAGTCGCCGGCTCGCTCGCAACAGGCTCGGGCTGGGCGTGCGTTTCAGGCTGCTCGCCCCATACTGAAGGGGTGGGCTCTGTCGCGACAGGTTCTTCCCATCCGGTTGCAGCGGGCGCAGGTGTCTCCTCAACCGGCTCGTCTTGGTCAGGCCAGTTGGTTGGCGCGGTCTCGGTGACGGGCGCGTACTGTTCGGAGGGCTCTGCCGGGGACTCGCCCCATGCGGCTTGCCCCGCTGAAGCTGTGTCCGTGGTTTGGCCAAAGGCGTTGTCAGGCTCAGCAGGAGAGACGGGCTCGCCCTGGTCTGGCGTCAGCGGCGTGTCCCAGGATGGATCGGTAATGGTTGTCGTCGCATTCAGCTCGTCGGCCATCGCTGCGACGGCTTCCCCAACATCAGGGTCGGCGACGGTTCCTTCGGTTACAGCTGTGTTCCAACTCGTTTCGGTTGGCTCCAGGCTTGGCTCAGCCGGGGTGGATGCGCCGGTCCAGCTGGCCTCGTCTTGGACAGGCGTTGCCGCTTCAACTGTTTCGCTGGTTGCCCATGCGGCGGTTGCCATCGTTGTTGCTGCGACCGCTGCTGTTTCTTCGACCGTGTCTTCATAGGTGGTGTGGTCGTCGCTCGGCTCATCGGGCTGGAGACTGGATTGGGCGAGGGGCGCGCCAACATCTTCACCGAGGTCGCCAAGGCCCGCCAGCACGGCATCAATGGCCGATTCCGTCCCGCGCGCCTGGCGGGCGGCTTCGCGGTAAAGCTCATCGAAGAGTTCGGTGTAAGATCCGCCTTCTTCGCCGAACGTGGCAGCGATCTGATCGACCGTCACATCCTCAAGCACGCGATTGTTGGTATCGAGAAGCTGCATCATCTGGGGCTCGCGCACCAAGTACACTGTGTACCCTTCGGTTTGATAGCTGATCCCGTCTGCGATTTCAGACCAGCCGATATTCTTCTGGCGCGTCATGTCCCAGAGTCGGTCGATCAAGCGACGGGTAGACGGATGCAGCATGGACGGTCTCCGGTTCAGTGCCAGACAATTTCAAAACAAAGGTAAGCGCTCAAAAACGGCAATAGAAGGACTTCTTCCTGCGATTCGGTGGAAAAAGCGGTTGAAAACAGATCAAACGGTACGGAGTGTTCTGTCTGCGGCCGGTTATTCGAACATTGAACAGGCTCACTCGTTCATCGTGTTCAGGCAGCGGCGCGTTCTGTACGAAATACGTTAATCGCCCGGCAGAGGCGGCAAATAGCGCATTTCCACCAAGTCGCCGCCAGATTGCGCTTCGGTGACGGTGCCTGGGCTATATCCATCATAGCCGCCCGGCGCCTCAAACACGAAAGCCAACTGTCCTCTGGCGCCGTCCTGGATGCACAGCAACTTGTCAGCATAGGTGTCCACGCCTGGTTCGCACGGTGCATTGATGTTGCGTTTCGGCAGGTCCGATAAAACTGACTCGCCGATCTGCACCCCTTCCGGGCCGCTTACGAGCGACGACTGAGTTGTAACGGCAAACACGTGGCCGCGCTCCCATGTTGGCTCGATGGTGAAAAGCAGTGAGTTGGACGGCGCGCCACCGTCTGCGATGACATGAAAGACGGGGTATTCTTCGCCTTCCGACATTTGCGTGCCGCCGTGGATGTCCAGTCCCGGAAACGCGGCTGCTAGCGCAGGGCGTGTGAACGCGGTTGGGCCGTTTAGCAGCATGGCGTTGTCGGCGCCAATGGTGGGCGTCACTGGCGCGGCGTTTTCGACTTCAGCGCGCACTTCAGCGATATCGTGAAGGAACACGTCCACAGAATCTGAACCGGCGACGGAAAGATCCGTGCGGAACCCGCGAACACGGCGGCTAGCGTCCACTAGTAGGTAACTGGGCGTCCAGGCGATTCCGAGTGCGTCACGGATCGAGGCATCTGCATCGACTGCTACAGGAAAGCTGTAACCTTGCTCTTCGAAGTAGGCTTCGACGGAGCCATAGTCGCCATAGGCTTCATCTACGCGCCGCGCGCTGGGCGGTGTGTGAATGGAGTGAAAGTTGAGGTCCGGATCAGACGCGATGGCGTTTGCCAACTCCGCCACATATGGTGAGTCCCGCCGACAATCGCCGCACCAGATGCCCCAGACTTTGATCACCGTCCATTGGTCGATTCCCGCTGAACGAAACGTGCTGCCGTCCAGGCGCGGAGCTTCGATTTCGGGCAGTTTCTGGCCGAGCAGTGTGTATCCGTAGGGCCGCTCATCGGCATCGCGCATCACACCGTCGCCGCGAACATCGCGGGCCGTGTCTGGCGGTGGGGTGTTTTCAGTGAAAAAGCCGATGGCCGCATTCGGGTCGGTGGTCACGCCATGCGTGTCGTCAGCCGGGGGCGCGCCACAGGCGGTGATGGAAGTCAGGGCGCAAACGAAAAGAAGGCGGATCAGCATGACCCGCCTTCTATCAAAGGAGTTGTGGACTGTCGCTAGCTATAAATCTCGAACAGTCCGGCTGCGCCCTGTCCGCCGCCAATACACATGGTCACGACACCATATTTCGCTTTGCGACGGCGCCCTTCCAGCAGCAGGGAACCGGTGCAGCGGGCGCCGGTCATGCCGAACGGGTGACCGATAGAAATCGAGCCGCCATTCACATTGTAGATTTCTGGATCGATGCCCAGACGGTCACGTGAATATAGGCACTGGCTCGCGAACGCTTCGTTCAGCTCCCACAGGCCGATATCATCGACTTTGAGGCCGTGGCGCTCAAGGAGGCGGGGAACAGCGAAAATCGGTCCTATGCCCATTTCGTCCGGGTCACAGCCAGCCACGTTGAAGCCCATGAATCGACCGAGGGGCTCAATGCCGCGCTTGGAGGCTTCTTCCGCTTCCATCACCACAACGGCAGCGGCGCCATCAGACAGCTGCGACGCATTGCCGGCGGTGACATACTTGCCTTCTTTAACTTGCATGCCGCCCTGCAGGACGGGCTTCAGGCCGGCAAGAGATTCAGCGGTCGTGCCCGGGCGATTGCATTCGTCCCGGTCAACGGTGACTTCCTGCTCCGTGATTTCACCCGTTTCCTTGTTCTTGAGGATCATGGTCGTGGTCAGCGGCGCGATTTCTTCCGCCATTTTACCGCTTTCCTGGAATGCAGCCGTGCGGCGCTGGCTCTCGGCAGCGTACTCATCCTGGTATTCGCGGGAGACACCATAGCGTTCAGCAACGATTTCAGCCGTCTCGATCATGGACATCCAGATCGCAGGCCATTGGGCCATGAGCACGTCTTCGGTGATCTTGTAGGTGTTCATTTTGCCGGAATGGGAAACCAGCGACAGGCTTTCCACGCCGCCGCCAATCGCAACCGGGGCGCCCTCATTGATCACCGTGTGGGCCGCATTTGCGATAGCCTGAAGACCCGATGAGCAAAATCTGTTGATGGTGGCGCCCGCGCTGGAACTGGGGCAACCGGCCCAAAGCGCCGCATTGCGCGCCACGTTCATGCCCGTGGCGCCTTCAGGCTGGGCCGAGCCGAGATAGACATCCTCGACTTCCGCGGCATCAATGCCGGCGCGCGCAATGGCGTGCTTGATGGCGTGGCCGGCCATAGTGATGCCATGTGTATTGTTGAAAGAGCCACGGCCGGTTTTGGCGAGGCCCGTGCGGGCGGTGGAAACGATAACAGCTTCGCGCATAGTGGTTTGTCCTCCTTTGTGCGGAATACTCCGCATTATTCTCCGCCTTATGTGCGCTTTCTTGACTGAAAAGGCCAGCCGTCTCCCAGCGTAAATCAGTGCAGGCATTCCGCATCCTGCAATTTCGCGCTACAGCCCTGTATCGATACCGAAACACTCAAGAAGGAGCGGGCTCATGGGTATTTTCAAATTCATCACGGATAAGGGCAAGGAATTGCTGGGCGGGAAGAAAGATCCAGCCAAGGCGATCAAGGAAGAAGTCCGCGACCTCGGATTGGATGATGGCTTGGGCCGCGACTTCGAAATCGTGGTCGAGGGTGAGACAGTGAAACTCAAGGGCACCGCGCCGGACCAGGAAACCAAGGAAAAGATCATTCTGGCGGCTGGCAACGTCCAGGGAATCGGCGCCGTTGATGACCAGATGGATGCCAGCGAGACCACCTTCTATACGGTGAAGTCCGGCGACTCCCTGTCGAAGATTGCAAAGAAATATTACGGTAACGCGCGGCTTTACCCAGAGATTTTCGAGGCGAACCGCCCGATGCTGAGCCATCCGGACAAAATCTATCCCGGCCAGGTCCTTCGCATTCCGGGCACCAGCAAGGCGTAGGCTCTGGCCGGCAGGCCAATAAATTACTTCAGGGGACCGCATGTCCGAACGCAAAGCCACCTACACTGAATTCTGGCCTTTCTACCTGCGAGAACACGCCAAGCCCGTCACGCGATATTGGCATTATCTCGGCAGCGCGCTGGCCTTATCGGTGCTGGGTTGGGCGCTTGTGACTCAGACCTGGTGGTTGCTGATCGCGGTTCCGATGTCGGGCTACTTCTTTGCCTGGGTCAGTCATGCCTTTGTTGAGCGCAACACGCCTGCAACATTCACCCACCCTGTATGGTCGCTGATCAGTGACTACCGAATGTTTTTCCTGGCGATATCCGGTCGCCTTGGCCCGCATCTTCAGGCCGCTGGCATTGGTGCGCCCGAAACAGGCATGGAACAAGGCGGCTAATCCGCTTAGATCACTCCCAAAGATCGTTCAGAAGTTCCAGGGAGGCCGTGCCATGCGCGACGTACATCATTTCATCAATGGCGAGCGCGTTGCGGGAACTTCCGACCGCTTCGGAGACATATTCAACCCGAATTCGGGCGAGGTGCAGGCCCAGGTGTCGCTCTGCACAGAAGATGAGATGAGCACCGCCATAGCGGCGGCCCAGGCCGCATTTCCGGGCTGGGCGGCGACCAACCCCCAGCGCCGGGCGCGGGTGATGTTTGAGTTCAAACGCTTACTTGAAGCCAATATTGACCAACTGGCGCATCTTTTGTCGTCCGAGCATGGCAAGGTTGTCGCTGACAGTAAGGGCGATGTGCAGCGCGGCATTGATGTGGTCGAATTCGCTTGCGGCATCCCGCATTTGCAAAAGGGCGAATACACCGAAGGCGCCGGGCCAGGCATCGACGTCTATTCCATGCGCCAGCCGCTAGGTGTATGCGCCGGCATCACGCCGTTCAACTTCCCGGCCATGATCCCCTGCTGGATGGCCGCCGTGGCCATCGCCTGCGGGAATACGTTCATCCTGAAACCGTCCGAGAAAGACCCCAGCGTCCCGATGCGCCTGGGCGAATTGATGCTCGAAGCCGGTCTGCCGGCCGGGGTGCTGAATGTCGTGAATGGCGACAAGGTTGCCGTGGATACGCTGCTCACCCATCCTGATGTGAAAGCGGTCAGCTTCGTAGGTTCGTCCGACATCGCCCAATATGTCTACGCCACCGGTACGGCCCACGGAAAACGCGTCCAGGCCATGGGCGGGGCGAAGAACCACGGCATCATTATGCCTGACGCCAATTTGGACCAGGCGGTGAAGGATATTGTCGGCGCGGCCTATGGCTCGGCCGGGGAACGCTGCATGGCGCTCCCGGTGGCGGTCACCGTCGGCAAGGCGACCGGCGATGAATTCCGCGAGCGCATGGTCGAGGCCGCATCGGCGCTGAATATCGGCGTCTCCACGGATCCAGATGCCCACTACGGCCCGGTCGTCACCGCCGCCCACAAGGCCAAAGTCGAAGACTATATCCGCATGGGCGCGGAAGAGGGCGCAGAGCTTGTTCTCGATGGCCGCGGCCACACACTTCAGGGCCACGAGAAGGGCTTCTTCGTTGGCCCAACCCTGTTCGACCATGTCACCGCCGACATGCGCAGCTACCAGGACGAGATCTTCGGCCCGGTGCTACAGATCGTGCGCGCCGACAGTTTGGAAGAGGCTGCGGCGTTGCCGTCAAACCACCAATATGGCAACGGCGTCGCGATCTTCACCTCCAACGGCCGTGCCGCCCGCGAGTTCGCGGCCCAAGTGAATGTGGGCATGGTCGGTGTGAATGTGCCGATCCCGGTGCCGGTCAGCTATCACACCTTTGGCGGCTGGAAGCGCTCAGCCTTTGGCGACACCAATCAGCATGGGCCCGAAGGCGTGAAGTTCTGGACCAAGATCAAGACCGTCACCCAGCGTTGGCCCGAAGGCGACATCGGCGACCAGGCCTTCATCATCCCGACGATGGGGTAGAGGCTGCGTGTGTCCGGAGAGCTTTGGCCAGCGCTGCGGGATACAGGCTGTGTTCTTCCGGCAGGATGCGTGTCGCCAGTGTGTCGGATGTATCGCCGGGCAAGATCGGCACGCTGGCCTGAGCGATGATTTCGCCTTCATCGACACCCTCGGTCACATAGTGAACGGTGCAGCCGGCTTCACTGTCGCCAGCGTCAATGGCGCGCTGGTGGGTGTCCAGTCCGGGATACTTCGGCAGCAGCGATGGATGGATATTGATCATCCGACCTGACCATTGTGAGACGAACCAGGGCGTTAGGACGCGCATGAACCCCGCCAGAGCAATGAACTGCGCACCCGACTCCCGCATCGCCGCGTCCACCGATCTTTCGAAAGATTCCCGGTCTTTTCCGAAAGTCTTGTGATCGATTGCGCGCGTGGCCACGCCAAACTCTGCCGCCTTGTCCAGCCCTGCTACGCCGGGCCTATTGGACAACACCTGTACGCAGCGCCCAGGATAGTCATTTGCAGCAGCGGCTTCTAGCAAGGCAACCATGTTCGAGCCGCGGCCCGATATCAAAACAACAAACGGGATCTTGTTCATGCGGCTATGAGCGTTCCAACCCGAACGGGTATTTCGCCCATATCCCTGAGGCTTTGCAATACACCGTCCGCCTGGTCTGCTGAAACGCAAAGCACCATGCCGATGCCAAGGTTGAAGGTGCGCGCCATCTCGTGGTCTTCAATGCCGCCTTCGGTCTGAAGCCACTCAAACACGGCGGGCGGCGTCCATGCATCGAAATCGATCTTGGCGGTCAGAACGTCTGGCAACATGCGAGGCACATTTTCCGTCAGCCCGCCGCCGGTAATGTGGGCAAGCCCCTTCACGAAGCCCGCTTTGATCAGGGGTAGCGTGGGTGTGGTGTAGAGCCGGGTCGGGGCGAGGAACACTTCGGCCCAACTGCCATCTGCAAATGGGCAGGGCGCGGCCAGGTCGACGCCAGACCGGTCAATCACCTTGCGGATCAGGGAATAACCGTTCGAGTGCGGGCCAGAGCTGGACAGCCCGATGAGGACATCGCCTGCAACCATATCGTCTGTGCGTGGCAACATCGCGGCGCGCTCCACGGCGCCAACCACAAAGCCTGCGAGGTCATAATGGCCCGGCGGGTACATGCCCGGCATTTCAGCGGTTTCGCCGCCCACCAAGGCGCAACTCGCCTGGCGGCAGCCTTCCGCGATGCCTGAAATGACTGCTTCCGCGATGCCGGGTTCCAGTTTGCCAGTGGCGAAATAGTCCAGGAAGAACAGCGGCTCTGCGCCCTGGCACAAAACATCATTGGCGCACATGGCGACAAGGTCGATGCCGATTGTGTCGTGACGGCCGGTTTCGAAGGCTAGCATCAGTTTTGTGCCGACACCATCTGTGCCCGAGACAAGCACGGCATTTTCATATCCGGCAGCCTTCAGATCAAACAGCGCACCAAAGCCGCCGACGCCGCCCAGCACGCCGGGTCTGGCAGTGGCTTTGGCCAGCGGCCCAATGGCAGATACGAGCGCATTGCCCGCCTCAATATCGACACCGGCATCGCGGTAGGTCAGGGGAGTTTTGGTCTCGTCAGTCATGTCGGAGGGCGCGATACCATGGGGAAAAAGGTGAAACCAGTGTCGCTTGGCGGTTCCGGCCGCCGCGCGGGCCTGCTAAACGATCTGCGAAACAAGGAGCGCAGCTGACATGATTCGCTTTATCTGGCTTGTGGTGCTGGCGGTGATGGCCGGTTTTTCGATGGCGCAGGCCCAGACTCGCGAGGTCTACACCGTCTCCAACATTGAGGTCGATCAGACCGCCGACAGTGTGATTGAAGCCCAGCAACGTGCCTTCAACCAGGCCCGCCGGATTGGCGTTGAATCCCTGATCGCGAAAATCACACTTCCGGAAGACTTGGCCAGCGCGGGCGGTGTGCTGATCACACCCGAACTCGCGCAAAGGCTGGCGGCCGCTGTGGACGTGCAGGAAGAAACGCGCGGAGGCGGGCGCTATGTCGGCGTGCTGTCAGTTGTGATGAACCCGCAGACCGTGCGCGCATTCCTCGACCAGCAGCAAATCCCGTATCTGGATCGCCAGGCTCCCTTGGCGATGGTGGTGCCTGTGGGGAATGGCCGGGATGACTTTGCCTGGGCTGCGGCCTGGCCCGATTCTGACCGCGGTGCGCTTGCGCCATTTGTAACCCGTGCAGATCTGCAAATGGGCCCGCTGACAGAATGGATCGACCTCCAGGCCGACGCGGCCATGGTCAACGCCCAACGCGCCGTTGTGGCAGAGTTGCGCGGCAGTGCTGGCGGATATGTCGTGAGCGTCAGCGTGCTGACCTCGACGGGGCAGATATCGCTCGGCACGACCCGCACGGCGACAGATGTGACCGATGCAGCGCTCGCCACCAGCGAACTTCTCAGCCAGACCTGGAAGCGCAACTCCATCATTCGGTCTGGCACACGCACCATAATCACGGCCAACGTGCTTTATACGTCGCTGGCCGAATGGAACACGCTGCGCGGAGCCTTGTCGCGCTCACCGCTTGTGTCGGAATTCCAGACCCAGGCCGTTGCACGCGATGGCGCACAAGTTCGATTTGCCTATGCCGGTGAAGAAGACCGGCTTAGTCTGGACCTTCGCCAGCGCGGCGTAGCACTGGATGTCGGAACCTATGGCTTCGTCCTGCGCTCAGCGGTCAGTTCGCTTCCCTGAAAGACTGCACCATGACGACGGGGCGTTCACCGGTTCAATCGAGTTTCGACTTTACCGGACCCCCGGTCCGCTTCGACACGATTGCCGTGACCAGCAGTAACCGCTCGGCCGTTGCCTTGCTGCGGGACGCTGAAAGTTGGCCCTTTCCCGCCGTCTGCCTTGTGGGGCCTCCAAAATCGGGACGCACAACGCTGGCAAGATGCTGGGCGCTTGAGCACGGCGCCGCCCTGTTGGCACCATCTGACCTTTCGGGGCTGGGGGAAAGCGCGTGCCGGGAGTTGGCGGCTGGCGCGGTGGCGTTCGACCCGGGCGACGTGCTTGCCGATGAAACGGAATTGCTAGAGCTTTTGAATCTCGCCGCTGAATCGAGTGGCCGGATCTTGTTTACAGCCACTGCGCCGCCGTCAGTCTGGCAGGTCGACAACCGCGATCTTGCCTCGCGGTTGGTCTCCATGCCTCTGGCAGAGCTGTTCGCGCCTGACGAAGACATGATCAGCGCCCGTCTGGAGGCCGGTCTCAGCCGCCATGCCGCTGACCTGCCCGGAGATGTTGCGCGATTTCTGGTCCGGCGCCTGAAGCGGAGCTATGAAGATATTGAGGAATGTGTGAAACGCTTGTCAGGTGAAAGCGTTGGGGGTTCGGGGCTGACACGGGGCGTGGCGAGGCGCGCTTTGGAAGGCATGTACGGCCCGCCCGAAGAGGATGACGGTTAGGTCCATGACTGACACGGCGGTGCCCGCTCGGGCCAAAAAGAAAAAACGTCCTCTGATGGACCTGCCCGACCGGTTTCTGAACCGGGAGCTGTCCTGGCTTCAGTTCAATGAACGTGTGCTCGAAGAATCCGCCAATCCTGACCACCCGGTCCTGGAGCGCCTGCGGTTTCTGTCGATCTCGGCAAGTAATCTGGATGAGTTCTACATGGTCCGTTATGCGGGCCTTCGCGAGCAGGTGCGGGCTGGACTGGTCAAGCCAAGTCAGGATGGCCTGACCCCTGCGCAACAGGTCGAACGCATCGAAGAGGCGTGTTCCAAGCTGATGGAGGACCAGCAGGATCGCTGGCAGGCCCTGCGCACGGAACTGGCCGATGAGAATCTGCGCGTGCTGGGCGCGGCGGACCTCAACAAAGGTGATCGCTCCTGGCTCAGGAAACACTTTGAGCAACGAATCTATCCGATTGTGACGCCGCTGGCAGTGGACCCTGCGCACCCGTTCCCATTCATCACCAATCTTGGATTTGCTATCGCTATCAGCCTGCGCCCGCGCGCCGGCGGGGATACACTCACGGGGCTGGTGCCGCTTCCCGCCTTCTCCCCGCGCTTTATTCGGTTGCCGAGCAGCACGAGCCGGGAAACGCGATTCATTGCGCTGGAAGATGTGTTGCTGTTGTTCCTGGACCTTCTCTATCCAGGCTATGAGGCCAATGGGCACTGCATGTTCCGGATCGTTCGCGACAGCGACATCGAGATCGAGGAAGAAGCTGAAGACCTCATCCGTGAGTTCGAGATCCTGTTGAAACGCCGCCGTCGTGGCCGGATTGTGCTGATCAAATTCCGTAAGGGCGCGCCCAAGGCCCTCCGGGATTTCATCATTCGGGAAATCGAGGCCGAACCCGGCGACGTGGTGTTGTCTGACGGCGTGCTCGGGATGACGCAGCTGAGCGAGCTGATCATCGACGATCGGCCCGACTTGCTGTTTCAGCCCTATGAACCGCGTTATCCCGAGCGCATTCGCGAAATGGGCGGGGATTGTTTCGCCGCCATCCGTGCCAAGGATATTCTGGTTCACCACCCCTATGAAAGCTTTGATGTGGTGGTGCAGTTCATCCGCCAGGCGGCGTCCGATGACAGCGTCGTGGCGATCAAACAGACCCTCTATCGAACCAGTTCGAATTCGCCCGTGGTTGCCGCTTTGATCGAGGCGGCAGAAGCAGGAAAGAACGTCACCGCATTGGTCGAGATCAAGGCCCGGTTTGACGAAGAGGCCAATCTTCGTCTCGCCCGGGACCTGGAACGCGCCGGCGTGCAGGTGGTCTATGGTTTTATTGAGTATAAAACCCACGCGAAAGTTTCCCTGGTGGTGCGCGAGGAGGACGGGCAGCTGCGCTCTTACGCGCATTTCGGCACGGGCAACTATCATGCGGTGACGGCCAAGGTTTACACCGACCTGTCGCTGTTTACGGCAAAGGAATCCCTGACCCGCGATGCCGGGAAACTCTTCAACTTCGTCACCGCATACCGCGACCCGCCAGAACAGGGACCAGACTTCGAAGAGATCGCCATGTCGCCGATCAATCTGGAATCGACGCTGATAGACCTGATCGATGCCGAGGCCGTGAACGCAAAGGCGGGCAATCCCAGCGGCATTTGGGCGAAGATGAATTCGCTGGTCGACGAGGATGTGATCGATGCGCTTTACCGCGCCAGCGCCGCTGGCGTGCCGATCAATCTGATCATTCGTGGAATTTGCTGTTTGCGCCCCCAGATGGAAGGCCTGTCGGAGACGATCCACGTCAAGTCGATCGTCGGGCGGTTCCTTGAACACTCCCGGATTGTCTGTTTCGCCAACGGGTCTGAATTGCCGTCAGGCGATGCCAAAGTGTTTATCTCATCGGCAGACTGGATGCAGCGCAACCTGAAGCGCCGGGTTGAATCTCTTGTACCCGTGCTCAATCCGACTGTGCACAGCCAAGTGCTGAACCAGATCATGGTCGCCAATCTGATTGATGACCTGCAAAGCTGGACCATGAACCCCGATGGCAGCTATTCACGGGTGCAAGTTGAAAAACGGAGCGAGGGTTTCAGTGCCCACGAATACTTCATGAACAATCCCAGCCTGTCAGGGCGTGGCCGCGCACTGGAAGTCAGTCTTCCGCCGCGTCTTGTCCCGAAGAAGCGCTCTAAATCATGACAGACCGGAGGGCACGCCGCGTCGGGGTCATCGATGTGGGGTCAAACTCGGTCCGCCTTGTGATCTATGATGTGCATGGCGCAGCCCACAGCCCCTGCTTCAATGAAAAGGTCATGGCCGGCCTCGGCAGGGGACTTGGCGAGACCGGGAAACTGTCTCCGGAAGGCTGGCAGCTGGCCATCGCGGCGCTGCGCCGGTTTCGGGCGCTTCTGGATGCGCTGGATGTTCGTGATGTTCGCGCTGTGGCAACCGCGGCGGTTCGCGTGGCTACAGATGGCCCGGCCTTCGCGCGCGAAGCGGCCGTGGCGGCGAAAGTGCCGCTGTCCATCCTGAGCGGGGTCGATGAAGGCCGGATTTCGGCGCTTGGTGTTGCCAGCGGCATGTTCCAGGCCGAAGGTTTGGTCGCGGATCTGGGTGGATCCAGCCTAGAGCTCTATCCCATCGGAGAGCGCGATTTCGGCGCGGGCGAAACGCTGATGCTCGGCCCGCTGGCGCTTGCCCAGTATAATGCGAGCGGCGCGGCGCTTGTGCGGGCGACCATCCGCGAGGCGCTTTCGACGTCAACGATCGCCAAAGTCGGGCTTGAGCGGCTTTACGCTGTCGGTGGCGCCTGGCGCGCCTTGGCCAAGGTGGCGATGGAAGACAGCAAATACCCCCTTCGCATCCTTCAGGGCTTTACACTGGAGGCCCGGGACATCTCCAGATTGGCAAAGGATGTGGAAGAAGAACGTGTGGAAAACCTCTCCTCGATTGCGGGTCGGCGGGCGGCCCAACTGCACCTGACGGCTGCCGTGCTGGATGAGTTGGTGCAGCTGTCAGGCGCCAGCGAGATCGTGGTATCATCCTATGGCCTGCGTGAAGGTTTGGTGTCGGAAATGATGTCTGGGGCCACGCCTGACGGTTTGGTCGACGGAATCATCGCTGCTGGCCGACTGGACGTGGCGCAATCGGATTTTGGCGAAGTCCTGTTCGATTTTTCCCGCGATGCTTTCAAAGGCGTCGAGCCGGTCATGGGCGGCTGGACGCGCGAAAGCCGACTGCACCGCGCGGCCTGTCTTTTGGCCGATAGTGGCGGGCGCTACCACCCAGATCATCGCGCGGCCATGGCGGCGGAGCAGGCGCTCTATGCTGGTGTGCCCGGTCTCACCCATCCAGAGCGCATCTTCATCGCCAGTGCGGTTGGGGCGCGATACGCGCGCAGTTTCTCGCTGCCGCGGGCAAAGCGGGATTTGTTGCAGGCGCCTCAATTTAAAAGGGCGAGGCAGCTTGGCCAGGTCATGCGGCTTGGTGCTGCGTTCTCAGGACGCTCTGGCCCACTCTTGAAGGGCGCATCGCTTGCGCCGCTGGGAGAGCGATTGGTCTTGTCGTTCAGCCATGAACGCGCTGAGCTGATTTCAGAAACCGTGGAACGTCGCCTGTATCAGACCGCGGATCTGTTTGACCTGAAGCCTCAAGTATCCCTGATTTAGGTCTCGAACAGGCGCACTTTTCCGCTCTCAAAACTGAGCGCCAGCTTGCCGTTGAGCAATGCCTCGGCCTTCTCACCAAACACATCACGCCGCCAGCCCTTCATGGCCGGGATGTCTGCCGGGTCATCGCCACGGGCGATCCGCTCAACGTCTGCCGCATTCGCCACCAGGCGCGGCACCACATTGGCTTCCTCGCAGACATGTTTCAGCAGGACTTTCAGCATTTCCGGCGCCCCGGCAGGTGTCTGGGGGTTCTGGCGGTTGCGGTCGATGGGCGGGGCGTATTTGCCCGGATCTGCGATCGCTGCGGCCACGGCATCGGCAAGCCCATTGGCCTGACGTGAGCGGATAAAGCCCTTCGGCACGGCGCGCATGCGGTCGAACGCGTCTTCGCTGGTGGGCTTTTGCTCGGCGATTTCGTGGATCGCGTCATCTTTGAGAATGCGCCGGCGCGGACGGTCATGGGCCTGGGCTGCTTCCTCGCGCCAGGCTGCCACGGCCGCAACGATGGCAGCGTATTCCTTTTTGGGTCGACGCAGTTTCAGCCGCTGCCAGGCGTTTTCTGGCGAGGTGTCATATAGCGCTGGTGATTCCAGCTCCGCCATTTCTTCCTCGACCCAAGCCATGCGGTTCTTGGCGTCTAGCTGGTCGCGCATCTTCAGATAGGCGTCGCGCAAATGGGTAACGTCGCCCAGCGCATACACACGCTGTTTCTCGCTCAACGGGCGGCGGGTCCAGTCTGTGAACTGGCTTGATTTGTCGACTTTTTCGTTCACCACGCGCTGGATGAGATTGTCGTAGGAGATCGAATCGCCCAGCCCGAGCGCCATTGCTGCGATCTGGGTGTCGAACAACGGTCCCGGCGGGTGTCCGATCAGGCGGTTGAAGATTTCCATGTCCTGGCGGGCGGCGTGGAACACCTTTACCCGCTTGTCGCTGGCAATCAGCTCAAGGAGCGGCCCGATGTCGAGATCATCGGCAAGGGGATCTACCAGGCCTTCAACGCCCGGCGCAGAAACCTGAACGAGGCACAGCTTCGGCCAATAGGTGGTCTCACGGTGGAACTCGGTGTCCACACAGAGGAAATCGCTCGGCGACAGCGCATCTACAAAGTCGGAAAGTTGGTCCTGATTAATGATCGGGACGAGAGGATCGATTGACATTGACCGGGCCTAGCCGAAACCGCGCAGGGTTTCCAGTGTTCCACTTGCATCGCCCTGCGCCGCGGCGTATCGCAGGCGCTGATATTTTCCCTGAATAACACCAGAGACCTGCCATGCACGCCTACCGCACCCACACCTGCGGCGACCTTCGCAAATCCGATGTCGGCACCCCTGTAAAACTGTCGGGATGGCTGCACCGCCGCCGCGACCATGGCGGCGTGATGTTCATCGACCTGCGTGACCATTATGGCCTGACGCAGCTGGTCTTTGATCCTGATTTCCCGGCTTTTGCCGTGGTGGAGCGCCTACGCACCGAAAGCGTCATCACGATTGAGGGCGAAGTGATCGCCCGTGACGCTGAACTGGTGAATGATGGACTAGCGACCGGCGAGATTGAAGTGCGCGTCAATGAAGCGACTATTCAATCTGAGGCTTCTGAACTGCCGTTGCCGGTGTTTGGCGAACCCGATTATCCCGAAGATATTCGCCTGACGCACCGCTACCTCGATCTGCGCCGCGAGACGCTGCACAAGAACATGGTGCTGCGCTCTGACGTAATCGCCTCGATCCGCCGGCGCATGGTGTCGGAAGGCTTTACCGAGTATCAGACGCCGATCCTGACGGCCTCCAGCCCGGAAGGCGCGCGCGACTTCCTTGTCCCCTCGCGCATGCATCATGGGGAGTTTTACGCGCTGCCTCAGGCCCCGCAACAGTTCAAACAATTGCTTATGGTGTCGGGCTTTGATCGCTATTTTCAGATCGCGCCATGTTTCCGCGATGAGGATGCCCGCGCCGACCGTTCACCCGGCGAGTTCTATCAGCTCGACATCGAGATGAGTTTTGTCACCCAGGAAGACGTCTTCAGCTCCATCGAGCCTGTGATGCATGGCGTGTTCGCTGAATTTGCGGACTGGGAAGGCAAGGGCCGCACCGTGCCGGAAGGCCCGTTCCCGCACATTCCCTATGCTGAAGCGATGGCCAAATATGGCTCCGACAAGCCGGACCTTCGCAACCCTATCGAGCTGAAGGATGTCTCCGAGTTCTTCACCGATGAAAGCAAGACCGGCTTTGGCATTTTCGCCAGGATCACCGGTGGTGGCGGCAAGGTCATCGCGATCCCGGCGCCCAAAGCCACGCAGACCCAGTCGCGCAAATTCTTCGACGAGATGGACAAATGGGCGAAGAAAGAGATGCAGGCGCCCGGCCTTGGCTATGCACGCCTGAAGGCTGGCGATGACGGCGTGGTTGTGAGCCAGGACCCGGTTCTGAAGAATTTCGAGCCTGAACACCTGGCCGCTTTCCTTGAAGCCACGGGCCTGGGCGATGGTGACGGCGTATTCTTCTCTGCCGGAAAGCCGAGCGATGCCTATAAGCTGGCCGGTCCCGCACGCCTGAAGGTCGGCGACACGCTGGACATTGTGGAAAAAGATATCTTCCGTTTTTGCTGGATCGTCGATTTTCCGATGTTCGAGTATGACGAAGACAACAAGAAAATCGACTTCTCCCACAATCCCTTCTCCATGCCCCAGGGCGGGATGGAGGCGCTGGAAGCGGCCAAAACCGAGGCGGAGATCCTCGACCTCAAGGCCTACCAGTATGACATCGTCTGTAACGGCATTGAGCTGTCGTCTGGCGCCATCCGGAACCACCGACCGGAAATCATGCTCAAGGCGTTCGAGATGGCCGGCTATGGTCCCGACGTGGTTGAAGCCGAATTTGGCGGGATGCTGAACGCGTTCCGCTATGGCGCCCCGCCCCATGGCGGCATTGCCCCGGGTGTCGACCGGATCGTCATGTTGCTGGCAGATGCGGAAAACATCCGCGACGTGACCCTGTTCCCCATGAACCAGCAGGCGCGAGACCTGATGATGGGCGCACCCAGCCCGGTGGATGACACCCAACTTAAAGAACTGAACCTGCGCATGGCGCCGGTGAAGAAGGGGTAAGGCTTCTGGACACTCCACGGCGTGGACGTTTCGTTGACGGCAGATTGAGCATAAAACGCAGCGTAAAGTCTGAGGGAGGGCTAAGCGATGACCATTTTGATAGCCGGATTGCTGGTGTTTTTTGTGCCGCACCTGTTTTCGAGCTTCCGCACGCGGGCCGAAGGCGCTGATCTGCGCCAGTCTATGGGCCAGCTGCCCTATATGGGGCTCTACAGCCTCGTCTCGCTGGTCGGTTTTGTGCTGATCGTCTGGGGCTATGGTGCGGCGCGGCCATCAGAGGTGCTATACACAGCGCCGACCTGGGGCCGGCACCTGAATTATTTGCTGATGCCGATTGCGCTGGTCATCCTTGTCGCCTCGCAAGTGCCCAAAGGCTACATAGCAAAGACGCTGAAACATCCGATGTTGGTGGCCGTGAAGATCTGGGCCGTTGGACATCTGCTCGCCAATGGTGAGTTGAATTCCGTCCTGCTGTTCGGCGCGTTCCTTGCCTATGCCGTGATTGACCGGATTGCCGTGAAGCGGCGCGGCGATTTGGGTGCCGTGGCGCAACCCAATGTCATGGGTGATGTGATTTCGGTCGTGGTGGGGCTTGGCGCGTTTGTGGCGTTGCTATTGTGGCTGCACCCGGTCCTATTTGGTGTGCCGGTCTGGCCACCCGCCTGAGGCACAGCTTAGTCGCCGCAGATGTCGAGCTGAAGTCCCTCGGGAAGCATCGTGTCGGCGCTGGCGCAGGCGCCGTCAAAGTCAGCGCTGGCAAAGCCAAGGATGCCGCGCAAGTCAGCGCCGGACAGGTTGGAATCGACAAAGATCGCATTGGTCAGCGTGGCGCCAGAGAGCGTTGCATCCTGAAGCTTGGCGCCGCTGAAGTCGCTGCCGGTCAGGTCCGCACGAGTGACGATGGCGCCGCGCAGATCAGCGGCCGCAAACACCGCATCGCGCGCCGTGATGCCTGACAGGTTTGTGCGCTCAAATACGCCCGAAATGAACCGTCCGGTGTCCAGCGCGGCGCCTGCGAGGCCTGCACCCGTAAAGTTTGCGCCCGTGGCGTTGGCCCGGCGAAGCTGGGCATTGTCCATGCGGGTATTCTCAAACTGCGCACCGGTAATGGTAGAGCCGATCAGGTTAATGCCAGTGGCGTTGCTGCCATCGAACACCGCCTGAATGGCGCTGACGCCGCGCATGTCTGCATTGCGGAAATCGGTCTCGGCATAGTGGCCGCCATCAATGGTCCAGCCGACCATGCGCTTTCCGGAAAGATTGCACCCTGCACACGCGCCGGAATAGTCCGGGGCCCAGCCTACGACTTCGGCCTGGCCGAGCGCCGGTGCTGTCGGGATAAATGTCAGTCCCGCCAGGACAGCAAAGGTCGCAAAAACACGCATCACTTCCCAATAATACCAGACTTAAGCAAAGGGAACTGAAATCCCTTTAATGACTGTGATCTAATTGCATCAGCATTGAGGAATGGTGAAGCCTTCGGGAAGTCTTGTGTAGCGGTCACCACAGGCGACAGAGAGTTGGTCCTGGGTCAGACCTTTTGCAGTATCCAGTTCCGCGCCCGACAAATTGGCGTCGGTCAGATCCGCTCCGGTCAAATCTGCACCGCCCAGATGCGCACCGACCAGTGTGGCGCGCTGGAGATTCGAACGGGTGAAATTGGCACCGGTAAGGCGCGCCCCGAACAGGTTTGCGACTGACAGGTTGGTGTTGCGAAAGTCAGATCCGTCCATGATCGCCAAGGACATATTGGATTGGCGCAGGCGCGAATTTGCCACTTTTGTGTTCTTCAGCACGCTGAACGACATGTCCGCCTGGAAGAGGTTGCAGCCCTCACACGGCTCACCGCCTTTCACGCGGGCGATTTCAGAGGCATCCTGGGCCAGGGCCGGGGCACTGGCGAGTAGGGCGGTAAAACACAAAGCTGCAAACTGTCTCAACATGGCACGGGCCCATCCTGGTGAATGAATTCTTACCAGCTTATCGGGCAATCTGCGCGCCAGTTAAGGGATGTAACTGCGTTTTTCTTCGCCGGTCAGTGGAATCAACCCGTTGCAGCCCGCCCACACGTATCGCACACTCCCGGCGCGCCATCTGCTTCCAATCGAACCGTGAAACTTGAACAGTGGGGGCAGGCTTCGCCACTATACTCCGGGTCTGCCTCAGCCTCTATCGCCGTGTCATCTTCGCCGGCCTCTGCCGGGCGGCGTTTGTCGAGGATGACGATATTGTCGGGCAGCTGACCGCGTGAGAAGCCGCGCGAAATGATCTGCGCCGCTTCCTGGCTGAATTCCGAAGCCTGTTCGTCGCGGGTGCCGTCGCCCGCACCGCGGCCAAGACCGTCATGGGAAATATCGCCAATCTCGGCCAGATCGTCCCGGGCGAGATAGGAGACGGCCAGTTCGCGGAAGATATAATCCAGGATAGACGTGGCCTTGCTGATGCGGTCATTCCCGGTCACTTCGCCGGCCGGTTCAAACCGAGTGAAGACGAAGGCATCGACATATTCTTCCAGCGGTACGCCATACTGCAGGCCCAGCGACACCGAGATGGCGAAATTGTTCATCAGGGAGCGGAACGCGGCGCCTTCCTTGTGCATGTCGATGAATATCTCGCCGAGCGAACCGTCATCGAACTCACCGGTATGCAAATACACCTTGTGACCACCCACGGCGGACTTCTGGATGTAGCCCTTGCGTCGATCCGGCAGACGCGTACGCGCCGCCGATTGCGGGTCGCTCGATGGCACAAAGGGTTCGAAGGCTGCATCTTCGGGCTCATCTGCGGCTGCGTCCAGGCCGGCCCGCAACAAGGCCAGGCGCTCACCGATCGACGGGTCCAGCTGTTTCGCAGCCGGGCGCACCAAAGCAGTTATGCCGCTGTCCAGAAGCGCGGCGAGATCGGCTTCTGAGGCCCCCTGAAGCGCCAGAACGGGTGCAGTATCCAGTTTCGTCGCTACGATTTCGGCCATGGCGATTTGCGCTGCGACTGAAGCGCCCAACACCAGGCCAGCAGCTTGTGTTGCGTCCTGCGCAACGCGTTCGGCATGGCTGGCAAGGCGATCTTCTGCTTGCTCGATGTCCTTGCGTGGCACGCCGATCGCCGAAAGCAAGGCATGACCATCCGTGTCATAAGCTTCCGGCGAGAGCTTCAGGTCCTTGGAGATTATGTCATCGCCGAGCACCCATCGCGAGAACGCCGCGCTGAGAGGCAAGCCCTCGCCAACCGCGTTCTGGACTTTTTCAATTGCGCCGGTGGTGAACCCGCGCGCGCGCAGCTTGTCTGAGCTCAGCGGTGAGGCGCCGTCGAAGAGTCCTGTGTCTTCCAGGGCATCAAGGAGGCGCGGCAGGGTTTGCGGAGCGCAGCGCGAGATCGCAATCCGGGCAGATGCGGCCAGATCGCCAGCGCCGCCGCCCTGGGTGATCAGCGCCTGCATAGGTGCAAGCCCATTGGTTTCCGCGCCGCTGACTGAGAGTGTGTCCGACGCAAGTGGCAACACCGCCAGCGTCGGACCCGGCTTCGCCTGTGCGCGTTTGCTTGTAAGGCCGAGCTGGGCTGCATCACCTTTGCGAAGGCCCTTGCCCGATAACGCGTGGGCGGCAAACGCCACCATGGCGCCCGCCATAGCCTGCGCTTCACCGCTTCCATAATCCAGCCCCAGCGCAAAAAGCGCAGCGCCGAGGCCGGTTAGAATGATCGTACCATCATCACCAATGGATGACGTGGCAGACATCAGTGTTGCCTCTGCGGTGCCACTATCAAAACCTGCTGGCGCGATCCAGGCGCCCATGTCGACGGCCACGGCCGGGCTATCATGGAGCACTGTTTGTGGATTGAGCAGAAGGCAGCATCCAGCGGAAACGGCGCGCATCAGATCTGTCGTGCCAGCAGCCTCAGCAGCCTTTTGATCCAAAGCAGCGATGGGCAGGTGCGTTTCACTCGCGCGGCGGCGCAAATCATTGGACGCGGCGCTGGGACCACCTGGATGGCTGAGTGCGGCTTCAATCAGATCTTCATTTACACCTGCGGCGAGCGCGGCGGTAAGCTCGTCATCGGTGGGTGTTTCGCTGAGCCGATCGAGGCCATCAGCAAGCGCCATCCAGCCGGCTTGCTCCAGTGGAATTGTCGCCGCTCTTTGGCAAAGCTCCGCAATTTCGTCCGCACGCAAAGGGATGGCGTCCACAAGCGCCGTGTCGATCAGTGCACGCAGCGGGGCACCTTCTACAAAAAGGTCCGCCATCACGCTCTCCTTGTTTATCTCTCAGCACATCATGGTGAGCCGAGTCGGTGGCGGCGTGAACCGCTGGCGGCCCGCGTACATGGGCGCAGTTGCCAGACCAAAGGGACTTCAATTAAACCGCATCCAGCGCCATATTCCAGCCACAGGACCGGATCAGGACAGACCCAGATGTTTTTGAAGCTTTTCACCTGGTGGAACAGTTCCACCCTCGGCGCCTTGTTCGATATCAAGCGGCGCGCGTCCTATGTCGGTTCTGACGACTACGGGAACCGGTATTTCGAAGACCGCAACACGTCTCTCGATGATGACAATTTCCACCGTCGTTACGTCATCTATAAGGGCCTGGCCGAGCCATCAAAGGTGCCGGCAGACTGGCACGGCTGGCTGCACCACACGGTAGAGGTTCCACCGACTGAGGCGCCGCTTGCGCGAAAGGGATGGGAAACCGATCATTCGCCCAATCTAACCGGCACGCTCTACGCGACAAAGCCCAAGGGCGCGATTTCAAACACCACCGGCGGAAAACGCCAAGACACCTACGCCGACTACGATGCTTGGACACCCGATGCGTGAATCTCTTGTTGAAACCCTGATTGGCCTGGCCGTTGTTGCAGTGGCAGGCTTTTTCCTTTGGTTTTCCATGTCGGAAGGCGGCGACGCCAGCATTTCCAGCGACCAGCGCGAATTTGGCGCGCGTTTCAGCTCTGTGTCCGGCATCTCCCGGGGGGCGGATGTGCGTGTCGCGGGCGTGAAGGTCGGGCTTGTCCAGTCCATTGGTTTGGACCGCGCCACCAATGAAGCGGAAGCGGTCCTGGTGGTAGATTCAAGCTTGAACGTCTTTGATGACGCCGTTGCCCGCATTCAGACAGATGGTTTGCTCGGCGGGGCCTATATCGCGCTCGATCCGGGCTATGACGCCTTTGAGCTCGGCCCAGTACCGGTCTGCGGTGCCGAAGACGCCCTGTTTGACGGGTCTGGTTGTTCCATGATCACCAATACGCAGGGTTCGGTTGACCTGCTGACGCTGTTTGCCTCGTTTGCATCAGGCAGTGGCGGTGGCGACGATCAGGCGCCCGCCGATGATCCTTACGGGTATCCTGAATGATCCGAACCCTCGCTCTTTCCACAATATGCGTTGCCGCCGTCGGCATATTTGCCATGGCTCAGGACACTGACCAGCCGGATTACAGCAATGTTGACGCCGCACTTGAGGCTCTTATCGGCCCGAACGATGCTTCCGTCAGTGAGGTCTCGGCAACAGACCCGGTTGGCCCGGATGATGACGCACCAGCCATTGACCCGCTTACCGGCGAACCGATTGAGGGCGACGGCGAAGAGGAAGAAGAGGCCACACCTCTGATCGAAAACACATGGTTGCAGAACGGCGAAGCGACTCTGCGCGGCCTCGACAAAATAACCGGGCGATCTACCGACTTTTCCGTCACGGTTGGTGAGCCGAAAGTGTTTGGCTCCCTCGAAATAACCCTGGCCACTTGTTTTGCGCGGCCACCAGAGCAGGCACCGGAGAATTCAGCCTTCTTGTCGGTGGCGTCTGTTGCACCGATGGAAACCGAGGCGGGTCTGGAAGAAACGCCCCAGATCTTTTCGGGGTGGATGTTCTCCTCATCACCAGGGCTCAATGCGCTCGAACATCCGGTCTACGATGTTTGGGTGATCGGCTGCGGCGCGGCGAGTGGACCGGCAGAATAGCCCTGCACCGCAATTGGCCCTAGGCCGTAACCAGCACATCAAGCGCCAACTCGCCCGACATTGGTGATCCACCTGGAAAAACGCACTCTCGCTGCAGGGCCTCGTGCAGCATGTCTTTGAAATCGGCGCGGTGGACCTCAATCAGTCCGAACTGTTCCAGATGCGGATTGTGAAACTGGGCATCAAGCAGCGCGTATCCCTGGCGCAACAGCACCGCGGCCAAGTGAACAAGCGCTATCTTCGATGCATCTGTCATCCGCGAGAACATGCTCTCGCCGAAAAATGCGCCGCCAATTGCGACGCCATATAGTCCGCCCGCAAGCTTTCCATCCTGCCAGACCTCCAGAGAATGGGCATGACCTTCCCGGTGTAGTGCACTGTAAAGATTGTGGATCACTGGGTTGATCCACGTATTTTCTCGACCCGGAGCGGGCGCAGCGCACCCTTCCAATACGCGAGAAAAAGCCCGGTCGACGGTCACTTCAAATTCATCCTGGCGGACCGTACGTTTCAATCGCCGCGGCACGTGAAATCCGTCTAACGGCAGGATGCCCCGCAAATCCGGGTCGACCAGGAACAGTCTTGGATCATCATGGCTTTCTGCCATGGGAAACACGCCGCGCCGGTAACATCCCAGCAGCGTGCGCGTATCCAGTCGCAGGCTCACGCGGCTTTACTCTTCCGCGAGATAACGCTCCAGCCAGTGAATGTCGTAATGGCCATCGATGATGTCCTTTTCTTCGACCAGCTTGCGATGCAGGTCGAGCGTGGTGTAGACACCGCCAACGACCATTTCCTGCAGCGCCCGGCGCAGGCGCATCACACACTCGTTGCGCGACCGTCCGTGGACGATCAGCTTGCCGATCAGACTATCATAATGGGGAGGGATTCTGTAGCCGGCATAGGCCGCGCTATCGAGGCGAACATCCGGCCCACCTGGGGGATGAAAGTCTGTAATTAAGCCAGGGCTCGGCACAAATGTCTCTGGATGCTCGGCGTTGATACGGCACTCAATGGCATGGCCGACCAGCAGAACTTCGTCCTGGGAAAAGGACAGTTTCGCGCCGTCCGCGACACGGATCTGCTCGCGCACCAGATCGATACTGGTGATCATCTCCGTCACGGGATGTTCCACCTGGATTCGGGTGTTCATTTCGATGAAGTAGAACTGACCGTCCTCATAGAGGAATTCCATCGTCCCGGCGCCGCGATACCCCATTTTCTTCACCGCGCGGGCAACGATGGCGCCAATATCATCGCGCTGTGCCTGGTTCAGAGCGGGCGAGGGCGCTTCCTCGAACACTTTCTGATGGCGGCGTTGAATTGAACAATCGCGCTCCCACAAGTGGCAGACATTGCCATGGGTGTCGGCGATGATCTGAATCTCGATGTGGCGCGGGCGCTCCAGATACTTTTCCAGATACACTGCATCATCGCCAAAAGCGGCTTTGGCCTCGGTCTTGGCCGTGCGGACCGCTGTTTCCAGCTCTTTCTCGCTGCGTGCCAGCTTCATGCCCCGTCCGCCACCGCCCGAAGAGGCTTTCACCAGCACTGGATAGCCGATCTTTTTGGCAGCCTTCTTAGCCACGCTGATGCTCTCAACCCCACCATCGGAACCTGGCACGACCGGCACGCCGGCATCGATCATGGCCTGCTTGGCTGCAATCTTGTCGCCCATCACGCGGATATGGTCGGCCGTTGGCCCAATGAAGATCAGGCTGTGGGCCTCGACCATCTCTGCGAACTGGGCGTTTTCTGAGAGGAAGCCATAGCCTGGATGGATGGCATCGGCGCCGGTGATTTCTGCCGCCGCAATGATCTGGGACTTCTTCAGATAAGACAGGCTGGACGGCGCCGGGCCAATGCATACGCTTTCATCGGCCAGCCTGACCGCCATCGCATCGGCATCCGCTTCGGAGTGGACCGCAACCGTTGCGATGCCCATTTCCTTACACGCCCTGTGGATGCGCAGGGCAATCTCGCCGCGGTTGGCGATGAGGACTTTTTCTATCATGTCATCGCTCCGGCTTTAGGAAATGACCATCAGGGGTTCGCCGAATTCCACCGGCTGGGCATCCTTGACAATGATCTTTGTGATGGTGCCAGACCGGGGCGCATCGACCGGATTGAAGGTCTTCATGGCCTCCACCAGCATCAGCGTATCGCCCTGTTTCACTGTGTCGCCTTCCTTCACGAAGGCCTTCGTGCCGGGCTCTGGCGAAAGATAGACGGTGCCAACCATGGGTGCTGTGACAGCGTTTTCGTCGGCCACAGCTTCGGCGGGCTCGGCAACCGCCGCGGGCGCGGTGCCTGTTGCAGCCGGTGCCGGAGCATGGGCCGCCGGGGGCGCAGCATAGGTTGCAACGGCCGGCGGTGCAGGCTTGGTCACTTTCACCCGCAGCCCTTCATGTTCAACTTCAAGCTCACCCAGATCGGCCTCGCGAAGGATCGCTGCCAGTTCGCGAATCAGGCCTGTGTCGAGTTTCGACTTTCCATTGCTCATGGGGTGTCCTTTTTGGAAGAGGTCATGGCCAGAAGGGCCTCTAATGCGAGGACATAGCCATGGGCGCCCAGACCCGCAATCGTTGCGTTGGCTGCTGGGGCAACATAATTGGTGTGCCGGAAGGCTTCGCGGGCTGCCGGGTTCGACAAGTGTACTTCGATCACCGGGATATTGATGCTTTTGAGCGCATCATGAAGGGCTATCGAGGTGTGTGTGTAGGCGCCTGCGTTCAAGATGATTCCGCAGGCGGACGCACCAGCTTCCTGTACCCAGTCTACGAGTTCGCCTTCTGAATTGCTTTGGCGGAACACAATCTCGGTGCTGCCGGATGCGCCGCGCACCCGCGCTTCAATGTCGGCCAGCGTATCGGATCCGTAAATTTCAGGCTCACGCGTGCCGAGAAGGTTGAGATTCGGCCCGTTCAGCACATAAATAGGCGGTGTCATGGCCTTGTGTGTTGCGCAAAATCGGGGCCGAAGGCAAGAGCCGATGGAGGGAAGTCGCCATGCAAATCCGGATCAATGGAGAGCTTCGGGAGGTGTCTGCGGGCATGAGTGTTGCCGACATGGTCGCAACGATGGAAGGCGATCCGCGCGGCATCGCCATTGAACGCAATCGCGAAATCGTCCCGAAATCGGCCCACAGCGCCACATTGCTGGAAGACGGGGACGAGTTGGAAGTCGTTCAGTTTGTTGGCGGTGGGTGATCCGCATCGGCATAACTGGCCTGCAAGGCGTTGTTGTTGACCTGGCCTGAGCCCACGCCCAAACAATGACATATGACCGAGAATACAGACACGCTGACGATTGCCGGGCGCGCGTTTTCCTCCCGCCTGATTGTGGGAACGGGGCGCTATGCCTCTTACGCCCAGAATGCAGAGGCTGCGCGGGCCGCGGGCGCGGAAATCGTCACGGTGGCCCTGCGCCGAATCAATCTCTCCAATCCGAATGAAGACCGGCTGACAGAGCACCTGTCTCCCGATGAGTTTGTCTACCTGCCCAACACGGCTGGGTGTTACACTGCCGACGAAGCGCTGCGCACGCTCAGGCTTGCCCGGGAAGCGGGCGGCTGGGACCTGGTGAAGCTGGAAGTCCTGGCCGACCAGCGCACGCTCTATCCAGACATGGAGGCCACGCTGGAGGCCGCCTACGCGCTGGTGAAGGATGGCTTCCAGGTGATGGTCTATTGCTCTGACGACCCGGTCTATGCTCGCAAACTGGAGGATGCAGGCTGCTGTGCGATCATGCCTCTTGGTGCATTGATTGGATCTGGTCTGGGCATTCAGAATCCGGTGAACATTCGGCTGATCATAGAACAGTCCCGCGTGCCGGTCATTCTCGATGCCGGTGTCGGCACGGCGTCAGATGCAGCCATCGCCATGGAGCTTGGCTGTGACGCGGTCATGCTCAATACAGCCATTGCCGAAGCACGCGATCCAATTCGCATGGCCCGGGCAATGAAACTGGCGGTGATGGCAGGGCGAGACGCATATTTGGCCGGGCGGATGAACAAGAAGCGCTACGCCGATCCTTCGTCTCCCTTGGCAGGGCTGATTTAGCCCAGCTCTTCATTGATAAGTCGGTTCAGCAGCGGCAAGTTCGCGCCGTTTATGAAATGCTCTCCAATGAAAAACGCCGGTGTCCCGCTGACATCCAGCTTGCGCGCCAACGCTTCAGAGTCGGCCAGTTGTTGAAGCACCTCGGCAGACTGCATGTCGTTGCGCATTTGCTCGACATCGACGCCGATACTCGCGGCAATCCGGTTGATCTCCGGATTGGACAGGCTTGAGTTTTCACTCATCATCGCAACGTGCATGTCGAGATACTTGCCCTGTTTTCCAGCGGCGAGAGCGGCCAAAGCCGCCTGGCGACTTTCCGGTGACAAGATCGGCAGCTCTTTGAACACTACCCGCACGTCGCCATCGAATTTCACGGGCAGGGCGGCCACTTCGTCCACCGATCGTTTGCAGAACCCGCAGCGATAATCGAAGAACTCTACAATGGTGACAGCCGCGTTGTCCGGGCCGATCGAATAGTCGGTTTCGAAACTGTAGAGGCCGTCTGCATTGGCCAAAATAGCGGAGCGCTGGGCCTCTTCGGCTTCGGACTCGCGCTGGGCTTGAAGCGCGATAAGAGCGTCTTCAACAATTTCCGGATTTTCGAGGATATAGTCGCGGACGATTTCTTCGACTTCCGCCTTGGTCATATCGTTCGTGCTTGCACTTGCGCTGGAATCCTGGGCGCAGGCTGGCAGAAGTGTAAGGGCGGTCAGGGCGGTCGCGGTTATGGCGAGTTTGGTCATGGCAGGCGCCTTCATGTCTGAAGTCTTTGAATTTATATGCCAATTGGCATCGATCACCTTGCAGGTCCATTAAGCTGCGCAGGTTGCCGTCTGACAAATCCGTGAGGCTTAGCGGCGGCGGTAGATCGCCTGATTTTCCGGAAGCCGCGGATCCGTGATTGCCATGATGTCTGAAGCCCGGCGAAACAGCGGTGTGTTTCGGTCAAAATCACCGATCGCCCGGCCGGCAAAAACGTTGGCGCGGGGTAGGTCTCCGATATGGTACGCGGACTCAGCCGTGGCGAGTTGGGCCTGTGCGGTCAGCCCCTGTTTGTCAAGCGCGGCGGCGAGCTGGTGCCAGGCAAACGCATTGTCGGGCTCCGCGATCAGCGCATCGCGCAGGGCCTCTTCACCGGCCTCAAGATCACCGGGCTCTCCCCTTGCAATTAGCGAGCGACCAAGGTTGATCAGCAGCAGGGCCTGGTCCGGCATCAGTTCATTGGCGGTGGCATGGGGCTCTACTGATTCCTCAACGCGGCCGCTTTCGAACAGGATCTGACCCTTCAACTCATGGAAATACGGGTTTTCCGCGTCTTCAGCGATCAGCCCTTCAATGTCTTTCAGTGCGGCATTGATGTCTGATGCCTGCATCGCGGCGATGGCGCGGGCATAGCGCGCTGGCGCAGACACGTCATCTGGTGGATATCGACGGTAGACCTGCGCTGGGGTGTCGAGAAAGCCAATCAGCTTGGCTTGCATCATGTCGAACTGTCTCAACACTTCGGGATCTGGCGCGACATCCCAAAGCCCGGTCTCTTCCGCCAACTGCCGCGTGGTGCGAATCCGCTGAGAGGCCAGGGGGTGGGCGCGGAAATAGGGGTCACGCCGGGCCTCTGAGACCACTTCCTGGTAGCGGAAGTTTTCAAAGAACTCGACGATGCCGCGCGGGCTCTGGCCAAGGGCTTCCAGATAGGCCACTGCGGCGGCATCTGCTGCGGCTTCTTCGGCGCGGGTGTGCACGAAGAAAGTTCTTGCTGCGAAACTGGAAGAACCGCCAATCAGCGCGGCGCCCGCATCGGGTGCGCCAGCTGCGATGGCGAGAACGCCGAGGCCAATAGCGAGCAGAGCCGAGCGCGATGACACCCCGGCGGCCTGGGAGCGGCTGATCGTGTGTCCACAGGCAATATGGCAGGTTTCGTGCCCGATCACGCCCTTCAACTGGCCGGGCGTTTCGGCGGCGACAATCAGACCGGTATGCAGGTGGATGCGTTGACCGTTCGCGACAAACGCATTCAGCGAGGAGTCGTTGATGATATAGAGGCCGACATCATTCGGCTCTAGCCCGGCGACCTCAAGGATCGGGTCGGTCCATTCTCGAAGCGTATGCTCGATTTCAGTGTCGCGAATAAAGCTCTGTGCCTGCGCCGCAACTGCAATGAACAGGGACACCAGGGTAATCAGAACAAAACGCATTGGCGCTGCCGTCATGGCACTCACACTCCATACATACCGTCAACGTGTAATGTTACGGGGCGGCCAGCCTTATGGCGAGGGGGTTTTTGCAATATGACAGAAAGTTCAACCGGCTAGCTGCGCGAGCGAATGGTCAAGTGGACCGCGGATCCACTCGCCGGTGGAAGCGTGCTGGCGGGCAAGTCTATCATCAGGTTTTGTCCATCGGCCATTGCGAGAAGACGCCAGGTCGGCCCGGTGAACTGGACCGATGTAACGGTCGCGCCGATTGGGCCATCGGGGTCCAGCACCAGGTCTTCAGGCCGAACAAGGGCGACGCCCGCATCTTCAGTCAACCGGATCTCGTTGATCGGTCCAAGGGCTTGCGCGACGGCCAGGTCAATGGGCGAGCGATAGACTGTTTCAGGCGGTCCCGATTGCACGATCTGGCCAGATTGCATCACTGCCAAAGTGTCCGCCAGCATCATGGCTTCACTGGGGTCATGGGTAACCCAAAGAGCTGGAACGCCCGCATCCCGGATCACAGCCAGCGTCAGCGCAGCCACGCCGCCGCGCAAGGCGGGGTCGAGGCCGGAAAACGGCTCGTCCATCAGGATGGCCGCCGGTTGCGGGGCCAGCGCCCGGGCGATCGCAACGCGTTGCTGCTCCCCGCCGGACAGTTCAGCGGGATAGGCGCCTGAACGGGCCGCCAATTGCATGCGGTCGAGCCAGGACAGGGCAAGGGCACGTCCGTCCGCCTTTGTTAGATGCGGCAGGCCAAACCGCACGTTTTCCAGCGCTGTCAGGTGGGGGAAAAGCGCAAAATCCTGGAATACGAGCCCGGTCTGACGTTTTTCGGGAGGCACCGTGAGGCCCGGTCGCGACAACGCAGACCCGCCAATGGTGACCTCGCCAGCATCCAGTCCTTCCAGGCCTGCCAACAATCGCAGCAGCGTTGACTTGCCCGCGCCAGATGGGCCGAGAAGTGCTGTGATTTCGCGAGGCCGCAAATTCAGGTCTACCCCATCCACGATGGTTGTAGCGCCGATCTTCTTGGTCACACCGCAGGCAGAGAGCGCCGCCTCGATCATGCCGTCTCACCCGGGCGGGCCCGCGACAGGCGCACGGATAGCAAGATCACGGGCACAAGCCCGGCCAGTGTGATCAGCAGACACGGCACCGTTGCCTCCGCCACCCGCTCGTCACTGGCATAGCCATAGGCCCGCACCGCCAGGGTGTCCCAGCCGGTCGGACGCAGCATCAGTGTGGCTGGAAGCTCCTTGAGGATTTCGACAAACAAGATCAACGCTGCCACCACCGCGCCGGACATGGCGATGGGCAGGTCAACCCGGACAAGCCGGCGCAAAGGCGAGGCTGCCAGACTGCGGGCGGCCTGGTCCATGGATTTGGGGGCGCGCGCCAAAGCGGCCTGCATCGGTTCTGCGCCCGCCACGGTGAACCGGCAGACGTAAATCCAGATCAGAACCAACAGCGCGACATGCCCCGTCAGGCCAAGCCCCAACCAGCCAATAACGATAAGGCCGCCCAGGGCCAGCACTGCGCCGGGCACAGCATAGCCGCCAGAAGCCGCCAAACGGGCAAGACGCGAAAGCCCTGTCTTTCGCCGCGCCCCTAGGGCGACGGCGAGACCAGCAATGAAGGCGAGGCTTGCGCCAGCCGCTGCCAATAGTATTGAATTCACTGCTGCGCCGGACAGGCTGGCGACCGGCGCATTGGTGTCGATCGCGATCCACAACAGTCGAAGCACGGGTATTCCGAAGCCCAGGCTGAACAGGGCGAAACAAAAGCCAGCGGCGGCCCAGCCATGCCAGCCGTTGAGACGCGCGCGTGTCAGGCTTTGCCAGCGTTTGGATGTGGCCTCGCTGCCCGCGCTGCCGCGGTCAAACCGTTCCAGCCATTGCAGGAAGACCGCCAACGCCAACAGGATCAGTGCAAGGCGTGCTCCCGCGCCGACATCGCCATAGCTTGACCAGGCGCGGAACACACCCACGGTCAGGGTCTGGACGCCCAGATAGTCCGCCGCGCCATAATCGGCAGCCGCCTCCATTAGCGCCAGAGACAGCCCGGCGATAATTGCCGGGCGCGCAGCGGGCAGGGCCACACGCAAAAGCAGGTCGCGCGGCCTTGCGCCAAGCGTTCGCGCCGCATCAAGGGTGCAGATCGACGTAGTGGTGAACGCGGCGCGCGCCGCGAGGTAGACATAGGGATAGAGCGCGGCAGCCAAGATTACACTCAGGCCGGGCAAGGAATTGATATCCGGAAACCAATAGTCGCGTGCCGACAGACCAGTCATGTCGCGCAGCCCCGATTGAACCGGGCCTGCCACGCCAAGCAGGTTGGCATAGGCAATTGCAAGCACATAAGCGGGGGCCGCCAGGGGCAGAATCAACAGCCATTCGAGAAATCTGCGACCGGGAAACTCGTGCATCGTCACCAGCCAGGCTGCCGGAATGGCGAACACAAGCACAAGAATGCCGGTTAGCACCAGCATCACCACGGTGGAGCCGGCGTAGGTCGACAGGGTCGTGCCGGAAATATGCGCCCAGGTTTCTCCACCGCCTGACAACACGCCCATAAGTCCAGCGGACAATAGAGGGGCGCTGAGCCCGACAACAGCGAGCAGCATTAAGATATTGACGAGCGCTCGGCCCGGCTGACTGATCAGAGGAATGGTCAGGCTTTCCGGCGGTTTCAGGGCCAGCCTGCCCGGTCGAAGATCTGCTGGGCTTCAACCTGATTGTTGCCGAGCGTGCTGAGATCGAGGTCGCTCTCGATGATCTCCGGCAATCCATCGAGGCCCGCTGGTAGGGGAACACCGGCCACAACGGGGAATTCCTTGGTATCGCTCACCAGCAGAGCTTGGCCTTCGGGGCTCGCCAGGAACTCGATGAACGCAACCGCGCCCTCGGGATTCGGAGCATTGGCCGCCACACCTGCAGCCGTGACATTGGTGTGCGTGCCGTTTCCGGCATCGGCAAAAGACAGCATCGTGCTGGCCGCAACATCCAGATCGGCTTCGGACTCGCTTTGGGACAACCGGACCCAATAATAATGGTTCACGATGGCTGCCGAGCACGCGCCGGCTGCAATTGCGCGGATCTGGTCGGTGTCGCCGCCGCTTGGATCGCGCGCCATGTTTCCTACAACGCTATCGGCCCATTGCTGGGCGCCAACGCTGCCAAGACGGTCGATCAACTCTCCCATGAGGGACAGATTGTAGACATTAGAGCTGGAGCGCACACAGATTTCGCCCTCCATCTCGGCGGCTGTGAGGTTGGTCATGGATGAGACCTGCTCCGCAGATAGTCGTTCTGGATCATAGGCGATGATCCGGTAGCGTTTTGCCAGACCAAACCAATGATTTTCAGCATCCTGCAAGCGTGCTGGTATGGCCGTTTCCAGGGTTTCAGACGCCACTGCCTGGGTTAGCCCGGCATCCTTGAACCGCCACAGCGAGCCAGCATCAGCGGCCAGGATAACATCGGCAGGGCTGGCATCGCCTTCGGCGCGCATGGTTTCCAGAAGCTGCGCCGCGCCCGCCTCGCGAGCCTGAACCTCAATTCCCGTTTGTGCCTCGAAAGCATCGAAGATTAGTTGGTCGGCATCATAGTGGCGGGTTGAGTAAAGCGTTACCGATTGCGGACCGGAACTTGCATCGCTTGCGGATGGGTCGTCAGCGGGCTGACTGTTTCCGCATGCAGACAATACAAACAGCGCGCCAACAGCGACAAGAAAAGATGAGCGTAGTGACATGGACCGTTTCCCGGAGAGTGATCAGGACTTTGCGATATGCTATATGAGAACTGTTCGCAACACCGCAATTGCCGCAGACACTCCCTTGAGCCGGGAACAGGCGCGGTCAGATACAACTCCCAAAGGGTTGATTGACGGGGCGAATGTCTATTACGCTAGTGCAACATAAGGTTGGGGACCGGTATGAATGATGTGGTTGTGAACCTGGGTGTAGAAAGCCCAACGGATGAAACAGCGTTGAATCGTGCGATCCAGCTCTACACGGTTTGGCGGCAAAATCTTTGTGACGTCGAAAACCGCGTTCCAGATGATGACGCCCCGGACATCATGGTCAAAACCGGCCTTCGCCCCAATGGCACTGTTGAGAAAACGCTGATCTTCCAGGAGCGTCGGTGGGCCGCCGCATTCCTGCGCATCTGGCGCAGCCAACGCCAACTGGTACACTAGCAGTCTATTTAACCGCTCCGAATGCGTGAAAGTCCCGTCAGGGCCGCAATCTCGCCTTCCGTTTGCCTGCACGCGGCGATACTGATTTCGCCATGGACAGATTATCGATTCAGGGCGGACAGCCCCTTACCGGCGACATTCGCATTTCCGGTGCAAAGAACTCCGCCCTCAAACTGATGGTGGCTTGCCTGCTGACAAACCAGCCGCTGGCGCTGTCGAACATGCCAGACCTGAGCGATACCCGGTTTCTCAGCCAGTTGCTGGCAACGCTGGGGGTGGAGGTTTACTGGCCGAAGGGCAGCAAGACCTGTCATTTGAACGCCGCAGAGCTGGCCTCCACTATCGCTCCCTATGAACAGGTGAGAAAAATGCGGGCGAGCTTTAATGTGCTCGGGCCGCTATTGGCGCGGTCCGGACATGCCACGGTGTCCTTGCCGGGCGGCTGTGCGATCGGTGCCCGGCCTGTTGATCTTCATCTCAAGGCGTTTGAGGCCATGGGCGCCGATCTTCTTGTAGAAGGTGGCTACGTAAAAGCTGCGGCCATTCATGGCTTGACCGGCGCCCACATCAATTTCCCGTTCGTCTCCGTCGGCGCGACCGAGCACACCATGCTGGCGGCCACGCTGGCCAAGGGTGAAACTGTGATCGAGAACGCGGCGCGCGAGCCAGAAATCGTCGATCTTGCGGTCTGCCTAAACGCTATGGGGGCAAATGTCAGTGGCGCCGGGAGCGACACGATCCGTATCGAGGGTGTCGAAGCGCTGTCAGGTCACGAACACAAGGTGATGCCGGACCGGATTGAGGCTGGCACCTATGCCATGGCGGCCGCCGCCGCTGGCGGCGACGTGACGCTGCAGGGCGCACCGGTCGAGGCGTTGGGCGCCGCAATTGTGGCGCTTCGTCAGGCCGGCGTCACGGTGGATGCTGATCGTGATGCCGAAACGGTGCGTATCCAGCGCAATGGTCATCGTCTGCAGGCGGTGGATATTGACACCCAGCCCCACCCCGGCTTCCCCACCGATTTGCAGGCCCAATTGATGGCCTTGCTGAGCTTGGCGGATGGCACATCGATCATCCGCGAGAACATTTTCGAGAACCGGTTCATGCACGCCCCGGAACTTTCTCGCCTGGGTGCAAACATCACGGTGCGGGGCCGCGAAGCGATTGTGAAAGGGGTTGAAACCCTCCATGGAGCGCCGGTTATGGCAACAGACCTGCGCGCCTCTGTCTCGCTGGTGATTGCGGGGCTTGCCGCGGAGGGGGAGACTGTGGTCAACCGCATCTACCATCTGGACCGCGGATTTGAAGGTCTGGAAGACAAGTTGCGCGGCTGTGGGGCCAATGTCTCCCGGCTAGGTGACTAACAGCACGAGACAGGATGCGACATGTCAGACCCGACGCCTCTGCGCCTCATGGCCGAGGACACAACCGATTTGCAAGTGATCTCAGCGGCGCTGCAAGACAGTGTGACCAAGGCGGCCAACCTGAAATTTGACCGCCGCACGCGCCGGTTTTCCATCGAGCTGAACCGCTATCGTTGGGAAGATGATGGGGACCCTAAACTGCGGGTGCGCGCCATCCTTGGCGTGGATTCAGTGCTCGGTGTGCGCGTGCGCGGTGTGCCACAAAATGATCCAGAGCTTGTTCTGTCTTTGCTCAATGTGTCGTTTGAAGCCGATGAGACACCGCCCGGCGGAAAACTGACTCTCTTGTTGGCAGGTGACGGCGAGATCGAGCTGGATGTCGAAGCAGTAGACGTAACCCTGCTGGATTCCGATTATGTCTGGCCGACGCGCCACGAGCCGTCCCACGAGCGGAGGCGGCGGTGAGCGTTCTGAATCTAACCTCCAGTGATGCTGGTTTTGAAGAAACGTTTACCCGCCTGATCGGCCCGCGCAGTGAAGGCGGTGAGGATGTCACCGCCACTGTATCCGGCATACTTGCAGACGTGCGTGCGCGCGGCGGTGCCGCCGTTGCAGAGTACACCGATAAGTTTGATCGCTTGGCGCTGAATTCCGACACGCTGACCAGCGAAGCCGTTGACTTGGAGGCTTTGGCTGCGGCTTGCCCGGATGATCTGTGCGAGGCCATCGATTTCGCAGCCGGCCGGGTGGCCACCTATCACGAAGCACAGCGCCCGCAGGACCACCGGTTCCTTGACGATAGCGGCGTACAGCTAGGGTGGCGGTGGACCGCGCTCGACAGCGTAGGCGTGTATGTGCCGGGTGGGCGCGCGAGCTATCTCAGTTCGGTTCTGATGAATGTGATTCCAGCCCGGATTGCTGGCGTGGAACGCGTCATCATGGTTGCGCCGGCACCCGGCGGAGAATTGCTGCCCGCTGTGGCCTATGCCGCGCTGAAAGCCGGTGTGACGGCTTACCACCCGATTGGTGGGGCTCAGGCGGTTGCCGCACTCGCCTATGGCGCCGGATCGCTTGAGCCGGTCGACAAGATCGTCGGTCCTGGCAATGCCTATGTGGCCGAGGCGAAACGCCAGGTGTTCGGCCAGGTTGGTATCGACACGATCGCCGGTCCATCAGAAATTCTTGTCATCGCCGATGACAGCGCCAATCCCGACTGGGTTGCGGCCGATTTGCTCAGCCAATGCGAGCATGATCCATCGTCCCAGGCGATCTTGCTGACGCCGGATGCAGCCATGGCGAATGCTGTGGCCCGTGTTGTCGAAAGCCAGCTGTCAGACCTTTCCACACAGGCCGTGGCCCGTCAGGCTTGGGAAAACCACAGCGCCATCGTGGTGACGGCGGATTTGGAGGAAGCGGCTGTTTTGTCCAACCGTGCCGCGCCAGAACATGTGGAACTGGCTCTGCGCGATCCCGAAGGCCTGTTGCCCGCCATCAAACATGCCGGCGCTGTTTTCCTTGGCCATCACACGCCCGAAGCGCTGGGCGACTATGTCACCGGCTCGAATCACGTGCTGCCCACGTCGCGCGCGGCCCGGTTTTCGTCTGGTCTTGGCCTGACCGATTTCATGAAACGGATGTCGATCCAGCGCGCGACGCCGGAAGGATTTGCCGCGCTTGCGCCGGCCGCAGCGCGCCTTGCCAAAGCCGAGGGGTTGCCCGCCCACCGCCGCTCTGTGACAGTGCGAACAAACGGGGCAGGCTTCGATGACTGATAACCGATTGGTTTCGATCGAAATCGATGATGAGACGCTGGCCGCGTCTGGCCCCGAAGCGGAGCATGAGCGCCGTGTCGCCATTTTCGATCTCATTGAACAGAACGAGTTTGCGGTTACGGGTCAGCAAAGCGGGCCTTATCGGCTCGCCCTGTCGCTGAAGGAGCGCAAGCTCGTTTTCGAGATTTCCACCGAATCCAATGAGGCAGTTCACACCTTCATCTTGTCCATGTCACCCTTTCGCGGCGTGATCCGCGATTATTTCATGATCTGCGAAAGCTATTACGACGCGATCCGTAGTCAGACCCCGCACCAGATCGAAGCTATTGATATGGCCCGCCGGGGAATCCACAATGAGGGCTCGGAGCTGGTCGAGGACCGCCTGAAAGGCAAGGTCGAAGTGGATTTTGACACCTCACGGCGCCTGTTTACCCTGATCTGCGCGCTCCACCATGGGACGGGGCGCGGTCAGCTGACCTAGGGGATTTCGGTGCCGAATCGCGACGATGTGCTCGATGTCTCGCCGCAAGTTCGTGCATTGCTCGACACAGAGCCTGAGCCGGGCGGGCATTGGCAGTTGTATTTGAAGCAAGTGTCAAAACTGGACGGCGCAGACATCGATGGTCGAGCGCTCGTTGACTTCATACACCTTGGTGATGGGTTCGCCGGTCGCACTGATATGGAGTGGATTGTCCACGGGGAGCCGCGTATCCCATTTCCCATCGATATTGACGGACAGATTGGCGCCAGCGAGACGACTTTGACCATTCGGACCGAATACCGTGAACTCAACGGAGCGGTCTTTGAATGCCACGGCGAGGCGACACAATTAGGTAAAGTCTATGAAGGCCGCTGGAACGTCGGTTGCCTGAAGCCAGAGACGTGCGGGTGTTCCGGCTCCGAAGGCTATTTCGAGTTGACGCTCGTGTCTGTTTAGGTGCGGCGAATGTCAGTCTGCCACGTCTTCAGCGCTGCAGCGTTTCAATTCAAGAGTCTCTTCTTCGACATCGACGGCCTTATTGTTGATCAGCGTGAAATAGTCCCGCTCCGGATCGTCACGCAAGTAGACAGAGAACCGCAAGGACCGAAACGGATTTGCGTCTTCGACTCGATGCGATTTGCAAGGCGCTCGACTGCAAGCCTGGAGACATTCTGGATCGCGGCGATGACTAGAAAAAGCCGGTCTTGCGACCGAGCCTAGTTGAGCGCGCCTTCGATCTCGGCAGCGGCGCGTTCGAACACATCGTCACCCGTGCCGGAGCTTGCGAGTAAACGGCGTGTGGCCTCTGTTGCAGCGTCCGCAGCGGCTTTGCGTACTTCGGCGGCGGCTTCCTCTTCGGCGCGGGCAATGCGGGCCTCTGCAAGGGCTTCGCGGCGCTCAATACGGGCGCTGAGATCCTGCTTGGCCTGGGCGACCATGGCTTCAGCGTCTTTTTTTGCCTGCGCTACGATGGCCGATGCTTCTTCTGTGGCTTCTTTCTGCTTGCGCTTGGCATCGGCAACCATGGCCGTGGCCTGGTCACGCAGCGCTTTCGCTTCGGTGATGCGGGATTGAATGTCCTCGCTACGCTTGTCGAGCATACCAGTAATGGTCTTGAAGCCACCGGCGCGCCAGACAATCGCAAAGAAAATGATCAACGAGAGAAGTGCAAAGCCCTTGGCTGGATCAGACCACCATGGACCATCGGTTGCGGCGGCGGCTGTCGGGGCCAATGCCAGGGCGGCTGCAATGAGAAGGCTGATGCGGGGCATGTCTGTCATCCTCATCGAGCGTCCAGAACCGATTTCACGGCTTTGGTGGCGTCTGCGCCCGAAACTTTTAGGCCAAGCCGGCTAGCCATCGCTTCGGCCGTTTGTGCAGCAATGTTTTCGACGTTCGAAAGCGCTTCAGCCCGCATGGCGCTGATCTTGGCTTCCGCTTCGCCCAGTTTCGCAGCGATCTTCTCGTCGGCTGCCGAAGTTTCAGCGGAGATTTGGGATTCGATCTTGGCCTGGGCTTCGGCTGCGGTTTCGCGGGCCTGCGACCGGGCCTTGGCCATCTCCACCTGAAGGGCTTGTTGGGCCTCTTCAGCTTCGTCATTCAGGCGGGCCGCCTCATCCAGGTCTTTCGCGATACGCGTGCCCCGCTTTTCCATCGTTGAGGCCATGCGCGGCAGGATGAACCGAGACAGAACGAGATAAAGGATCGCAAAGCTCACCACCAGCCAGAACGCCTGGCTTTCCCAGTATTCCGGATTGAACGGCGGGAACACGGCTTCTGCGTCGCTTGTAGCGGCGGTTTCAGCTGTCAGTGCGATGAGCGACATGGCGCGGCCTTATGGGTCGTCGGGGGCTGGTTTCGGGCGAGAGTGTGGTCGCCCGAAAACCGCGATGTCTGTCGTTTTCCTAGAGGAAAAGGATCAGGAAGCCGAGCACGATCGAGAACAGACCCAGCGCTTCTGCGAGGGCGGCGCCCACAAAGAGGTTACCGGTCTGGGCGGGTGCCGCAGAGGGGTTGCGCAGCGCTCCGTCGAGGAAACTGCCGAAAATGTTGCCCACACCGATTGCGGCGCCAATGGCACCGATGGTTGCGAGTCCAGCACCGATGTAACGCATGCCTTGGGCGATATCACCTTCCATGGACTTGTTCTCCTGTTTTGGAAGCTCTTTGAAACTGTCACGCGCCCGTGAAGCGCGTTCGAAGGGTTGGGTCAAGTTCGACCTTTGGCGCGGAACGCCGCAGGTCAGTATAGCTAGTGTCCGGGGTGCAGTGCGTCAGAGAGGTAGACGCAGGTTAGAATGGCGAAAACATAGGCCTGAAGACCAGCGACCAGGAATTCCAGCGCCGTGATGGCGACCGCCATGATGACGGTCAGCGCCGACCCGGCAATGCCGACCACGCCAGCGCCTGCCATCATTGCGGCGAAGGTCACAAGCAGTTTCAGCATGATATGGCCGGCCAGCATGTTGGCAAACAGCCGGAAGGCGAGGGTAAGCGGGCGCGCAAAATAGGAGATGATCTCGATCGGGATCAGCAGTGGCATCACGAAAAGCGGCACGCCAGACGGCGCAAACAGTTTCAGCCACCCAAGCCCATTCTTGAAGATACCGATCAGCGTCACCAGCGTGAACACCGCCATTGCCAAAATACCGGTGACGATAATGTGGCTCGTTGTAGTGAACGCATACGGCCACATGCCGATCAGGTTCGCTGCCAGGATAAAGAAGAACAGCGTGAAGACGAACGGGAAGTACTTAAGCCCGTCTTCACCGGCTGTGCTGCGAATCATGTCGGCGATGAAGCCATAGCTCATCTCACCGACCGACTGCATGCGGTTGGGGACCATTGAAGCGGTTCGTGATGCCAGAAAGAAGAACACGATTACCAGCCCGGTTGCCATCAGCAGAAATAGTGATGCGTTGGTGAAGGAAATATCCCAGCCGCCGATTTCCATCGGGGCCATTGTCTTCACTTCAAACTGGGAGATGGGGTCGATACCGCCGCCTTCAGCCATGCGTCCAGCCCGTCCTTATTCGTCTGTCTTCGGCGAAATATTCGCCTCAGCGTCTGCCATAGCCTCGCGCGCCATCTTGTTTGCCGCGCGAACGATGTTGAGGAATCCAGCGACCATGCCGAAGACCAGGAAAATCAGGAGCGCCCATGGACTGCTCCCCAGCATGCTGTCAATCCAGTACCCGATTGCCCCGCCAATACACACCGCCACAGCCCAGCCAAAGGCATGGCCCATGGCAGACGCGGCAGCGGCCGCGGTTGTGTTGGTTTTACTGGAGGTTTCGGCCGGTTTGTCCGCCTGTTTCGCGGCTTCGATCCGGGCTCTCAGCTCTTCATTTTTAGACATGGCGCGCTATTCTGCCGCAACGAGTTCCTCGGCCGTGCCAAGGTCCACAGACACTAGCTTCGATACGCCCTTTTCTCGCATTGTCACGCCGAAAAGCCGATCCATCCGGCTCATCGTCACTGGATTGTGGGTGATGATGATGAAACGGGTGTCGGTGCGACGGCGCATTTCGTCGAGCATCCGGCAGAACCGGTCGACATTGGCATCGTCCAGCGGGGCGTCCACCTCGTCTAGCACGCAGATGGGAGCCGGGCGCGACAGGAACACCGCAAAGATCAGCGCAGCGGCGGTCAGGGCTTGCTCGCCGCCGGACATCAGGTTCAACGTGCCAAGGCGCTTGCCAGGGGGCTGGGCCATGATTTCCAGGCCTGATGCCAGCGGATCATCGGCGTCGACGAGGCGAAGCTCTGCCTGCCCGCCGCGGAACAGCGCCGTAAACAGCGCCTTGAAGTGCTCATTGACTGTCTCAAAGGCCTCAACCAGCCGGCCGCGGCCTTCTTCATTCAGCGCGTCCACGCCTTCCCGCAGCTTGGCGATTGCGGCGGCGAGGTCTGCTTTTTCGCTTTCTTGCGCGCCCATATGGGCAGCTAGCTCTTCTGCCTCCTGTTCGGCGTCGGGATTGACCCCGCCAAGTGCATCGCGGTCCCGGCGCAGCACCATGGCGCGATTTTCCGCTTCGCGAAGTTCCAGCGTTTCTACTTCGTCCTCGTCCAGCCCAGCGCGCGCCAGCATCAACAGGCCTTCAGGCTGACGCTGGAACGTTTCACGCGCATGCTCGACGACATCGGCCAGACGTTGCTCATAGTTTTCAGAGCGCGCCTTGGCGCCGGCCAGGGATTCGCGCGCTTTTGAGGCGCCAATTTCCGCTTCACGCAGCTTTGATTCGGCTTCGCGTAGGGCGGTTTCGCGCTCAGCCACCGCATCGGCGGCGGTTTTGCGCTCTGTCTCAATCGTGTCCAGGCGATCAGACAGCGTCGCCAGTTCACCGGCCAGCGCCTCTGGCCGTCCACCGGCAGCTTTCGCTTCGTCCAGGGCTGCACGCCGGCGCGTGACAAGTTTTTCAAGCCGGTTTTCAGCGTCAGTCTTACGCCGTGCCCAGGTTTCCAGATCACGCTCAAACCCGGCTCGGCGCTTGGCAGCCTGCTCTCGCCCGCGTGTGAGGTCGGTCAGGCGACCGCGCGCTTCGGTTTCGCCGTCGCGGGCCGTTTGGACCGCCTGGCGCGCCGCAGACAACTGCGCTTCCAGGTCATCTGTGTTGACGTTGCCGGAGTCGGGGTTCGTGGCTGCCAGGGCGTCTTCGGCAGACCGGCGTTCGCCTTCATAGCGCGATAGCGTTTCGGTGGTGGTGTCACGTCGCACGGAGGCGCGATCAAGGGTCTGGCGGGCCTCGGCCAGAGCTCTTCGCGCCTGGTTCAGCATACCTTGGAGAGGCTGAACGTCGGTGCGGATCTGTTTCAGCGCAGATTCAGCTTCAATCCTGGCCGCTTTCGCGGTTTCAAACTTGTCGAGTGCCCCACGGCACGCCGCTTCCACGGCCGGACGTTCGGATTCGGCTTCTGCCAGACGCGCCTGTTGCTGCAGGCGTTCGGCGGCGCTGACGGGCGCTTCGGGCGTACGGATAAACCCATCCCAGCGCCACAGATGACCTTCGCGGCTGACCAGGCGTTGACCGATGGCGAGTTGCTTGGCGATGCGAGGGCCTTCTTCAGCGTCCACCACGCCGCATTGGCTGAGCCGTGCCTGTAGCTCTGGCGGCGCATCCACCAAATGGATCATGGGCTTGGCACCAAGGGGCAAAGGCGCGCGGCTTGGCTCAGCTCCGCCCCAGAACTGGGCGGCCCGATCATCGGTTGGCGCCTGCAAATCATCGCCAAGGGCCGCAGCCACGGCTTTCTCGAAGCCTTCCTTGGTGCGCACCCGTTCGATCACGGGCGGTGCGTTGACGTTTTCAGCTTTTTTGAGCAGTCGCTTGAGCCCGCCGATTTCAGCGTCGAGTTCCCGAAGCGCTTGATCGGCCTCAGCGCGGCCCGGTTCATGGGCGGCTTCGGCCTCACGGGCTTCGGCGACGGCGTATTCGGCCGCGTCCAGCGCGCGCTCACCGTCTTGTTGAGCGATCTCAGAGGCGTTTTCACGGCGTTCTGCGTCTTGCAGCGTCGATTGCAGGGCATGCAGAACTGGCAAGCTATCCAATTGCGCCCGCGCGCTCTGTTCCTGGCGGACGGCTTCGTCAAAACGTTTCTGGGCCGCTGCGCGCGTAGATTGGGCAGCGTGCTGGCGCGCGCGTGCTTCGGACAAGGCCTGTTGGGCAGTGTCAGCGCGGACTTCTGCAGCGCGAAGCTGTTCGCGTGCGGTTTCCAGGGCCTCACGCGCGGCTGTTTCCTTGTCCGCATCGGAGGAGGCATCTTCCGAGGGCAGCGCCGACAGTTCTTCACGCGCCGTTTCTACCGCCGCTTCGGCTTCGGTGATGGAGGCCTGTTCGCGCTCCATATCTTCAATCAAACGCTGGGCTTCTGCCTCAAGGCGCGCCTGTGCATCGGCTGCGGTTTTCTGTTCGGTTTCCAAACGAGCATGGGCGATGCGCGCCTGTCCCAGTTTCGCAGCAGCCAGACTTTCAGCTTCGCGAAGTGGGGCAATGCCATCGCCAGCGGCCAGCCGCTCGGTCTCTGCCACCGCTACACTGCGGGTCAACTGTTCGACCTCGCCAGCATATTTTGTGAGTTGCTCTTTCGCAGCCATCAAGCCAGCCTTGGCGGCTTCCCACTTCAGATGCGCGCTGTAGGCTTCAAGCGCGCCGATCTCATCGCTCAGCGTTTTATATTTGCGCGCCTTGCGGGCCTGGCGTTTCAGGCTTTCCAGCTGGCGTTCAACTTCTGCGGAAACCTCGGTCAGCCGCTCCAGATTGGTCTCAGCGGCGCGCAGTTTCAGCTCTGCTTCATGGCGGCGGGAATTCAGCCCGCCAATGCCGGCGGCCTCTTCCAGTATCCGGCGACGGTTCTGCGGCTTGGAGGCGATCAGCTCGCTGATCTGGCCCTGGCGTACAAGTGAGGGCGAATTGGCACCGGTGGACGCATCAGCGAACAAAAGCTGGATGTCCTTTCCGCGCACCGTTCGTCCATTCAGCTTATAGGTCGAACCTGCGCCCCGTTTCAGGCGGCGCAGCACTTCCAGCGTGTCGGAAGAATTGAATTCGGCCGGTGCTGTGCGATCTTGATTGTCGAGAACCAGAGTGACCTCGGCGGTCTCGCGGGCAGGGCGGCCATCGGCGCCGGAAAAGATCAGATCGTCCATCTCGCCGCCGCGCATGGCACGGGCCGAAGAGGCGCCCATCACCCAGCGCAGAGCCTCAAGAAGGTTGGATTTTCCGCAGCCGTTTGGCCCGACAATTCCGGTTAGTCCTGGCTCGACGAGCAAGTCCTGTGGATCAACAAATGATTTGAAGCCAGCAATACGCAGTTCGGTTATGTGCATGCTGGCTCCATCAACTTACTGCTCGCCCTCAGCAATGCCGATGGCTTCCAGCTCAAGATCTATCAGCGCGGACAAGCCTTCAGCAGTTCGCGACTGGAGGGAATTTTCCACTTTGCGGCCCTGCAGGATGAGCGTCGGGGTCGAGGCGACCTGGTATTCTTCCGATGACAAGATGACATCTGCGATATCGGCGCGAATGTCTGAATTGTTCACGCAAGCATCAAACTCTTCACCGGGGGCAATGCCATGACGGCTGGCGATCTCTTCCAGTGCCGGACGCACGGCGCCGCTGCGCGCTGCCATCAGGATGCCGGGTTGGGCATCAAACATGTCATCCAGAACGTCGAAATACTTGTCGGCGCCAGCGCAGCGCGCAATCGCAAAGCCGGCAACGGCAACATTGGCTGGCGGGGTTGGAAATTCGCGGAAAATGAACTTCACCTTGCCGGTTTCCACATAGTCTTCCTTGATAGTGGGCATCACGGTTTCGTGGAATTGCAGACACGCCGGGCAGGTGATCGATGCATATTCGACCAAGGTGACTGGCGCATCAGGATCACCCAGCACCATATCGGGCAGGCCATCGCCTGAGTCGGCGGGTGAAGCGCCCGCTCCATTTCCGCTAGCACTACCACAAGCAGCCAGGGCGAGTGCGGCGAAAGCGGAAAGTGCGGCGCGGCGACTGAAAATGCGCATCTGCATAACCTTTTGTTCAGAGTGAGTTGGCGTGGTTGCCAAATCGTTAACGCAGGCCTTCCGGGAAATCTACTCGCTCGCGGCAGCGTGAGGTCGCATCGAAAACAACGATTCGCCGAGTTTTAGAACCGCTCGGCGCAGTCCTGGCTCCTCAATTCCGGCTACTGCGGCTTCCAGAGCGGCCCGTTCACTGGTCGAAAGGGGCTGGTTCTGACGCTTGGATGGCGGGGTAATAGATTTCAGATTGCCCTGCACGATCTTGAGTTTGCCCACCCGCGTGGCTGACGCCACCGAAAGGCGCTGGATGATCTCTTCGCCCTTGTGCTGAATGATCGGGGCAGCTTGCGGCACCACGCGCAAGGTCAGGGTGCGATTGGCAGCTTTGCCTGTGAGTTTTTCCGGGACGCACCATTTGGCGATGTCATCTCCAACAATGTCAGCCCAGGCTGCTTTGATGCGCGGCAGACCAGAGCCGGGCTCTGGCAAGGTCGACTTCGCATATTTCGCCGCCGCCCGGCCCAGCGTGTTCTGCGGACGATAAGCAGGTTTGCCGCGCTTGTATCGCAGGGCGACTCGCGCGCGAGCTTCGGCTATTGGGTCGGCGTCAGAAAACTTGATCATCTGTGCGCCATGAACAGATTTGCAGGTAAACAAAAGGTTAAGAGCGCTGATCCCCACAGGCCTTCGGGAGTTATCCCGCCACGTTCTTGTTTGGTACGACCAGGCCGCGCGGGATTTGCCCTGGCGGGTGGGTCCGGCTGCGCGCCGAGCGGGGCAGCGGCCAGATCCATATAAGGTGTGGCTGTCAGAGATTATGCTGCAGCAGACCACCATTCCCCATGGCACACGGTATTTCCTGGCGTTTACCAAGCGCTGGCCGACGGTTGAGGATTTGGCGGCGGCCACAGATGCAGACGTGATGTCGGCCTGGGCGGGGCTTGGCTACTATGCACGGGCACGGAACTTGTTGAAGTGCGCCAGGACTGTCGTTGAGCGGGGCGGGTTTCCCGAAAATTCCACTGAATTAATCAAACTGCCGGGTATCGGGCCTTATACTGCGGGCGCAATAGCCGCGATTGCCTTTGGTGAGCGCGCCGCCGCGGTGGATGGTAATGTAGAGCGCGTGATGGCGCGGTTGCTGGCCGATGGTCGGGACTTCGCCGATGTGAAAGCGCGGGTGCGCGATGTGGTGCCCGAGATTGTGCCCGAGGATCGGCCCGGTGAGTTCGCTGAAGCTATGATGGATCTGGGCGCCACCGTATGCACGCCGAAATCACCAAACTGTTTGATTTGCCCGGTCTCGAAGCTTTGCGCAGCGCGTGCCGAGGGCGATCCCGCGCGCTATCCTGTGAAAACCAAGAAGGCGCCCAAACCTAAACGCCGTGGCGCTGTATTGATTGCTGAGCGTGGCGGCAAAGTTGCGCTTCTTCGTCGGCCGGACAAAGGTCTTCTCGGCGGTATGTTAGCATTGCCGACGACAGAATGGGCAGATTGCGATCCGGCCAGTACGGCCCTTTTGAAGCAGTTTGGCGCAAGCAATGCCGAGCGCATTGGAGAGGTCCGCCACGTTTTCACGCATTTCGAGCTTAAATTGGAGGTCTGGCGCGGTTCCGCGTCCGGCGGGCAGGCGGAGTGGCTCAAGCCCGGCGATGTCGACGGCCTGCCCAGCGTTTTCGCCAAAGCGTTCCGGCTAGCCTACCCTTCTAAGCCCATTTCAGAGCGATAGCGGCGGCGTAGAAGGTCAATTGGTGCGAGTTTGCCGTGATCTTCGTAGTGCCAGAATGTCCAGCCATTACAGGCAGGCGCTTGGGTGAGATGGGCGCCAACACGGTGGATTGAACCGGTGGTCTCGCCTGTGCTCAGCGAGCCATCGATCCGAATTCGGGCCATATGGCGCCGACCGCGGGAAAACAGGCGCTCGCCGGGTTTCAGCCAGCCATGCTCGATCAGCGTGCCGAACGGTACGCGCGGTGCGGTGCGAGCCGATTTCATCGTTTCCAGCGCGCCCGGGTCGAGTGGGGTGGTGGCGCGAAGGCGGTGGCGTGAAATCGTGACATAGGCAGCTTCGCGTTCGATGCCGAGATAATCGCGACCGAGCGCCTTGGCGACCGCCGCCGTCGTACCGGTGCCGGAAAACGGGTCAAGGATCAGGTCGCCCGGATTGGACGTGCCCAGGATCACACGGTGCAGCAGGGCTTCAGGCTTTTGGGTTGGGTGGACCTTCTTGCCCGAACCATCTTTCAGCCGCTCATTTCCGGTGCAGAGCGGGATCGTCCAGTCCGAGCGCATCTGCTTGTCGTCATTGAAGGTTTTCAGCGCATCATAGTTGAACGTGACTTTGGATTTCTCATGTTTGCCGGCCCAGATCATCGTTTCATGGGCGTTTTGGAAGCGCGTGCCTTTAAAGTTCGGCATCGGATTGGTTTTCAGCCAGATCACATCATTCTGAATCCAGAATCCGCTGTCCTGGAGGATCGCGCCGACACGGAAGATATTGTGGTAGGAGCCGATCACCCAGATTGCACCGTTTGGTTTCAGGATACGGCGGCATTCGCTGAGCCACTGGTGAGTGAACAGGTCATAGGCATCGAAACTGTCGAACTGGTCCCAGTGGTCGTCCACGCCATCCACATGGGATTGGTCAGGCCGGGTCAGCCCACCGCCAAGCTGCAGATTATAGGGCGGATCCGCGAAGACCAGGTCGACGCTTTCATCGGGCAGACGCGAGAGCACATCGACGCATTCGCCCTGGATGATCCTGTTACGCTCTAGCTCCATATCGATACTCCACGCCGGGCCAACTGGCCGATCCGAATCAAAGAATCGTCTTTTCGCCGCGATTTGGTTTCCTCCCCTTTAACATACGCGCACCACCCGGTCGCGTCACATGTCCAGCAGGAGCTGCCCATTGGGCGCCTCGCGCGGCCGGAACAGGTCTGTGCGCAGGGGCGGGCGTTTGCCATCAAGCCCAAGCGCACGGGCCGCTCGCGCAAACCGGCGTGCGATGAGATCGGCATGTGGACCGCGCCCGCGACCACGTTCGAACCAGCGTGCATCATAGTCGGCCCCGCCGCGCATCTCCCGGATCAGGTTGATAATCCGAGCCGCCCGGTCCGGCACATGCTGGGCCAACCATTCCTGGAAAAGGTCTTTCAACTCATGGGGCAATCGAAGCAAAACATAACCGGCATATCCCGCACCAGCCTCGCCAGCGGCTTCCAGCAAACCCTCGATTTCGTGCTCATTCAGGCCCGGAATGATCGGCGCGGTCATGACGGTGACGGGAATGCCCGCCTGTGAAAGAGCGCGGATGGTTTCTAGCCGCAACCGAGGTTGAGCCGCCCGAGGCTCCATTGCGCGCGACAGTTTCGGCTCCAGCGTCGTCATTGAAATGCCAACTCGCGCCAGGCCTTTTTCCGCCATGGGTGCAATCAGGTCGATATCGCGCTGGATGAGCGCCGATTTGGTGAGCAGGCTCACCGGGTGGTTATACTCAGACAGGATTTCCAGGCAGGCACGGGTCAGTTTCAGCTGCTTCTCGATCGGCTGATACGCATCGGTGTTCACGCCGAGGGCGATCACGCGAGGGATATAGCTGGGCCGCGATAGTTCCCGGCGTAAAAGCTCTGGTCCATTGGATTTCGCAAAAAGTTTGCTTTCGAAATCCAGCCCGGCCGAAAGGCCGTTATAGGCGTGGCTCGGCCGGGCGAAACAATAAGAGCAGCCGTGCTCGCAGCCGCGATACGGATTGATCGAACGGTCGAAATGGATATCCGGCGACCGATTGAAGGTGATGATCGTGCGCGCGGTCTCTCGCGTAACCTCGGTGCGGACGGTCGCAGGGTCATCTTCCACGGTGTCCCAGCCATCATCGAACGTGCCGCATTCCCGGCTTTCATATCGCCCGCTGGCGTTTGAAACGGCGCCTCGCCCGCGCTGGTGGAACCGCTCGCCGATGCTGGCGGCATCCTCGCGGCTGACGCGGCCCGTTCGTTTGAGTTTCTGTGTCGTCCTCATGGGGTAGACCCAATCACATAAACAGGAACAAATAAAGAACACATGGGATCGGAATTTGTGGAATTGCCCGCGCCCCTGTCACACAAGCGCGATTGACCGGACCTGCCGTGGCACCTACGTCGCGACCATGACAACTCCCCAGATTCTGCCCGGCCTGTCCGCAGTCTCCGAAAATTACGACCTCATTCTCTGTGATGTTTGGGGCGTCATGCACAATGGCCGCCGCGCCTTTCCGGGCACTGGCGACGCGTTGACGAAGTTCCGTGCTAGCGGTGGACGTGTGGTGCTACTCACCAATGCGCCGGTGCCGAAAGACCGCGTGCTGCGCTATTTCGCGCCGCTGGGCGTGCCCGAAACCAGCTTCGATGATTGCGCATCATCGGGTGATGCCACGCGCCATTTGCTCGAGCAGCGACCTGACGACACGATCTGGGTGTTTGGTGCCGATGAGGGATTTGAGCACGACAAGTTTCTCTACAAAGATCTGCCCAATCCACGTCGCGATGCGCCGGGCGCCGATCTCCTCCTCTGCATCGGTCTGCGCGACCAGATGGCTGAACATCCAGAAGACTATCGTGAAGAGCTGAAGCAAATTGTCGCCGATGGGGCTGGTCCGGTCATGGTGTGCGCTAATCCTGATATTCAGGTCCGCGTCGGTGAGACCCTGGTGTGGTGTGCCGGTGCGCTGGCTGCCATCTATGAGGAACTGGGCGGCCAGGTGATCTATCCCGGCAAACCCCACGCGGCGATCTATGACTTGGCCTATGCGAAGGCCGCGACGCTGGGAGATATGCCCGACAAGTCCCGCATTCTCGCGATTGGCGATGGCCCGATCACGGATATGGCCGGGGCGAACCGCGAGGGCATTGACTGCCTTTATGTCGGCACAGGTTTGTCGAACACCCATGGCGATTTCGCAACAGAAACTGCTCGCTTAATGATGCAAAGTGGTGTCTCGGCTACCTATGCCATGGCTGAACTGTCCTGGTAGACGTTGCAAGTCCGGGCCGAAAGGCGTTAACACCTCACCCCTTGGGGATTCAAATACAGGACGACCACCATGACGACGCCAGCCGGCTATTTCTATGAAGACCTCGAGGTTGGCATGTCCCATGAGACCAAGCATGTGATCACTGAGGGTGACATAGAGGCGTTCGCGGCGGTGTCCGGCGATTACAATCCCCTTCACATGGACGAAGAGTTCGCCAAGAACACCGTTTTCGGTCAACGCATCGCCCATGGCGCCCTGACCGCCAGCTATATTTCCGGCATCCTCGGCAACAACCTGCCGGGGCCTGGCGCGATTTTCACTCACCTTTCGATGCGCTTCAAGCGGCCGGTTTACATCGGATCGAATGTCTCCGTGCGGGCCGAAGTGGTTGAGAAACAGGACCGTGGCAACCGTATTACCCTGAAGGTTAGCTGCAGCGTTGACGGCAAGCAGGTGATCTCGGGCGAAGCTGGCGTCGTGGCACCATCAAAGCCGAGCTAGGCCGCTTTCACAGCGCCGCTCACATCCTTCGGTCCGGCTAATGCACGCAACATGACCCGCGCCGGGTCCTGGGGCCCAGGCATTTGGATGTGTCCGTGAGGTGCCACTTCAAAGCCCAGATCGCCAAAGTAGGACGACGCACCAATCAGCAAGGCGCAGGACCAGCCCGCCTTTTCGCCCGCTTCCAGGGCTTCGCCGGTGATGGTGAGGCCCAGCCGGTTACCCTGATGTGATGGCGACACGGCAACAGGTCCGTAGAACAGAGCCTGCGTCTCGCCGATCCTGATCGGCCAGACCCGGCAAACGCCAATCACTTTGCCATCTTCAATCGCCACGCGGTTGATCTGGGGCAGTGAGGTCGAGAACTCGCGTAGCCGTTCGGCTGTTTTAGCAAAGTGGCCTGGCCCGAACGTGGTGTTGAACAACGCCTCAATCGGGTCGGCATGGCGCGCTGGCGTTTCGGGGAGGATCTCGATCATCGCGGCGCGCTACGCCGTGTCGATCAAAAAGACAAGTGTTCAGGTGGCGGCCCACTTTGCTGGGTGCCTGTGGAGGCGCCCGGCAGGGATCGGCCAGTGCGCACTGAGATCGCCAATTCGGGCAGGAAATCGCAGGCGCTGCCCTGGGCCCCAGCTGGTGTCTTCAACCTCCGCGCTGACATCTACGCTGGATTCATCGCGGAGGGGAGAGGGCAGGTCATCACCCAGCGTCCCGGCCAACAGATGCGCCACCCGCGCCAGAGACACACGGGCCGAACTGGCAAGCCCTGCATCCCGACGCGCACGAAGGCCATGCACTGCAGCCGCGGCCATCAGATAACCGGTGGCGTGGTCAAGCGCCTGAACGGGCAGGGGCGTGGGGTGCGCGTTTCCACTGGCAACCATGCCCGCATGGGCGATGCCCGACGACATCTGAACCAGGCTGTCAAATCCGCGCCGGGCGGCCCATGGTCCGGTCCAGCCATAAGCGCATAACGAGATATCGATCAGGCCGGGCGCGTGCGTTCGCCGTGTCTCGCCATCCAGGCCGAGCGCATCCAGCGCGCCGGGGCGGTAGCCATGGATCATGATATCGGCGTCTGCCAACCGGCGTTTGAGCTCGCTGAGTCCGGACGCGGTCTTCAGATCCAGTGTTGCGCAGTGTTTCCCGATGGTGATTTCAGGTTCGATGTTGGCTTCCGCCCAACCTGGGGGATCAATGCGCAGCACATCAGCGCCCCAGCCCGCCAGAAACCGTGTCGCCACAGGTCCGGCAAGCACTCGTGTGAGATCCAGAACGCGGATCCCTGCCAGAGGCCGTTTGGGGTCGATGGCAGCTGGCGACGCGTCAACCATCTCGAAACTATGCCAGTCGATCAGGGGCTCGCGTGCGACCGCTGCGCCTTGGGGGTGGTCGGCCCATTCGGCGAGCGACCGCATTTCCGCCGCGCAGCCGCTTTCAGCCACAATGGCTGCCTCCAACTCCTTGGCGCTCCACCGTGCGACCTCCTTTGCGACAAGCGGCTTCTCAGCGGCGCAGTCGAGAACGCGCAGGGCGGCGGCGCGATGGTGAGGCGCATTTGTGTGCAGGCGGATCCAGCCGTCCCGGGTTTGGTACACTCCAGCAATCGCATCCCAGATCGGTGGAAGCTCCCAGCCGTCCGGTCGAAGTGTCATTCCAAACCACCAGGAGGCGCAGGCGGGATCGATGGACACAGCAGGCTGCGCGTCACCGTTCGCCATCCATGCCGAAACTTCACGGCAAGCCGCGCCGATAGACGCAAAGGCAAGGCCTGTCACGTCGAACCAGCTCGGTAGGCCACCTTCGCCGCGATGTCTTAGCGGTGCAGTCGATGGCCCGACGAGGTTGAGGCTATCGTCGATGTCCTGAAATCGCTGTCTCATGACGTTCGATTAGCATGGGTCAAAGTCGCAAGGCGAGTTTTTAGTCGTCTTTCCGGGCCTGCAAGGTGCGCAACTCGGCCATCTCCATGCGTAAGTCGCGCAGGACATCCAGAATTTCTTCTCGCTCATTGTGGGCCTCTTCAGCCTCGTCTTCCAGTGCATCGATCTGCTCTTCCTGCAGCGCTTCCTGCTCGGCCTGAAGCGCCTCCACGATCAGCGCGATGAAGAGGTTGAGGACTGCGAAACTGGCCAGGAAAATGAACGACAGAAAGAACACCCAGGCATAGGGGTGGCCGTCATCAATCACCTTCTGGACGACTTCAAACCGCCACCCGTCCATGGTCATTACCTGGAACAGCGTAAACGCGCTGGAAGGCAGGTCACCGAACAACTGCAACACCTCTTCATTGTCGGTGTTGCCGTACATATTCGTGGCCATTACCGCCCAAACATAGGTCAGCAGCCCAAGCACTGCGAGAATGGCGCCCATGCCCGGCAGCGCCTTCAGGAGCGCTTCGGTGATCCGCTTCATCATCGGCACGATATGCAGCAGCCGAAGCACACGCATCACACGCAGTGCTCGCAGCACGCTGAGACCATCTCCGCCAGGTAAAAGCGAAATCCCAACGACGAAGAAATCGAACCAATTCCAGCCGGACCGAAAGAAATCCAGCCGGAACACAACCAGTTTGATCGCGATCTCGACGGCAAAAATATATGTGATCGTCCGGTCAAGAGTCAGGAGTATTGCACGCAGTTCCGGCGGCAGACTCTTCATCGTCAAGACGCCGAGGATCACCGCGTTGAGGACGATGAGACCGGTTACGAAGTGGCGAAACCACGCGCTTTCGACCGCAGCCTGGAACGGGCCGGCTGGCGGCTGATCTGCCGGAAGAGTGTCAGCCATGGCGCTCAATGTCCCCTGTCACGCAAACCAGGGCATAGTTAACCGGCAGCCGCGCACCGGATCAATGCGCTGAGGGTGAACAATTCATCTGGAGGTTATTTCACCAGTTCGAACGTGACGTTGACCTGGACCGAATACCCAATCTCACCGCCGGAAATCGGGGTTGGCGCTGACGAGTCCATGGCCATGGCGCGTTCCATCATGACTTGTGGCTGCGGGCCGCGCTGGCTCTCATATTCATTGATCGTGACGATCCGCGACACCCGGTAGCCGGCCGCTGAGGCATAAAGTTCAGCGCGTTCCAGCGCTTCGCCCATGGCGGCCTGGCGCGCTTCATTGCGGGCGCTCGTATCATCTTCCAAACCGAAACGCACGCCGTTGAATGTGTTGCCGCCTGCCTCGACCAGGCTGTCGAGCGTCTCGCCGAGATCATCAAGGTCACTGACCTTCGCTGTGACCATGTTCGAGACGGTGTAACCGATAAGCACACGCGTGTTGGTCCCGCTGCTGGAGCGCGGGTACTCATAGCGTGGATTAAGCGAGAAATTTGAGGTCTGGATATCCCGGTCGGGCAAACCTGCGCTGCGCAGAGCGTCAAACACGCCGTTCATGGCCACGCGATTCTCGGCCATGGCGTCCTGGGCGGTTTTGGCCTCGGTTTGCACGCCTGTCGTTATGAATGCGATATCCGGTTCGCGCATGGCCTCGCCTGAAGCCGTGATCGCCAGAGTGGTTTCGGGCTGAACGGAGTTGGGATGGAACTGCGACGTGGTCGGGCTGGTCACGGGCCCCTCCTGGGCAAGTGCGAATGGGGCGCAAGCCGTTAGCCCGGCGGCAAGAACAAACAGTCCGAGGCCGGAAACGGCACCGCGAAATCGATCGCCAAACATATGAAATCCTCCGAAGTGTGTGGATGAACTTACGCGGCCTATTGCGGCGCCTTCAAGGCTGCGGCATGACGTGGCTGTGCGGTCGGCAGCTATGCCAGCGTGCAAAAGGGCCTGTAGCTCAGGTGGTTAGAGCGGACCGCTCATAACGGTTTGGTCGCGGGTTCAAGTCCTGCCGGGCCCACCATTTTATGCCTCTTGGGCCGATGGCCCTCCGGCGGGGCGGGCTGACCGCCCGAGCCGCAGTCGCCGCTTTGTCGGTTCGAGGAATATCCTCTCCCCTCCACCATTGTTTGTTTGATGTCGTATCGGGCAGACGCCCTCACATGGGTCGCGCTCAGGGCTATGAGGCAATGAACGGTATCACCCCTGAACTTCTGAAGCGACAGGCGCGTATTGCCGATCAAGCTGCGGCTTCACCGATCATCGCCTTGGCCTGGGCGACCCAGTCTTCGCGTGCCACGCGGCCCTTGAAGGCGAGCTGGTCGCCGATCCATTCGCCGTCGTCTTCCGTCCAGCTTGCGATCTGGTGGAAGTGATAGACGCCGAGATCGTTCAGCGCTGCAGACAGCTTTGCGCCGATGCCCTTAATCTCGGTGAGATCATCGGGTGTGCCCTCGGGCGAGTCCAAAAGCGTTGGGCCCTTCTGGGCCTTTGCCCAGAAAGCTGCGGGCGAGAAATTTTCGGTCGCTGTCTTCCACGCATCATTGGCCGGCATGAAATTGTGTCGGGCGCGGCGCATGCGGTCGAACACGTCGGTCATCACCGAGCCTGGAACCTTGGTTGGCCAGGCAGCCCAGGCGGGAAGGGCTTGGAGCAATTCCGCAGCGTATTCCCAATTGCGCAGGTTCGAGTCCGAAAGTTTATGAAACCGCTCGCGCAGTAGCTCTTCGTCGAAAAAATACTCTGTGTTCGGCATCGGAATATCGACGCTATACCAAGTCATCGGTTTACCGTCCGACTTGGCGAACCGCTCCAGCCCCTCAGTCATTTGCTTCTGGGCGGCGAGCGTTTGATCCACCATCACCTTTGCAAACACGCCATAAGCGGCAAACGGAGAAAACATGGGACCGGTCGACATGGTGGAACCTCCAGAATTTGTTAGTTGATAGCATAAAATTGTGCGCTGCACAATTAAATTTTGCAATTGCGTTGTGTTGCGTCGCCTTTGACCTGGCCTGAACCGCCGCTAAGAGGCTCCAATGGACACCGCGCCCCCTTCGACGCCGCTCCCGGCCCAACGGGTCATTGTGTTCGATTCCGGCATTGGCGGGATCACCATCCTGTCGGCATTGAAGGTGCAGGCGCCCGGCCTCAATATCGGGTATGCCGCTGATACCGGCTTTTTCCCCTATGGTGACAAGTCCGATGCGGCGCTCTCAGTGCGAGTGCCGGACGTGGCTGAGGCCCTGGTGGCGGCCACCCGGCCAGACATTTTCGTGATTGCCTGCAACACTGCCAGCACATTGGCTCTGGATGCGGTACGCGCGCGACTGGATATTCCCGTCATTGGAACAGTGCCTGCGATCAAACCTGCTGCGGCGGCAACAGCGACCAAGACCATTGGATTGTTGGCGACGCCTGGCACACTGGGGCGACCCTATACGGCGCGCCTCATTGCAGATCATGCCTTGGGCGTTCGAGTGCTCACCCACGGATCGGTTGAGCTGGTCAGACTGGCTGAGCGCCACGCAGCGGGAGAAGAGGTCCGCGTCGATCAGGTGGCTGGCGCCCAGGCCCCGCTTTTCGCACAAGCAGGCGCTGAAGACATCGACACGATCGTCCTGGCCTGTACGCACTTCCCTCTGCTGCGGGACCTATTGATAAAAGCCGCACCGCGACCCATCACTTATATCGATTCAGGCGACGCGATTGCCCGCCAGACGCTAAAAGTCTTGTCCGAGACACCGGCGCCCGGCGCTCTGCACGCAGACATTGGTGCCTGGCGCACGTCACGCGGTGATGAGGAGCCACAGCTGGCAGACGCGCTTGCGCGTTTTGGTTTTCAGAGTCTTAGCGAGGTGACCGTGCCGCCTGCAAAAACCGGCTGAAACAGGCTCTCGAACGGGGCATCGGCCACCGTCACCAGATCATATTCGCCATAACCGTTGAACCGGCTGGCCATTGCGCGGCCATAGGCGCCCATGTGCCCGAACTCGATGTAATCGCCTTCGGACAGGCTCGCGGGCAACATCAGCGGTTTGGCGAAACGGTCGGCGCTGTCACAGGTTGGGCCATACACCGTGTAGGCACGCAGGTCGCCACCAATCTCGCCCGAACCGTTCAACGCGCGTGTGGGGTAATCCCAACCAAGGTGGACGGCGTCGTACAGCGCACCGAAGCCGCCATCATTGATGTAGACCGCATCGCCTTGCAGGCCGTCGACGCGCACAAGCAGGCTTTCTGATTCTGCAACCAAAGCCCGGCCTGGCTCGCTCCAAAGCTCGGCGTTTTCAAGCACCATCATGGTCTCGAAAGACTGCTCGATGATGTGCATGTAGTTTTTGAGGTCCGGCGGAACGCGGCCCGGATAGAGACTTGGAAAGCCACCGCCAACATCCACCACATCCACTGTAACGGCGGCCTGTGTGATCAGGTGTGAGGCGTCCGCCATGGCTGTGTGCCAGGCGTAGGGTGCATTGGACTGGCTGCCGACATGGAAGGAAATGCCAAGCTCGTCGCAACGCCAGCGTGCGGCACGCAGCAGGTCCGGCACCTGATCGAGACTGGCGCCAAATTTCCCCGTTAGCGGAACGCTCGCGCCGTCGTTCGACACGCCAATGCGAACCACGAGATAGAGGTCGTCGGCAATGCCCGTCGCCTCGCAGATCTTTTCTAGCTCTTCCTCGCAATCCAGCACAAACCGGCGCACGCCAAATTCGTGATAAGCCCGCGCAATCGCCGTGCGGCTTTTGACCGGGTGCATGAAGGCCAGTTGCGCGCCGGGGAATCTGGTCGCGACGGCCTCAACCTCATCGATTGAGGCCACGTCAAACCCATGGATGCCCGCTTGCCAAAGCCCATCGAGAATGTGCGGCGCTGGATTGGCTTTCACCGCATAATAGCAATCACCCGGGAAGTTTTCAGCGAACCAACGCCCGGCTGTGTCCAGACGATCCGGGCGAAAGCAAAAAACTGGGCGGTCTGGCTCCGCTTGAGAAATATAGTCGGGGACGCTGCGGGCAAAAGCCATGCGCTAACTCCAGTGACATTGGGCTATTGGTGCCCAAGCTGTGACTGGCGTTAGTGCCGCAGGGGAATAGCTCCCGCTGGGATGTCCGCCGATGTGGGTGCGGATATACGGTTTTCACCCTGTGCGGGCAAGGCATTAGGGCGTAAAAAATTCAGTTTCGTCTTGCGGGTGTCACACTGGGCGACTACTCGAAACGTCAAGCAGACACTGAGAGTTTGGTCATGTTGAGGCGACTTGTCCTTGCAATCGCAGCCTGCGGTCTTGTCGCGTGCGGCGATGGCGGTCTTTCGCGCTTTGATGGCGAGGACGTTCCCCCGCCACCGCCGCTGGGCCAGGCTGACCGTATTCGGATCGTCGGTTCGTCGACGGTTTCACCCTTTTCAACCACCGTGGCGGAGCACTTTGGCGCCTCGACCCGCTTTTCCACGCCGATTGTTGAAACGACCGGAACTGGCGGCGGTTTTGAAGCCTTTTGCCAGGGCGTGGGGCCGAACCAACCATCCATTTCAAACGCGTCTCGATCAATCAAGCCGTCCGAGTTTGACTTGTGTGCCGGCAACGGCGTGACCGAGATTGTCCGGATAAAGATCGGCTATGACGGCATCGTGCTCGGCAATGCTAAAGAAGGGCCGGTGTTTGAGCTGACCAAACGCGACATCTATCTCGCACTCGCGGCCGAACTACCCGATGGAGATGGGGGTTGGCAGGACAATCCAAATGATCGCTGGTCTGACATTTCACCAAACCTGCCGGACGCTGAAATACTGGTTTATGGCCCTCCGCCCACGTCGGGCACTCGCGACGCCTTTGTAGAGATCGCGATGGAAGGGGGCGCAGAAGAGGTTCCACAATTGGCTGCGCTCATGGCCTCTGATGGTGATGCTTTCGATGACAGGGCGCACACGCTGCGAACAGATGGCGCCTGGATCGATGCGGGTGAGAACGACACACAAATCATCCAGACCTTGATCAAGAACCCCAATGCCATGGGCGTGCTCGGCTTTTCCTTCATGGAACAAAATGGTGACCGGGTGAAAGCGGCCAGCGTGGGCGGTATCGATCCGACTTTCGAGGCGATTGCCACCGATGAGTACAAGGTGTCTCGCTCCATGTATTTCTATGTGAAGAAGCAGAACGTGCCACTTGTGCCAGGGCTCATCGAATTCATCGATGCATTTACAACAGAAGACTCCTGGGGACCCACCGGATTTCTATCGGAAAAAGGGCTGATCCCGCTAACGCCACAAGAACGCGCGAACGTTCGCCAACAAGCCCTGGATCTGGAGACGATATCGGGCGCGAGCTAAACCGATTTGCGTCGTCGCAGTCGGATGCGTTGCCAAAAGCGTTTGCGTTCAGGGGGGGGCAGGGGCTGGAGATTCTCGATGAATTCCTCGGCGCACCTGCGCCAGGAGAACTCTTCAGCATATTCGCGGCAACGGTCCCTGGACAGGTCGAGACATTCGATCGACGCCTTGGCGAGATCGCCGCCAACATCGACCGTCACGCCTGCGCCTGAGCCCGGAATAACGTCTCTTGGGCCCGTGGCATTGTAGGCAGCGACAGGCGTTCCGGACGCCATGGCTTCCAGGACCACCAGTCCAAACGTGTCGGTCAGGCTCGGGAAGACGAACACGTCGGCGCTGGCGAAGCAGGCTGAAAGCTCGTCTCCGAATTTCGCGCCCGTGAATGTGACTTCCGGGTATTTTTTCTTCAGTTCTTCAAGCTGGGGTCCATCGCCAACCACAACCTTGCTGCCCGGCAAGTCGAACTCCAGAAAAGTCTCAATGTTCTTTTCCACCGCAACCCGGCCAACATTTATGAAAACAGGCCGCTTCAGGCCAGCAAACGGGTCGCCTTCTGTGCCTTCCTCGGCGCGATGTCTTGGATGGAACAAGACGGTGTCGACACCGCGCGACCAGGCCTTGGTTTTCTTGAAACCCTGTGCATTCAACTCTTCCACCATGGAGGGCGTGGGCACCATGACGATACCAGAATACTTGTGGAACCAGCGCACGAACTTGTAGCCCCAACTGATTGGCACCGGCAGGCGGGCAGAAACGTACTCCGGAAACCGGGTATGGTAGGCGGTGGAAAAAGGGTGCTTCAGACGAATGCACATGGACCGACCCGCCATGCCAAGCGTGCCTTCGGTGACAATGTGCACCGCATCAGGCTCATACTCGTGGAATCGCTCTTCGATTTTCCGGCCCGCAAACAGGGCCAGTTTGATCTCGCTATAGGTTGGCAGGGGGATGGTGGGAAACCCGTCGGCGGGCGAGACGATCTCCCAATCATGGCCCATCTCACGGGTCTCTGCGACCACACGCTTCATGGTGCGCACCACGCCGTTGACCTGCGGGTCCCAGGCATCAGTGATGAGCATGATTTTCATGTCGGCTCCCAGCGCGCAACTAACCCCGGCCTAGTCAGCTATTTGGCTTGAAGCAAGCCCCCAACGCGAGCAGAGTGATCGTCAGCAGGGAGTTGTACCATGGCCGACGCCGCCACTTTCGACAGGCTTGATTGGGATCGCCTCGACGGTTTGAAGTTTGCCGACGAAGAAGCCCACGTGGCGAGCCTTATGGAACTCGCGCCGCTCAACAACGCCCAACGCGGTGCAACCGTTCGGCGGGGGCGCGAACTGGTTGAAATCGCAAGGCGGGCCGGCCGGAAGAAAGGTATGATGGAAAGCTTCCTTGAGGAGTTCGGCCTGTCAAATTCCGAAGGCCTTGCCCTGATGTGCCTGGCGGAGGCGTTGTTGCGCGTGCCGGACGCGGAAACGCGCGATGAATTGATTGCCGAAAAGATCCGTTCCGGCGATTGGGCGAGCCATAAAGGCCGGTCGGACAGCTGGCTGGTGAACGCCTCGACATGGGGGTTGATGTTGACCGGCAAGGTCATAGGCGCGCCCAAATCAGCCAGCAGTGGGCCGGCAAATTTCATGTCCTCTCTCGTGCGCGAAAGTGGAGAACCAGTCATCCGAGCTGCGATGATGCAGGCCATGCGAATCATGGGCGAACAATTCGTGCTGGGCCGTTCTGCCGGTGAGGCGCTCAAGCGCGGTGCGCGGATTGTGAAAGCCGGCGAGGCGGCCAACTTCAGCTTCGATATGTTGGGTGAGGGGGCACGCACCCGCGCCGACGCAGAGCGCTACTTTACCGCCTATCAGGCGGCAATCGAGTCGGTGGCGGAGGCAGGTAACCCGGCGCTGCCGCCTGAGGCCTCTTCGGGGATATCTGTAAAGCTGTCGGCGCTTCACCCGCGCTATGATGCGCTGCACGAGGCGCGTGTCATGGACGAGCTTTACCCCCGCCTTCTCAGGCTCGCGCGGCAAGCTGCGGCGGCCAACATCAATTTCTGCCTCGATGCCGAAGAAGCCGACCGGCTTGTGATCTCGCTGAAGCTGCTCGAACGTTTGACCGGTGAATCTGAGTTGGCGGGCTGGACGGGCCTCGGCCTTGCCGTGCAGGCCTACCAGAAGCGCGCGTTGGCGGTGATTGACCGTGTCATTCAGCTGGCGCGCCGCACCGACACACGGCTGATGGTGCGCCTGGTGAAAGGCGCCTATTGGGACACTGAAATCAAACACGCCCAGGAAATGGGCTTTCCCAACTTTCCGGTCTTCACCACCAAACCGGGCACGGATCTGTCATATCTGGCCTGCGCCAAGCGCATGCTGGACGCGGCGCCGGACATTTACCCGCAGTTTGCGACCCACAATGCCCACTCATTTGCAGCGATTGAAGACATGGCAGCGGCTGCAGGCCACCCGGCCTTTGAGTTCCAGCGCCTTCACGGCATGGGGGAGGCGTTGTTTGCGGCGGCAGAGGCGGGGCCGCGTGTGCGGGTCTATGCGCCCGTGGGCCGCCATGAGGATCTGTTGCCCTATCTGGTGAGGCGGCTGTTGGAGAACGGCGCCAACACCAGTTTTGTGAACGCTTTTCTTGATGATGACGTGCCGGTTGAACATGTCGTCGACGATCCGATTGCCCAGCTTGAGGTCGGGCCGAGGCGGCACCCGAAAATCCCTACGCCGCCGCGCTTGTTTGGCGCTGAACGTCGCAACTCAGCGGGCTTGGATTTGTCACAAGCCGACACGCGAGCCGGTCTTGAAAAAGCGATTGGAGACCTAACGGCAGGCCCAGCCCTGACCGGCGGTCCGATGATTTCCGGCACGCTGCGCACAGGCGCTGACCAGCAACAACGCGTGCCGTTTGAAACTGAGACCGTGCTGGGCGCGATGGCTGACACAAAACAAGCCGAGATCGCATTGGCATTTGAAGTTGCGGCGCGCGCCCAGCCCGACTGGGATGCTAAGGGCGGGGCGTCGCGCGGGGCGGTTTTGCGCGCCATGGGTGACGTGTTGGAAGACGCAACGCTGAGACTGGTTGCCGTGATGGCGCGAGAAACCGGAAAGACTTTTCAGGATGGTATCGATGAGGTTCGCGAGGCGGTTGATTTCTGCCGCTACTACGCAGCCCGCGCTGAAGCCGAGTTTCAAACGCCGGAGCGTTTACCTGGGCCGTCGGGCGAGACCAATCACCTATCGCTGCACGGGCGCGGCGTGTTCGCCTGTATTTCACCCTGGAACTTTCCGCTGGCCATTTTTACGGGCCAGATCGCGGCAGCGCTTGCGGCGGGCAACACTGTTGTCGCCAAGCCTGCCGAGCAGAGCCCTATGATAGCGCTTGAAGCGGTGAAGCTGTTCCAGAAGGCCGGGCTGCCGGTTGAAGTTCTTCATCTATTGCCGGGGCCCGGGGAGACGGTCGGCGCCGCTGTGCTTCAAGCCCCCCAGCTTGCCGGGGTCGCGTTCACCGGTGGGACATCAACGGCGAAGACAATCAATCGCACGCTTGCCGGGCGTGATGGCCCGATCGTGCCGTTGATCGCGGAAACGGGAGGGCTCAACGCAATGTTTGTCGACACGACAGCGCTCCGCGAACAAGTGATCGATGACGTCATCCGCTCCGCCTTTGGTTCTGCCGGACAACGGTGCTCGGCCCTGCGTTTGATTTTCCTGCCCGACGATACAGCCGATATGCTGATCGAAGGTCTCACCGGAGCGATGGATGAGTTGGTGATGGGCGATCCGGGACTCGCCGATACCGATGTCGGCCCTGTCATTGATGGTGATGCGCGCGGCGTGCTGGACGCTCACCTCAAAACCATGTCCCAACAGGCAAACCTGTTGAAACGAGCGAATGCAGATGACCTTGCCAGAACCGGTCACGGCTTTGCGCCGACCCTCATTGAATTGAATAGCCTGGATCAGATCGACCATGAGGTTTTTGGCCCGGTCCTGCATTTGGTGCGTTATGATCCGGACGATATCGAAGCGGTCGGTGCCGCCCTGTCTGCCAAGGGCTACGGACTGACACTTGGCATCCACTCCAGGCTCGAAAGCTTCTGGCGAGCTGTTCGCGCGGCTGTTCCGGTCGGCAACACCTACATCAACCGCTCGACCATCGGCGCGGTTGTCGGCGTGCAGCCGTTTGGCGGAGAGGGCCTTTCCGGGACCGGCCCAAAAGCGGGCGGGCCGCATTATCTTCACCGCTTCGCCACCGAGCGCACGCTGACGAACAACATTTCCGCCCAGGGCGGCGACCCAGAGCTCCTTAGCCTGACCTAGACGGATACCCTAGTTCACGAGGGCGCAGCCAAGGCCGGGCGTGTGCTCAGCCCGTGCCGAGATTCGACCATCAAACAGGCTGGCCTCAACTGCCGCGTCGCTTTCCACAAAAGTGAAGGCTGAGACGTCAGCGGTAAAATCATTCAGGCAGCTGTTCAGCGATCGCTTGGCGACGAACACGCAGGAGCAGGTTTGCTTGGCACCAAAGGCGGCAGCGATGTGGAGAAAGTCGACCTGATCCTTGAGCCAGAATTGCCAGAACAGGGCGGCAATCACGCCCAGCATGACCACTGTCAGTAAAATGCCTTTGACCCATTTCATGGCGTAGCCCATTTTCAATCCTGACCTCCGGGGAGTAGTGAGATGATTATCAACTTGGTCAAGGCGCTCGGCGCCATGGTCGCGCTCATCGTCACGCCCCCAGCGGTGACCGCCCAGACCGTCAATCCGGATCCGACATGGCCAACAACCAATTGGTCACTGGGTGAACTGCCCGACACTGTGAAGCCAGGCGTAGAGTCGCTCGCCATCGATCTGTTCATGAGACAGCGAGATGAAAGGATGGGGGAAACGCGCGCCTTGGTTGTCGTTCACGGCGGGCAAATCGTGTTCGAACAATACGCTGAAGGCTTTGACGCCGATACGCGGCAAATCTCTTGGTCGTTGGCGAAGTCTGTGAACCAGGCCCTGCTCGGCGCAGCCGTTCGCGACGGTGTGGTGGCAGACATTGATGCCCCAATGCCGTCTGCTTTTCCCGCCGGCGATTCCCGGTCCAACATTCCCTGGCGCCAATGGGTAGAGATGACGGACGGCATGGCGTGGAAAGAGGTGCAGGCGCTCAGCCTCACTGGGAATGACGCGGTACAGATGCTCGCCGGGAGAGGCAGGTTCGACGTGTTGGACTACATCACCAGCCGCGGCACGTTGCGCCCGCCAGGCCGACATTGGAACTACAATACAGGCAGCACAATCCTCGTCGGAGAAGCCCTTGGGCGGCGCCTCACCGGCGCACAGGACCTGGAACCCGTGGCCATCAAGACCCGCTATGATGAGATCCTGTTTGATCGCATCGGAATGGATGTCGTCGTGGAGTTTGACCCGTCCGGCACACCCCTCACCGGCGCTATGATGTGGGCCACGCCCCGCGACTGGGCGAAGTTCGGGCTGTTGTATCTCAACGATGGCCTTTGGGACGCTGAACGGGTGCTGCCTGAGGGCTGGACGGACTGGGCGCGAACCGGATCTGAGACTGATGATGGCAATGTCTATGGCGCCGGGTTCTGGCGGGTTGTGCCACCAAACCTGGCCAGCCACGCCCAGCGATCACCTGACGATGGTCCCTGGGATGCATATGCCGCCCAGGGCAGTGAAGGTCAGGTGGTCTGGATCGTGCCGTCACGCGATCTTGTGATTGTACGTACCGGCGTTATGACCAACAGCCGCGAAAACTGGGTCGCGTTGATGAACTGGTGCCAGGCCGTTGCCCGCGCGTTTCCAGAGGTGGCAACGCCTTAGTGTGGGCGCTGCTCGTCGACGCCTGACAGGTCGTCCCAGAATTTTTTCACCCGGCCCATGAAGCCTTCGCTTTCAGGGTGGCAATCGCTGCCAGAGCATTCGCAAAACTCGCGCATCAGTTCTTTCTGGCGCGCCGACAGGTTGCGCGGGGTTTCCACGAACACCTCAACGAACTGATCGCCATTGCCGCTGCCACGAACCGGCGGCATGCCTTTTCCCTTTAGCCTGAGTTTACGCCCGGTCTGGGCACCTTCAGGGATGGTTACGCGGGTGCGGCCGCCATCAATCGTGGGGATTTCAATCTGTCCGCCGAGCGCGGCTGTCGCCATCGGCACGGGGGCGCGGCAATACAGGTTTGGTCCGTCGCGCTCGAAGATATCGTGTTCAGCGACTTCGATGAAAATATAGAGATCGCCGCGTGGTCCGCCAGCCTGGCCTGCTTCGCCCTCGCCGGTGAGACGAATACGCATGCCGGTTTCAACACCAGCCGGGATTGCAACTGAGAGTTCGCGGTTCTGGCGTACCTGTCCGGTGCCAGAGCAGGTCTTGCACGGATGAGGGATCACCTTGCCTCGCCCGGAACACCGCGGGCAGGTGCGCTCCATCGTGAAGAAGCCCTGTTGAGCGCGAACGCGCCCCGAGCCGCCGCACATGCCGCATGTGTCCAACGAGGTGCCGGGTTCAGCGCCTGTACCGTCACACGTGCCGCATTCAACCTGTGTTGGAACGGTGATCGTCGTGTCGCGTCCGCGGAAGGCGTCTTCGAGGGAGATTTCGAGATCGTAGCGCAGATCAGCGCCGCGCGCCGGGCCACCGCGCCGGCCGCCAAATCCGCCGCCGCCACCACCGCCACCGAAGACCTGGCTGAAAATATTTTCAAACAGGTCGCCGGGATCCACACCCCCGAATGGCCCTCCGCCAGCGCCGCCGCCGCCATTCTCAAAGGCAGCATGGCCAAAGCGGTCATAGGCGGCTCGCTTGTCAGCATCTGACAACACCGCATAGGCCTCACCCACATCCTTGAACATGGCCTCGGCGGCGTCATCGCCGGGGTTTTGATCAGGGTGATACTTCAAGGCCAGCTTACGGTAGGCCGATTTCAACGTCTTTTCGTCAGCGCCGCGTTCGACGCCGAGAATCTCATAATAGTCGCGTTTGCTCATGCTGGCTGACCGGGAAATCTATTGTGTCTGATTGCAGGCCGGATGTGGGGCGGAACGCGCCGACATGCAAGGCGGCGCCTACACCATAGCTCCGTCTGTGGACTGATCGAGTAGAATTCGACCAATCAGCTCATAAGTTGCTGGCGCCGTGACGATGTGCGCGGTCATGGCATGGGCATCGCGGAACCGGCGCTGAATCTCGCTGTTGGAGTAGACATCCACACCCCCAGCCAGGTCATGGGCGGTGCGACAGACATCAGCCGCCGTGCGGACCATATGCGTGCAAGCCAGGCGCAAGTCGGCGCGGCGCTCCATGGGAATTTCGCCGTCAGTGTTTTGGGCAACGTCCCAGGTCTGGTCGATTTCGTGGAAGAGGTAAGCCCTCGCAGCGTTGAGCGCGGCGTCCATCTTGGCGTAGTCGATCTGGATCGGCGCCCGCTCGGCCAGGGTTTTTCTGGAGCCCTGATTTTTCTTCCCAAGCGCCAGGTCTTTGAACGCAGTCAGCGCGCCGCGGGCATTGCCCATGGCGGCGGCAGCGACGCCAAGCGACAAAAGCCCAAACGCCGGGAATTTGAACAGTGGGCTGTCGGTGGTCGGCGCGTCGGCCACGAGGGACACAGATCGACCCTTGGGCACTTTGATGTCTGTCACCGCGATGTCGCCAGAGCCGGTGCCCTGCAGCCCCATCGTATGCCAGGTGTCGATCAGCTCGGCCTCGCTTGCGGGGAACACCATCATCCGGTTTTCCGGCGCGCCAGACGGCAGGCGGAGCAATTTGTCGTCCTCATAGACCATACAGCCGCCGCACAGCCATGTGCAGTTTGCCGAGCCTGATCCCCACTGCCACCGCCCGGTCACGCGGAAATGGTCACCCTCATCCCAGGCTTTGCCCATGGGCGCAAAAACACCGCCCGTGATGATCTTGGGGTCGTTATAGACTTCATGAGCGGCGTCCGGAGACATGTAAGCTGCGTTCAAGGCCGTTGTGGCGCCGATCATGGTGCACCATCCGACGCTGGCATCGGCGGTGGCCACGGCTTCGGTCACCTCAACAATCTCACGTGGGCTAAGCTCCAAACCGCCGAGGTAGGCGGGTGTTACCATCCGGAACACGCCGATGTTGGCGAGCTTTTGGGCGAGATCGGCGGGCAAACGGCGAACGTTCTCGATTTCAGGTGCGCGTTCAGCGATTTGCGGAAGCAGTGGCGCAAGTGCGGCCATGAGGTCCGGGGCGTGTTCGCTATCGGCCATTTTAATCTCCCATCCTGTTCAGCGACCTTAGCATATCACCGAAAGATTTTTGGCGTCTTTTCCGCCCAGCGGCGCTCAGCCCGGGCAATGGGGCCCTGGAGCCTCTCTGGTGCCATGGAATAAGTCGCCTCGCGCAGGAACCGCATCAGCTCGGCTCGTTTGCCCGCATTGGCGAGGTCTTCCGGGGTGAGCACCTCGCCAATATGCACTGGCATACGCTTGCCGCGCCGCCGGTTCACTTCGCGAAAAACGAGTGCGAGGCGCAATTCGATCGACATATGGCTGGCGAGCTGGAACAGACGCGAATTCTGGCCCTCGAAATACACCGGCACCACATCGGCACCGGACTGGGTGATCAGTTTGGCGGTAAAAGGCTTCCACGTGTCATCGACAGCCGCGCGTGAGAGCAGGGTCGGCGCCGTGGAGACCCCGCCCGCAGGAAACACGACGATGCATTCGCCGCGCTTCAGCCGTTCCAGGCTTTCCTTGCGCGTGGCGATATTGGTCGCCTGGGCTTCTTTCGTGGTGTTGAAATCTATGGGTAGGATCCAGTCATGCGCCTCGGGAGCGCCATCGAGCACGGCATTTGTCAACACTTTGAAATCGGTGCGGATCAGGCTCAGCAGATAGCAAATGACCAGGCCATCGAGCACGCCGAACGGGTGATTGGCCACCACCACCAGTGGACCGGTTTTCGGGATGCCGCTGAGGCGTGACACATCAATATCGACGCGCAGCTCCAGCAGTTTGATGGCCGCCTGGAAGAACGGCATGTGCTGTAGGTCGTCTTTGTACTGGTAATAGAGCTTCTGGATTTTGGGCTGGCCGGAAAACTTCTCCACCGCACGCACTAAGCGCTTCTTCAGCGGATGCTCGAAATAGTCCGCATAAGACAGCGATGGGTATTCGGTTTCTGGATCGGTCAGCGCCATCGTCAATAAATGTTGGCGAATCGAGAGGAAGGCAAGGGTGGGCCGCTAAAGTCGCCACATGCCGGCGAGGTTGTTCTTCTGCATATCGCTTGACCCGCCGACGATGGGCATGCCGAGCAAGTCGCGCACGCAACGTTCCATGTCATAGGCGTCTGAGAGGCCATAGGCGCCCATCACCTGTTGGCATATCAGCGCGATCTCGACGCCGGTATCGGCCACGAACAGTTTCGCCATGGAGGTTTCCGCGGAGCAGGGCAAGCCCTCATTGGCGAGCCAGGCGCCGTGATAGAGCATATGCCGACAAGCGGCGAGTTTGGTGCGCGCGGTGACCAGTTTGTGGCGGATGGCCTGGTGGCCAGCAATGGGGTTGCCGAACTGCACCCGCTCTTGCGCATATTGCCAGGCCTCGGCCACCGCAGCGCGGGCGATACCATAAGCGACTGCGGTGATTTCGATTTTTTCCACATCTAGCGCCCGGCCGGTGAGCATCTGAAATCCGCGGTTCCAGTTCTCCTCGCCGCCGACAATGTTTTCCATTGGGATACGGACATCGTCGAAATAGACATCCATGGATTTGGTGTAGCGAAGGTTAGAGTGTTCCAGCGGCTGCATGGAGATACCTTCCGCATTGGTCGGGACCAGCAGGAAGGTGAGGTTCTTGCGCCTTTCCTCTTCCGGTCCGGTGCGCACCAGGCAATAAATATAGTCGCTCCATTCCGCGCCCGTGCACCAGCGTTTCGAGCCATTGATGACAATCTCATCGCCGTCGCGTTCCGCGCGGGTTTCAACGCTGGTCAGGTCGCCGCCGACATTGGGTTCAGACAGGCCGTAGCAGAAGAACATCTCGCCGCTTGCGAGTTTGGGAAGGTAGGTTTCTTTTTGGGTCTGTGTTCCGTTCTCCGAGATGTTCATTCCGCCATAAAAAGCGGCGTGAATATACGGCCCGGCAATGGTCGGGCCGCCCTGGCACAGCTCATCGATGACAGCTGCTGCGGCATAAATGTCCTGGCCTGCGCCGCCATACGCCTCGGGGATGGTCAGACCGATGAGGCCCATCTCGGCGATCTCCTTGAAGATGTCCCGATCCCAGTTGGCGGCCTTGTCCCAGGCGATCCGTTTTTCACGTGGCATTCTCTCGGCCACCCAACGCTGGAGCTGGCGGCGGATCTCCGTGACGTGGTCTGGCTCGTTGGCGAAACTGGTTTCAGTCATGGGGCACGCTCCTCCAAACGCTTGCGTCGCATCTCATGGCGCTTTTCGTACATGGATTGAAACATGGGCGCGATCAGAGGCGTTAGCCAGCCGGCGTTCACGTCGCAAGTATCAGTGTATTGACATAAGTTCCCATCAAGTCGGACCACATTCAGGCGGTGGTGATAGAGTTTTACCGGGCCGCCATGCTCTTCGCTGCGCAATTGGAGGGCCGCATTATCGCGCTCAACCACAGTCATCATCCATCGGCCCATGGGCAAC
>JBCCAA010000053.1:0-19191 GCA_039815055.1 Pseudomonadota bacterium | reverse complement strand
TCCAACCGGAGAAGAAACCTGACGCTAGCCATGTCTGGATGCGTACGGCCCGCGAAATCGACGAAGCGCCCTGGGTCCATCACTGCTTGTTGGCTTATGCCAGTGACATGCGCCTACTTGGCACGGCCCATCGGCCCCACGGCGTGTCGTGGATGACAGGTGAAGTCATGGGCGCAAGTTTGGACCATTCCATGTGGTTCCACGCGCCGGTAAAATTCGATGACTGGCTGCTTTACGCAATGGACTCGCCGTATGCTGGCGGGGCGCGCAGCTTCAATCGGGGCAAGATTTTCACACGGGACGGGACTCTTGTGGCCAGCGTCGCGCAGGAAGGCCTGATGCGCCCGGTGGATGAATCCAGAAAGCGCTAGACCGGTTCGAGAAACCGAAGACCGACATCGACGCCATCCACGCGCACAACCTCGGCATCAACCGAAACCGACATTGTGTTGATATCCAAGCGGACGAATTGCGGCAGCCCAGGCCGGTGATTGAATCGAACGCGCGCGCCTGTCTGCGAGATATCTAGCAAAACGCCCTGGTCTCCGGGACCACCTGACCAGGTCAGACGACAGGTTGCCCATGCCGATTCCCGCGGTGCGCGTGCGCGGGTATCAGGCTCTTCCTTGTCGCCAAGGGCCAGTTTATATCTGTCTTTTGAAATCTTCGGCTTTTTCTTGCCAAACATGACCACAAACCTGCAGGTTTTAGTATCTAAAAATATATACGCAAACGCCTACAGTAGATTCATGTACACCCTGCAGGTATCCGCCAGGTTAACAACCAGTGTGCATCACTGCATTAAGAATGCGGCCTCCAACGCGTACACATCGATTTTTTTCATTTCCAGCATGGATTTCTGAACCCGTCCCGCTGCTTCGCGGTCGGCGGAATTCATATAGGCTAGCAATTGGCGCGGCACGATCTGCCAGGATAATCCCCAGCGATCTGTTAGCCAGCCGCACTGGCCTTCCGTCCCGCCGCCAGATGTCAGCGCATTCCAAAGCCGGTCGGTCTCGGCCTGATCTTGTGTGGTGACGCAGATGGACGCCGCCGGAGTATGCTTGAATTGCGGGCCTGCATTCAGCGCCATGTATGGCGTACCGCCCAGGGAAAAATCGATCACCATGGCAGGGCCATCAGGCGTTTGACGCGAAACACTCTCAATCTCGCTGCCTGCAACCAGGCCGACATAGAAATTTATGGCGTCTTCGCCCGCCTGGTCAAACCACAGACAGGTTCTCACCTTGGTGAAATCGCTCATATTCCCCTTACTCCGGACCTTTATTCAGATTGGCTAGGTGAGTAGCCGCGCTTTCAACGCTTCGCGCATCTGCGCCGTCACGCCCAAATCAGCCTCTAGATAGGCATCGACGCTACCGGACTCGCGCTCAATCGTGTCGAACGCCGTTTCGAGATAGCGCAGGCGAACGCCCATGAACGGACGAAACACGTCCTCATCATAGTTGCGTCCCAGATATTCATTGAACCGGCGCCGGGCCTCAGGAAGATGTGCATCTACATTCACTGCGGTGTTTGTAAGTTCATAGTCGGCCATGATATCGGCGCGTGACACGCCGAGCGTATGTTTCGTGAGAGCGCAAAGGATGCCCGTTCGGTCCTTGCCAGCCGCGCAGTTCACAAGAGCCGGGGCACCACTTTCCAGGCCTGCCAACCGGTCGAACCAGCCCCTGAACAACTCCTGGTGATGATCCTTGTAGGGCGCGGTCACATAGTAGCCGTTCATCCAGTCTTCGGCGGCATCGGCATCCGCTTCGATCTGGCTGAGGAAGGTGACATGGGGACTCTGCATTTCGCGGCCGCCCGCGCTGGTGAGCACTTCGGCGGCCTGCCATTTGCCAGGCTGGCGATCGCGCTCATCTGGCCGGCGAAGATCGGCCTGGAAGGCGATTTTCATGGCCTCAAGTGCGGTCTGGTCTTCCGGCGTTGCGTCATCATAATGGCCGGAGCGGAACAACAGTCCCGGTTTGATCTTCTGGCCGCCGTGTACGGTGTAACCTCCGAAATCGCGGAAATTGCGGACACCTTCAAAGCTATAAATTCTGTTTTCCATGGCGAAAGCTCATAAACAGCTTGTGTGTCATGTCTATGGAAATGACCGAGGTCTCAGCTGGCAGAGTCAACGCGCGCGCCATTCCACGGCGTGTAACTGGCTTTGTTGGCAGCGCAGACCTCTTTCATCCGTCCGGACACGATGGCCAGAGGCGGGGTAAAGGTCAGCTCGGCACCATCGATCACAAGATCGCAATCGCAGTCCATACCGGTCTGAGAGATCGGCTCTCCGCTAGCGGGCGTGATGGTCTGACGTACCATCGGACAGCCATTTCGCACACGTCCCTCGATCACGGTGGTGTGCTTGGCGCCGCCCTCAGTCCAGGAAATGGACTGCTCTGCGCAATACTGGGCGCTGGCAGGCGCCGCGACCAGAACGGCCACAAGGCCGGGGAAGACAATAGATTTCATCATGGCGCCGGGACATGCAACAGCCGCGCCGGACGGGCAACCTGATTCTACAGGTGGCCGGCATCCAGATTGTGGATTTCGCCTCAGGTCAGTTCAACCCGGTAACTTTCGATGACCGTGTTGGCGAGCAGCTTCTCGCACATCTCAGTCACACGCGCCTCGGCCTCGGATGTGGACAATCCGTCTTCCAGCTCCAGCTCGATCACCTTACCAATGCGGGCGGTTTCAACTTCGCCATAGCCCATGCGGGCGAGCGTGTCCGCAACCGCCTTGCCCTGAGGGTCAAGCACGCCCGGTTTCAGACCGACATGGACTATCGCTTTCATAGCTCTCCTCGCCCCTACTTTCCGCTTCCAAAGGCAACGACATTACTGGACTGGCCGTTTTCCTTGATGATTCCCAACCGCCGCGCAACTTCGCTGTAGGCTTCGGTGACGTCACCCAGGTCGCGGCGGAACCGGTCCTTGTCGAGCTTTTCGCCCGACTCAATGTCCCAGAGACGACAGCTGTCCGGGCTGATTTCATCGGCCAGGATCGTTCGCACCATGTCACCCTCAAACAGGCGGCCAAACTCTACTTTGAAGTCCACCAACCGGATACCGACGGCAGAAAACATGCCGGCCATGAAGTCATTTATCCGAAGCGCCAGCGCGACCATATCGTCGACTTCCTGAGGCGAGGCCCAGTTGAACGCTGCAATATGTTCTTCTGTGACGATCGGATCGCCCAGATCATCGCGCTTCAGATAGAACTCCACCATGGTGCGCGGCAGCTGAATGCCTTCTTCGATACCCAGTCGCTTGGCCATGGACCCTGCGGCGACATTGCGCACGACCACCTCAAGAGGAATGATCTCGACCTTCTTGATCAGCTGCTCGCGCATGTTGAGCCGCTTCAGGAAGTGCGTGGGGATGCCAACACTCGACAGCCGGGTCATCACGTGTTCGCTGATGCGGTTGTTCAAGACGCCTTTGCCATCCAGCACGGCATGCTTTTCAGCGTTGAACGCCGTTGCATCGTCTTTGAAATACTGAATCAGCGTTCCCGGCTCAGGTCCTTCATAGAGGATCTTCGCCTTGCCTTCATAAATGACACGTTTGCGGGACATGGGTGTCTCGCCTTTTTGTTTGGCGCGGGGGTAAATTCCCGATGGGCTGCACCGTTGTTTTCAAGCGGGCGCTCGTGGCATGAGTCCGCGGAAAGTTCAATCAATCTATGCTATCGACTGCGGGGCGGAAACAGAAACTCTCAGCCAGCTTTTCCACAGCCAGCGCTTGTGAGTATCATAAGCGGTCACTATTGTAGGCTCAGAGATTTACCGCAGAATAAGGGGACTGCCAATGTCCGGATTTGATGATCGCGAACGCGCGGAAGAAGCAAAGTACGCTCTTGATCAGGAAACCCAGTTCAAGGTCATGGCCCGGCGCAACAAGCTTCTGGGCCTTTGGGCGGCAGAACTTCTCGGCAAAACCGATGCAGACGCAGAGGCCTATGCCAAGGCCGTGGTCCTTTCAGACCTGGAAGAGGCCGGTGATGATGATGTGCTGCGCAAAGTCCGCGGCGACTTTGAAGCTGCTGGCATCGATCGCACAGAGGCCCAGATCCGCGAGCAGATGGCTGGACTGATGCCGGTCGCACGCGAGCAGATCACCAAGGGCTAGCTAGAGCATATTCCCCGCATGTCGCAATCAAGCGCGCAATGTCCTGGTCCCGCGACAAGCGGTGGTCGCCATCCTTGATGAGGGTGAACACCAGGTCAGATGACCGAATATGGCCCACGAGCCGTTCGGCATGGGTGTGCGGAACGTCGGGATCCTGCAGGCCCTGGAGGATCCGGACCGGGCCGTCGAAGGCAAAGGGTTCTGCAAAGATGAGATGCTGGTTACCGCTGTCGATCAGCGCGCGCGTAATCGGCACCGGGGCGCCATAATCAGACGGCTGCATGTGAAGTCCAGTCTCCTGGATTTCTTTCTTCGCTTCAGGCGGCAGGTTTGGCCACATCAACTCGGCTGTGAAATCCGGCGCCGGCGCGATTAGCACCAGCCCCGCCACGCGCGCAGACCGGGCGCGCGCTGCCAGAAGGGCCATCCAACCGCCCATAGACGACCCAACAAGGACTTGCGGGCCCTCGGTGAGCCCATCCAAAACCGCAAGTGCATCTTCATGCCAGTGGGTGATGGTCCCGTCCTGAAACCGGCCACTTGACTGGCCATGGCCGGAATAGTCGAAAGCGGTAAAGCCGTGGCCCGCCTCCCCGGCCCACGCCTCCAGCTCGGTCACCTTCGAGCCTTCCATGTCGGAATTGAACCCCGATAACCAGACAAAATTCGCACCGCTGCTGCCAACCGTCTGGCGATAAGCAAGTCTGCGGCCTGACGGCGCGTCGAATATGTGGTGAGGCAGCGCCATTGCTGTTCTCCCTGATCATCTGAATGAGCAGCTGGCGCACGTTGCAGCTGCGGGTCAACATCAGTGCGCCTTGAAAAGTCGAAAGGTAAACTTGAGGTGGAACGCCCTGCCTGATCGCTTGGCTGGGGAACGAATTTGCATCTGCCCGGCAATCGGCCTATGCTGCAGCGCAACAATAGGGTGGAGTGCCGGGTCTTTCATGCTGTATACGCTTGTTGAGTTGAATCGCGCCGCCATGGCTCCGCTCCGTGTGGCGGCAAAAGCCAGCCGCGTCATGATGCAATCGCCTATGAATCCAATGGCAAAGACCGACTATGGCAAGTCGCTGGTCGCCATGTCTAACGTCTTTGAAAGCGCCACGCGGTTCTACGGAAAGCCGGACTGGCAAATAGACCAAACGCGAATCAATGCCGTATCCGTGGACATCACCCCGGAAGTCGCATGGTCCTCACCATGGTGTTCGCTGATCCATTTCCGCCGTGACCCCGATGCCATGGAACTGGCGCTGGGCAAAGACGCCCCGCCACAGCCTCGCATCATCATCGCAGCGCCGCTTTCCGGCCACTACGCCACGCTGCTGCGCGGCACGGTCGAGGCGTTTTTGCCGACCCATGAGGTTTACATCACCGACTGGACAGACGCGCGAAAGTTACCCATCTGGCTCGGCCGCTTCGATCTGGACGACTATATCGATCACATCCGGGACATGATCACCGCGGTTGGCCCCGGCGCCAATGTGCTGGCGGTCTGCCAGCCCGGCCCTCCGGTCCTCGCCGCAATCTCGATGATGTCTGAAGACGAAGACCCTGCGCTTCCGGCGACCATGACGTTCATGGGCTCACCGATTGACGCGCGCCGCTCGCCGACGGTGCCAAACCTGCTGGCCGAAGAACGCCCGTTCAGTTGGTTTGAAGAGAACATGATCTACACGGTGCCCGCGCCGTATCCTGGCGCGTTGCGCCGGGTCTACCCGGGCTTTGTCCAGCTATCATCCTTCATGCACATGAACTGGGAAAGCCACGTGGACGCCCATTGGCGCTTCTTCAACCATCTGGTGGGCGGCGATGGCGACGGCATCGAAAAGCATCGTAGCTTCTATGATGAATACCTGTCGTTGCTAGACCTGACCGAAGAGTTCTACCTGCAAACCATCCAAAAAGTGTTCCAGGAACATCATCTTGCTCGCGGCATGTTTTACCATCGCGGCCGGCTGGTGAACCCAGAAGCCGTCACAAAGGTCGCGCTGATGACGGTTGAAGGCGAGAAAGACGACATCTCCGGCATCGGCCAGACCCAGGCGGCCCATGACCTGTGTACCAACCTGCCCGCCGACATGCGCGTAGACTATATCCAGCCCGATGTCGGCCATTATGGCGTGTTCAACGGCTCTCGCTTTCGCAACGAAATCGTGCCGCGAGTAAATCAATTCACCAATCAGTTCGTGAAACGCGACCGGGAAGAAGCTGCCGCTGAAGTGCGTCTGCGCAAGGCTGGCTAGTCTTCTTCGAACAACCCACTCTGCAATTGTCCGGGCGGTTTCAACCCCATCCGCGTGTAAGCGCCCGGCGCAGCAACGCGACCACGCGGCGTGCGCGCGACATAGCCCTTTTGCATTAGAAACGGCTCGATGACATCTTCCACCGCATCGCGCGCCTCGCTGAGCACAGCCGCCAGCGTATCCACGCCCACCGGCCCCCCGGCATAGGTTTTTACCAGGGCTTCAAGATAGCGCCGGTCGAGGGCATCCAGGCCTTCGCTATCGACTTCAAGCCGGGCGAGCGCACGATCCGCGGCGGGACGGTCGATCTGTTCACCCTCCGCTTCGGCAAAGTCACGAACCCGGCGCAGCAGTCGTAGCGCGATGCGCGGAGTGCCCCGGGCGCGGCGGGCGATTTCCACCGCGCCATCTTCCGTGATCGGCGCTTGCAACTTGGCAGCGGCGGCCCGCACGATGAGCGCGAGTTGCTCGGGCTCATAAAATTGCAGTCGTACCGGGATGCCGAACCGGTCGCGGAGCGGCGTGGCGAGCAGGCCCGCCCGGGTCGTCGCGCCGACAAGGGTGAAGGGCTGCAGGTCAAGCCGCACAGACCGCGCCGACGGCCCCTCCCCGATCACGATGTCGACGGCATAGTCTTCCATCGCCGGATAGAGGATTTCCTCCACGGCAGCGGGCAGCCGGTGGATCTCATCAATGAAGAGCACGTCATTGGCTTCGAGGTTGGTGAGGATCGCCACCAAGTCCCCGGCCTTGGCGATAACCGGCCCAGACGTGGCGCGAAAGCCGACGCCCATTTCCCGGCTGAGAATTTGCGCCAGCGTGGTTTTGCCGAGGCCCGGCGGGCCGAACAGCAGCACATGGTCCAGCGCCTCGCCCCGCCCCCGCGCGGCCTCGACATAGACCTTGAGGTTCGATTTCGCCGTGTCCTGGCCGATATAGTCGGCAAAAGTCTGGGGCCGCAGCGCCCGGTCGAGCGCTTCGCCAATTTGCGCTTCGGGGTCGGTGATGGAACCGTCCCGGCTCATGACGGGCTAAGCTCCTTGAGCGCAGCCTTGATAAGTGTCGCTGTGCCCGCATCTGGGTCCGCTTTGGCGACCATGGCGACGGCGCGCGCTGCGTCTGTTGGACCATAACCGAGATTTTGCAACGCCGAGATGGCTTCCTGGCGCGCGCCACTGACGGGCGCGGCTGCGCTGGCCATGCCAGGCACATCCTTAACGCCGAAGCTGCCGAACCGGCCCATGGGCGGCGCTTTTCCGGCCAGTTCGCCGACAATACGTTCCGCCAGCTTTTTGCCGACCCCCTTGGCACGCGTCACCGTTGCCACATCGCCAAGCGCAATCGCATCCATCAATTCGGCCGGGCTGATCACATCAAGCACCGCCATTGCCGCCTTGCCCGCCACGCCGTGCACATCTTGCAGACGTACAAACCAGGCGCGTTCCTCATCACTGAGAAAGGCATAAAGCGCGATGGAATTCTCGGTGACTTTGGTTTCAACGTGCAGTTCAGCGGTTTGGCCTGTCGAGAGCTTCGTCAGCGTGCGCGCACCGGCCTGGGCGACATAGCCCACACCATTCACATCGATCAGCACAGTGTCTGTTCCCACCGCGGCAATTTCGCCCTTCAAACGCCCAATGATCATGCGACCCGCCTTCCCAGACTGCCATGGTGGGCGGCGCAGATAGCGCATGCCAGGGCATCGGCAGCGTCGGAGGTGACTTTCCCAGCGCGCGGCAACAAACGCTGCACCATGAAGGCCACCTGGTCTTTGTCGGCTGCACCTGTTCCAACGACCGCCAGCTTGATCTGGCGCGGGGCGTGTTCAGACACCTCCACACCTCCACGTGCCAGCGCCGCCATAGCTGCGCCCCGTGCCTGCCCGAGTTTCAGGGCCGAACGCGCGCCGGCATTCACCAGCGTTTCTTCCACACCCGCCAGGTGTGGCCTGTGGGTCAGCGCCAGGGCGGCGACTTCAGTAAAAATACCGGCCAGTCGCACGGCAAGCGCGGCGGTGGGGTCCACTTTGATCACCCCATGGGCGACGTAGCTCAGCTTGGCGCCGGTCTGTTCGACCACGCCCCAACCGGTGGCGCGAAGGCCGGGATCAATGCCCAATATTCGAATCGTCTCGCTCATCATGGGCACACTAACCCGGCTGAAGGTTAATGTCGTCTTGCAGTTTTCGCGCTTTGTTCATGGCAAATGGAGTTTATCGAGACCCCCGGCCAGAACACAGCGCGGCTCGCCATATTTTTGCCTTAGTTAGTGATCATTTACTCGCATTCTGCAAGAGGGACCTCGCCATGATTAACCTTAAACTCACCGCCTCCGCCGTGGCCGGGCTGCTCGCCCTGACCGCCTGTTCGGCCCACACCCAGTCTACATCAGGTGCGTCGTACATCGCGCGCTATGACAATTATAAGGCCGACTTTGCCAAAGCTGACGGCGCCCATGGCGATGTCGATGCCGATGTGATGCGCATCGCCCAGATTGAGCCTCAGCTTGAGTTCCCGGCGCGCATCGGTCTGGCCCGCATCCAATGGGGTCAGCTGCAGACGATCCCGGCTGATGAAGCCGCGATCTGGCAGAAAATGGCAGAGCAGATCGGACCAGAGATGGGAGATTTTATCCCAGTCAGCCCGTTGATCGCGGAAATGGTGGCAGAGCCACGCGCGCCCGGTCGTTCGTCAGCCGCCAATGTAATTGCCGACGTTCGCCGCGGCGCGGCACGCCAGCACCTCGACTATGTTCTGATCTATGAAGTGGGCACGTCGAAGCGCGAACGCGCCAACGACATTGCCGTCGCAGATCTCACCATCATTGGCATGTTCGTCCTGCCGACACGCGGCGTCGAGGTCGAAGCATCCGCAAGCGCCATCCTTCTGGATGTCCGCAATGGATATCCCTATGCGACACTGACAGGCCATGCCGAAGAAAATGGCCATGCGCGCGTAATCGACACATCTTCCCGCCTTGTTGAATTGGCTGAAACTGCCGAAGCCCGGGCCGTTGCAGACCTCGCAGATGCCGCTGATGAAGCCTTCGATCAGCTGGTTCAGGCCGCGGCGGCGAGCTAAGCTCATTTTCCCTTGGCCAGGGTCACCGGCCATCCTAGCGCGGGGGGCAACAAACATCTGATAGCTAACCGTCTCGGCGAAGTGGCGTCGAGATGCCCCTGACAGCTTTCTGGCGGAGCAGTTCGCGTTTGAAGCGGAACAATTCTGCTGGACGGCCACCCGTCGATGGCTCAGTGATGCCAGTGCCTTCGGTCAGCCCTGTTTTGTCCAGGGAACGGCGGAAATTCTGTTTGTGCAGCGACAGACCGAGGATCGCTTCGGCTGAGGCTTGCAACGCCGAAAGGGTGAAAGTTTCCGCCATCATTTCAAAGACGACCGGGCGATACTTCATTTTACCCCTTAGTCGGCCCATGGCGGTAGCCAGAATGCGCCGGTGATCAGACGCCATCGATATTCCAACCTGAACACCATCGGTCGGCAGGCCCGCATCCCGGGCGCATTCAGCCACGAGCCCGGCCTCATACAACAACTCATAGCGCTCCAGCACCCATTCCTCGACCCAGGCCTGGCCATCGAGACCGAACGCAACACGTGCACGGTCCAGCCGGGCCGCATTGCCCGCCGCCCAGGAAATCAGGCGTGGCGCAATTTCCAGATCGATGAGTCCCGGTCGTCCTCGCCGGTGGTCTTCCCACGGAAACAGGCTGTACCAACCACCCCAATGGGCATCAAAACTTGTGTCGATCTCGGCTGCTGCCGGCGTAAGCGCGAGGTAACCGACAGAGATTACGCGCGGATCGCCACTGTCAGCGCTGGCCCGGGCGCGTGGCGTCTCCCGACCCAGATCACCGAATGTGTAGAGCTGTTCAACATATCCCAGCTGGAAGCCCGTTTGCTGTCGCACCCAACCGCGCAGGCCAAGTTCAAATGTGCGGTGCCCTTCTGGATCGAACGGGCCGAATGGCAGGGCCAGTTCGCCATCGCTGCGGCGCGTCAACAGTGCCAGAGGTTGATCGCCATCCACCGCGACAATCACCGCAGACAGCCCGATCTGCAGTGACGCGCTCACTTGGTCGCTCCGGCATGGTCCATCGCACGGATCAGCGTCTCGAACCGGGAAATAAACGCCGTCTGTGCATCGCCGGGCTCGAGCGGATCCAAATTCATCATCTGGTCGTCGGACGGATGAATGAAAAACCCGTCGGCCTCGTCTTCGGAAAATCCGGCCAGCTGGGTCGCTTCCAGCCAGGCGCAAATCAAATCGGCGCGTTTGATCACCTTTTTCCAGGCCGCAGGCATCGCAGCCGGCAAGCCAAACCGCAAATGAATGGCGCGGGTCAGCCGATCTTCTACAGCCTTGTAGTCACCACCAAGCACCGCTTTGAACGGCGATATCATATCACCCACCACATATTCCGGTCCGTCATGGACCAGCGCGGCCATCTGCAGCTCTGGCCCGGCATCGGGTTGCAGCGCTCGCACCAGCTCTTCGACCACAAGCGAATGCTGGGCAACTGAAAACGCAAACGGCCCGGTGGTCTGGCCATTCCACCGCGCAACACGGGCCAGTCCGTGGGCGATATCCTCAATTTCGATGTCGAGCGGAGAGGGATCGAGCAGGTCCAGTCGCCGCCCAGACAACATGCGTTGCCAGGCACGTGGCGCAGCGGCAGAACGGGTGGTGCGAGATCGGCTCATCTGCGCGTCTTAACGTGGCAGCAAGGCGCCGTCACCTGTAATGCGGCGGGGTTAACAGGCGCGCAGAAATCCTAAACACACCCGACGGTTTCGTCGGTGAACTGATGAAAGCGCGTTAACCCCTGCCCGGCCATACTCGCCACATCAAAAGAAGTTTCCCGTCGGGGCAAGGTGATGATTGATTCTCTCGTAAGCTGGGCCAGCCAGCCCTCCACATCCGTGTTTGTTCTTGTGGTCGCCATCGCGATCATTCTGGTGAAAGCCACAGAGGACAGCCGCACCGCCCTGTGGGGCGATTTCTTCGCGGACGAATTCGAAGACGAATAGGGCCTGCGCGGCCTAGTTATCGGCAGCGCAGCGCGCATTGTATTGCGCAATATCGGCGTTCAGCATTTGTGCTTTGCTGCGAAGATCCATGGCCGCACGCATCGCTTCCGATTTGGCTGTCTCGAAGACAACTTTTGCGGCATCGGCTTCTTCAGCCTGCGCCGGACTAAACAGACGAAATTCTTCTTTGTCTTCCCACGCTTCGCCCGCAGCTTCAGCTGTTGCTGCAAGTTCAGCTTGCAGGGCCTGAAGCTCAAGGACCTCGGTCTGTTTGGTTTCAAACGTGGCTGACATCGCCTGGCATTGCTCCAGCTGCGCGCCGGTGAGGGCCACGGCCGGGGCCGTGAAAACGCCCAAAATCAATCCGGTAACAAAACTGCGGATCATGCGATCACTCCGAAAATTCCCCTGAAACGGGAAGCCATACTGAGTGTGTTTTAGCAAGCACCGGCTGAAGCTTTTCTGAACAAGCGCGCCCAAACCGCGTCATATTTCGCCGCAATTACGCCAGATCTGGCGCCTCGCCTCGAGACTGTTCCTCGTTTTTTCGGGCAATGGACACCTTGTCGATCAAGGTGAACACCGCCGCGAAATCGGTCAAAAGCTCGCGAACGCGCTCAGGATTATCCAGTGGCTTGAACAAGGTGCCAGGCTCAAACAGGTTTGCCCCTTCGACCGCGATGTACATCTGCTCGCCTGAAAAGGCGCAACGAAGGGCCTTGCCGTGAAACGTTGTCTCCAGATCGACCAGCGACTGCATCATGTCTGGCGTCAGAAGGAACCGCGATTCCACCTGATCGGTGGTGTAGACCTCGAATGCTTTCTCAAACGTGGGGTCTTCAAGACGTGCCCGATCCATGCCCTTGCGCCCGCCAAACCGGTTGAAGAAGCCGGCATCACGGGTGACGAGCGTTTCGCCGAAGAACCGCTTGTGGAAGTCGAACCGGATCAGCTGGCCATCAAAAACCGTGACGTATTTCGTGCGCGTTCTCCCGTTTGATGTGGTGGTGCGCCGCTGCTTGAGGCGGGCTTCGAAGAACTCAAAGTTCACACCACTGCGCTCGCCGGTCAGCAAATCTTCAAACGAGGAGCGGTCCCAGGAGGGCAAAAGCCCTACCCGGCGGTGGTCTTGAATGCTGGGCACCGAGCCCGGCTTGTCCATGAAGCTAAGTCCGAACCCACTGGCCACCGGCTTGACAAGGATCGCCTTGGCATCGCCAGCCAGTTTGCGCATCGGGCTGCTGCCTATCCCTGCGATGGCAGCGCCCGCAATCAAGGCCAGAACGGCCAGCTGCGGGATCTGGAAGCCCAGAAAACCGATCGCGGCGCCAATCCCGCCAACGCCCACGCCGCCAATGATGGAATTGCGCGCAGTCTTGGCCGCCTGAACGCGCTCACCCTCACGGCGAAGGAGTTCCGGGCGCAGATCTGTTTGATACAAACGGCCAAACTTCTGGAATTCCGGCGGCAGATCGGCAATCGCGCGGGCAATATCATCATCGAGTTGGAAGTCCGGATCGGCCATGCGATTTCCCCTACTTGCGCGGCGCCCGATTGGGCACTAGCCACCTCATTACTGGCCTGCGGGGAAAGGGACAAATCCATGTTTCGGCTGGTGCAGTTTTCAGACACCCATTTGCGCACCGGCAATGGCCGCCATCAGCGTAATTTCTCACGCGCGATGCGCCGGGCCGGGCACTGTGATCTCACCGTCATCACAGGCGATTTGAGCGTTGATGGCGCCGATCACACCCGCGACCTCGAAGCCGCCAAGGCACGATTTCAACAGATAAAAGCGCCCTGGAAAGTCATTCCCGGCAACCATGACATTGGCGAAGAACCCGCCAGTCCCCGCCAACGCCAACCCATTTCGCAGATCCGCCGTGATCGCTACCGGGATGTGTTTGGCGATGATTTTTGGGCTGAGGATGTTCTGGGCTGGCGCCTTGTTGGGCTTAACGTGCATCTGTTTGGAACCGGATGGGCCGCCGAATCGCGCCAGTGGGACATGCTGGAAACCGCAATCGGCACGCGGGCCTGCCGGCGGGTGGGCATTCTTGTGCATAAGCCACTCTTTCTAACCCACGCAGATGAACCCGAAGACATCATCAATTGCGTGACCGCGCCAGCTCGCGACCGAATTTTGACGCTTATGGCCGGCAGCGAAGCGGTTGGGTTCATTACGTCCGGCCATCTCCACCAGTCCCGAACGCACACCTATGACGGCGTGCATCACATCTGGGCGCCAGCCACGGCAAATCCTGCCGGGCGGAAATGGGCGCCCGATATCATCCAAACGATTGGGTTTACCCTGTTTGACCTTCGCCCAAACGGCTCGTTTCGGGCACGATTCGAGTTTATTTGAGCGTAAATCGGCGCAGTTTTCCCAACATGGTTAAACAGCTCCATCAAACTCACACGCTGAGCAAGGTCGCGTGTTAGGATGTTCGGACCATGCTGAATTCAACCAGTAATTGTATTTTGGAGTGAATGATGTTGGAGAAACGGTTTCTGGTCATGAGCGCGCTAGCGATGGCCCCGCCTGCGGCCATCGCTGGGCGACACGAAGCCGATAGCGGAGCTGAAATTTCCATGCCGCTGGCCATTTCCAATGTCACACCCCTTCATTTTGGCACGCTGTATCCCAACCAGGAGTCCCCGGTGACGATCTCGGTGAAGACGAGCGGGGTTGCCTGCGATCATCCTGAGACAATGCTGTCGAGCGACCAGACCCCGGCAGAATTCAGTGTCTCTGGACGCGATGGCGCGGTGTATACCGTGCAGGTGCCAGACGATGTTCTCCTGACCAGCCAAAGCGGCGCTACGCTGGTGGCCGATCTCATGCCTGTTGGCCCTGGCTATCTTGAGGATGGGGTCGACAGTTTCTTCGTCGGCTCCAGCATGGTGATCCCCCCGCGCCAGGCCACCGATAGCTACATTGGCACTTTTATGGTGACCGTGGCGTATCAATAGCTATAGACTTGCAATCAATTCAACGGTTTGCCGTTATGCGCCATGGGTGGGATTCAGCGGTGCACCAATTCGGAGTCGCAGGCATGAATGATCGCATCTATGAACCCATGACCAAGGCAGAGGTCATTTCTGCACAGCGCGCATGGGCGAAATACGTCACGCAGCAGGACGTCGACCGGCTTTTGGACCTTTATGATTTCGGTGCGCCGGGTGAGCCACTCTTGTTCAAGCCAACCCTGGCAGATGTTATCCGGCTCGACCGCGCCGGTACACAATCATATTTTATCGGCGGGGACCCCGACTATCCCCACGATACCGGCTTTCTCAAAAACGGCTGGACAAGCGTGGAGTTCCAAAGTGCGGTCGGTCCGGTGCTGAAGGCTGGCGGGCTCGGCTACAAGGATATGGGCCACTATACTTTTGTGAATGGCGAGGGCGTTGCCACACGCGCCGACTACACGTTCGCCTATCACAAGCTGGATGGAAAAGTGCTGATCTCGCTGCACCATTCTTCGTTGACCTGGAACCCGCCGCCCAACGCATAATGGGTTGGCTAGGCACGTGACGGTTCCACCACATACACCGCTTGGCGAAACAGTGCGGCAAAGTGGTGGACTTCGCCATGCAGGAGACGAAACCCAAGGGTCTCAAAAGTCTCCCTCCACGCCGCGTCAGACCGGTTCGTATGGGGATGGCCAAAGAATTCAAGGTTGGTGATTGAGTCGGCGACTTTTGTATATTTGCGCTGCCAGGCGCTCTGGAAAACGTCTTCTATGACGATCACGCGTCGCGCGATGCGGGCTGCTTCGGCCAGGATGGCGTCAGGGTCGCGCGTATGGTGCAAGACCGTGAGCAACAGAGCGGTATCAAAGGCACCATCAGCGAACGGCATGGCGTTGCCATCATAGAGTTCGGGCTTCAGATCATCGGTAAAGCTGCTGTCGGCTACGTCCAGCCCCGCCACGTCAAACCCAGCGGCGCGGAACTCGGCAAGCACGCTGCCCGGTCCGGACCCGATTTCGAGGATCGTATCGGTTTCACGCAGCCAGGGACGCAATAAATCCAGCTTTCGCCGTGCATCAGCACGCCAGACCGAAAAAACGGCGGCACCCAGGACGGGGGTCTTCCAAAAGGCCGTCATGGATAGCTGCCACGGTCGCTCAGCAGCCCAATAACAGCCATGATCGATTAGATATCCGCGTAGACGTGGCTTTCGCCGGCCGCGCCCTCATGGGTCACCGCGCCGAGATAAGCCGGGCCGACGAGCTTCGCGAATTTTGCAATCGCGCCGGAGGTATACATGGTGCCGCGCGGCTGCCATTTGCGCTGGCGCTCTTGCAACTCGGCTGGCGTGAGGCGTACATCAATGGTGCCCTTGTCGGCATCAATCGTGATCAGGTCACCATCCTCGATCAGGCCGATCGGCCCACCCTCGGCGGCCTCCGGCCCGACATGGCCGATGCAGAACCCGCGCGTGGCACCGCTGAACCGTCCATCGGTGATCAGGGCCACCTTGTCGCCCATGCCCTGGCCATAAAGCGCGGCGGTGGTCGACAGCATTTCGCGCATGCCGGGCCCGCCCTTGGGGCCCTCATAGCGGATCACCAGAACTTCGCCTTCCTTGTAATTTCGGGCCTCAACCGCTTTGAAAGCCGCGTCTTCGCCATCAAACACACGGGCGGGGCCGGAGAAGCGCAGATTCGACATGCCGGCCACTTTCACAATCGCCCCATCAGGCGCAAGCGAACCCCAGAGGCCGACAACACCACCGCTGGGTGACAAGGGATCAGACGCCGGGCGGATGACGCTCTGGCTGTCGTCGAACGACACATCTTCCAGATACTCCGCCCAGGTCTTGCCCGTAACCGTCAGGCAATCACCATGGATAAGGCCCGCGTCCAGGAGGGTCTTCATCAGCATCGGCACGCCACCCACCTCGCCGAAATCCTTGGCCACATAGGCACCGCCAGGCTTCAAATCAGCAAGCCAGGGCGTGCGCTGGAACACTTCGGCCATATCCTTCAGGGTGAATTCCACGCCGCATTCATGGGCCATGGCCGGAAGGTGCAGCGCGCCATTTGTCGACCCGCCCGTGGCCGCCACGACAACGGCAGCGTTCTCAAATGCCTTACGGGTGCAGATGTCGCGCGGGCGCAAGCCGCTTTCGAGTAGATGCATCACCGCTTCGCCAGAGGCGCGAGCGTAGCCGTCACGGTCAGTCCAGGGCGCCGGCAGGGCCGAAGACAGCGGCAGGGCCAGGCCAATCGCCTCAGACACACACGCCATGGTGTTGGCGGTGAACTGGCCGCCACACGCACCATCGCCGGGGCAGGCCACTTTCTCTAGCGACTCGAGCTTGTCGCTCGGCATGTCATTGCTGCCGGCTGCATGGGCGCCAACGGCTTCGAACACATCCAGCACAGTAACATCCCGGCCCTCGAAACTGCCCGGCAGGATCGACCCACCATAAAGGAACACACTCGGCACATTCAGGCGAAGCATCGCCATCATCATGCCGGGCAGGGATTTGTCACACCCCGCCACGCCCACCAGCGCGTCATAGGCATGGCCACGCATGGTCAGCTCAACGCTGTCGGCAATCACCTCTCGCGACACCAGTGACGAGCGCATGCCCTCATGGCCCATGGCAATGCCATCTGTAACCGTGATGGTGCAAAACTCACGCGGGGTACCTTCTGCCGCTTTCACGCCCTCGCTCACCGCATGGGCCTGGCGCATCAGCGCGGTGTTGCAGGGCGCTGCTTCATTCCAGCACGAGGCCACACCGACCAGGGGTTGGCGGATCTCCTTGGTGGAAAGGCCCATGGCATACAGATAGCTGCGGTGCGGCGCGCGCGCCGGGCCCTCGGTGACATGGCGGCTCGGTAGGCGGGACTTGTCCCAGTCAGCCATTGGTCCGCACTCCTCTTAAAAGTTTTGTCGGCGCTCGTTCGAAACAGAGCCATCGCACAAGGTGGAAGAGGCCATCAAGTCGTGAAAGTGGTGTTGACGACACATAATATCAGAAAGAGCCAAAATGGCGCGGTAATCAGAAAACTCTCAAGCCGCTGCGCCGGCGACACCTTTGCAAAGGTCTCCTGCAAATCTGACCCTTGGGGCACCTCTACGCCCTTGCTCTCTAGTGTATTCACAGCCATCGCACGCTCTGCGAGGCCATCAGCGTCAATGGGCGTTCCACCGAACACAGCCCAAATAGATAGCAAAACCAGCGTGACCGGCCACAAGAAGCCAAAAACGACTACCCTTAATAAGGCCCCACCAATTCCATCATAATGAAAGCCCGCCAAAGGTCCCATGGCTGCGTTGGCGCGTAGAGATTGTGCATACAGAATGGCGCCCAGAAGACCGTAATTTAAGGCAACATCTGAGACATTGGCTATGCCCAACGGCTGCAACAGAATCAGGAATACCTCACGCGCCTTATCCAAGAAAGTTTGCGACCACCACTCGACCACGAAGGCCGCGAAACTGCGCCATTCGACAACCAGTGAGGCAAGGTCGAGCAGGGATAGTGTACCGCCAAGAATGCCAAGCGGTTGCAAGGCCCAACTGACCCGCCAAGTCACCTTCTTCCGGTTGCGTTTGACCATGGCCATAAGAGACAGACGACGCCAAGCCTCTGGTCTGTCAAGATCATATGAGGGCATCCTCAAACCTGATACAGCCAAAGCCTTCGCAGAAACTGGAAATAAGCAGATGTAATGTATTCTCACGGATAATTCTGTCGCATAGTCGTTTTGGGTTAGATGGGAGAGGCAGAATGGCCTTCAGGACGATTTTCATTTCCGTTGCCGCAATAGCGATGTCTGCAATGCTGGCACCTGGTGCGTCGGCGCAATCGGCCAACCAGACCGGGACGTTCGGCATCGAGCTTGGCACTGGCAGAGTGATCTGCACCGGTGACAGTGATGGCCGCGGCGAAGGCCATGAAGTTCTCGACGACAGTTACGCCCGCTCTGCCGCTTGGGACGCGCGCGTCTTCGGCACAACCGACAGCGTTTGCAAACCTGATGCACCGGTCTTTGAAACCGTCGATAGCGGCGTTTGGGAGCGCACCGCGACCTTCGTGGGCCGCGACAGTCTGGGCCGCGCGGCCAATCTGCGTCTTTATGTGCTGGATGCGCAGTTTACCTGGGCATTCGGCTCGTCTCGCCAGATCATGCAGGGCACCACGCCTGCGCGCTTTCTCTATATTTTTGGCCGGCCGATGTTCCTGTCTGAATTCTGCTCCGGCGATGCCGCGGTCGCGATTGGCGCAGCTTCCTTTGAAGGCGATCGCGGTTTGAATGCCCGACTGGCCCGCGCGCGCGCCGGCACCGTGGGCGGGGAAATGACCCGTCTGGCCGATGGCTGCGGCGAAGAAACTCCGCCAAACCTGCATTACCTCAACCTTGGCGAGTTCACAGCGGAAACACAATGCATGCGCGAAGGCACATGTTCGGGCAATGACACCGCGCCCCAACGGCGAGTGGTCATTGTTGGCGTGGACGAGGCCGATGCAGGCGTGAACATGGAAGAGGCCATTCGCAACGGACTCACTTCCCGCACGGCCGTCAGCGTCATGTCAGCCAATGACTATGATCTATTTGAGTTCGGAGACCTATAGGGGCCGTTCAGCCCTGATCGAACTTGTCGACCTTTTTCTCCCCAAACAACATCCGTTGTTCGAGGCGGCGGCGAAGCGCAGCGTAGTAGGCCTCCAGAAAGGCGAGGTCGCTTTCGCCCGGCGCCATCTGCCAGTTGATCTTTTCGCGGATGCGT
>JBCCAA010000181.1:0-1850 GCA_039815055.1 Pseudomonadota bacterium | reverse complement strand
GATCATAGGCAACCAGAAAGGCCATGCCATTGAAGGCGACTGCATCGCTGCGCCCTGTCGCACTGCTCAGAACCCGTTTGATATCCATCTTTGCCCCAATGCTCAGTTCGTCGGTTGTCATGCTTGATGCCGCACATGCATCTTCTAACAACCATCAGCCGCTTTGTCCCAAGGGCGTCGGCCACCCAGCCAAATTTTGCGGCACGTTCTGTGCGCCGGGTTCGGTCCGCCCTTTACCCAGGCCATCTCAGGTTCGGCTCAAAGGCGTCCGGCATGCGCACTCCGGAAGAGATACATGTTATTCTCCAACCTTGCCCGGCGCCGTGCCGCGGATGAAAGTCTCAACCGCCTGCGAGATCGTTGCATTCACCAATTGCATCGACGGAGTCCGAACCCCCAATACCGCCGCCAGATGCACATCGCCGCGCACGGCGCCAAGGAACTGCTCCGCCGCGATTTGCGGGTCGGAAATGTCAACGATCCCATTGGCTTTGTACTCACGAAAGTAATCCGCCAGATAACGGCTCGCGCGGCCGGGACCGTCTTCGAAGAACCTGCGCGCCAGCTTCGCAAAATGCGGGGCTTCGGAGATCATCGCACGATAGAGCAGCAGACCGTCTGGTGACAAAAGGACATTCACGTAATCCGTTCCCATCTTGAGAAGCGCTCTGCGGAGGTCGCCCTCCCCTGAAGGCGGCTCCAGCGCTGCAAGCGCTCGGCTTGAAACTTTGGCGATCACAGCCTCGAACAGCGCTTCCTTGTTGGGAAAGTGCTTGTAAAGCGTTCGCTTCGAGCCGCCGACCCTGGAAAGCACCTGATCCATGCTGGCCCGCCCGTAGCCATCGCGCAAAAAAATCTCCGTGGCCGCGATCAGAATGGCTTCGCGTTTCTCCCACCCCCGGCGGGGCTGCGTGTCGGATATCGAAGTCATCGGTGATCTCCATTTCAGCGCCGCGCACCTTGACGTGTACGATATCGTACCGTACTTTAAAAGGGTACATTACCGTACCACTCAAATACCACGAGAACACCGTGACACACATCGCCCCCAAAAAGCGCGGTTTGAAAACTGCAGCCCTCGTGCTCCTTGCAGTCGCGACCTGTGGAGTCCTCGCGCACTACGGTCTCGCGTATTGGTTCGGCGGGCGCTTTATCGAGCGTACCGACAATGCCTATGTGCGCAGTGACATTGTCGCCGTGGCACCAAGAGTTTCAGGCTACGTCGTAGAGGTCGCGGTGAGCGACAATCAGGCCGTCAAGGCGGGCGATCTGTTATTCCGCATTGATCCCCAAGATTACGAGGCCAGGCTTGCGCAAAGCGTCGCAGGGCTGAATGCTGCCAAGGCGACCCGGGAGAGCCTGATCAAGGAACGTGGGCTGCAGGAGGCGCTGGTCGGAGAGGCGGAAGCGGCTCTGACGGCCGCGCACGCCGAGGCGATCCGCGCCAATCGGGACCGGCAGCGCGCCGACGGGCTGATCGCAGACGGCTGGATGACCGAGCAGCGGTACGACACGGCCCTCGCGACTGAAACGCGCGCGCAAGCAAGCGTCATGCAGGCCGAAGCCGGCCTGGCGGCGCGACGTCAGCGCCTCGTTGTGCTCGATGCCGAAGCCGTCCGCCTTGACGCGGTGATCGAACAGGCGGCAGCGCAGGTCAGGCTGGCGACAATTGCGCTGGAGGATGTGACCGTCCGGGCGCCCGTTGCCGGCGTTGTCGGCAATCGTCATGTCGAGATTGGCCACTATGCGCGCACCGGCTCCCCGGTGCTGGCTGTTGTGCCGCAGGACGTCTGGGTCGTCGCCAATTTCAGGGAAACCCAACTCGAACACATCAGACCCGGCCAGAGCGT
>JBCCAA010000174.1:0-2160 GCA_039815055.1 Pseudomonadota bacterium | reverse complement strand
CCTGTCCGCGTCTTGCCGGCGCGATCCGTCGAAGACGAAGTTGGCGTCGGTGCAAACACCGTATTCGCCCTGGCGCAGCCCTTTTTGGGTGAGACGCATGCCGCCCTCGAACGCCGGGGTGCCCGGCACATCGCTGCGCCGTTTCCTTTCGGAGCCGAAGGCACAACGGCCTGGCTTTCCGCGATTGCCAAGGAATTTGGTGTGTCTGATGACCGGTTTGCCGAAGTGACCGCCGCGCCCAGCCGCCGCGCGCGTCAGGCGATCGCTCAGGCCTCAGAGCCGCTGCGCGACAAATCGCTATTCTTCTTTCCCGACAGCCAGCTTGAGGTCCCCCTCGCCCGGTTTCTGACCCGGGAATGCGGGATGAGCGCCATCGAGGTGGGCATGCCTTACATCCATGACGCGGTGCATGGTCCTGACCTCGACTTGCTGTCCGAAGGCCCGCAGATTTCCGAAGGCCAAGACGTCAATCTGCAGCTTGATCGCTGCCGCGCGGCCCGGCCAGACCTCACCGTCTGCGGTCTCGGCCTCGCCAATCCGCTCGAAGCCGAAGGCCTCTCCACCAAATGGGCCATCGAGCTCGTCTTCACGCCCATCCATTTCTACGAACAGGCCGGCGATCTCGCATCTCTCTTCGCCCGCCCACTGCGCCGCAAATCAATCCTCACAAGTGAGGTTGCTGCCAAATGACTCCCCTTCATCTTTCAAACTACAATTCCGGGGCCTGGGGCAGCGCCCCAGTCAACACCCGCCACGGGTGCCAGGCATGAAATTGACAGTTTGGACATATGAGGGCCCGCCCCATGTCGGTGCGATGCGCGTCGCAACCGGCATGAAGAACTTGCATTATGTGCTGCACGCACCCCAAGGAGACACCTACGCCGATCTGCTCTTCACCATGATCGAGCGGCGTGATCACCGCCCGCCTGTCACCTACACCACTTTCCAGGCACGTGACCTTGGTTCCGACACGGCGGGCCTTTTCAAGCAAGCCTGCCAAGATGCCTACGACCGCTTCAAGCCGGAGGCGATCATTGTCGGTGCCTCTTGCACGGCGGAGCTCATTCAGGATGACCCCGGCGGTCTTGCCGAAACGATGGGCCTGCCCATCCCAGTGATCCCGCTGGAACTGCCCAGCTACCAGCGCAAGGAAAACTTCGGTGCAGACGAGACGTTCTTTCAGATCGTGCGCCACCTCGCCAAACCCATGACCAAAACCGCGCGCGTCTCGTGCAACATCATTGGAGCGACGGCCCTGGGTTTCCGCCACCGCGACGACGTTCAAGAGATTACCAATCTGCTCTATGAGCTTGGGATCGAGGTCAATGTCATTGCTCCGATGGGCGCCACCCCTTCCGACATTGCCAAGATGGGTCAGGCCCATTTCAACGTCCTGCTCTATCCCGAAACCGGCGAACAGGCCGCGCGCTTCTGCGAACGCACATTCGATCAGCCTTACACCAAGACGATCCCTATCGGCACGGGTGCCACACGCGCTTTTATCCAAGAGGTCCGCACGCTGTCCGGCTCTACCGCGAAAATCGACGACCGCGGCCTGCGCCAGACATGGTGGTCCCGCAGCGTCGACTCCACCTATCTCACCGGCAAGCGGGTCTTCATTTTTGGCGATGGCACCCATGTAATGACCGCCGCCAAGATCGCCCGTGATGAGATGGGGTTCGAGGTCGCTGGTCTCGGTTGCTACAATCGCGAATTCGCCCGCCACGTGCGCGCACTGGCCAAAGAATTCGGCGTCGACCCCCTCATCACCGACGATTACCTCGAAGTGGAACGCACCATCGAAGCGCTCCAGCCTGAAATGATCCTCGGCACCCAGATGGAGCGGCACATCGGCAAGCGTCTGGGCATCCCTTGCGCCGTCATTTCCGCGCCCGTCCATGTTCAGGACTTTCCCGCCCGCTATTCCCCCCAGATGGGGTTCGAGGGCGCGAACGTGATCTTTGACACCTGGATCCACCCGCTGGTCATGGGGCTCGAAGAGCACCTGTTGCACATGTCCCGCGAGGATTTCGAGTTTCACGATGCGGCTGGGCCGAGCCACCATGGCGGCCATGCGCCCAAACCCGCCGAAGAGCGCTCAAAGAGCGGCGATGAGGCGGCAGCGCTGAGCACAAGCGCGCCAACCGGCACTGACGCGGT
>JBCCAA010000123.1:0-4230 GCA_039815055.1 Pseudomonadota bacterium | reverse complement strand
GGTCCACCTGGACGGCACCCCGGTGCGCTCATGCTCTATATCCCTGGCCGCCGCAGAAGGGCTTGAGGTGACAACGATTGAGGGTGTCGCAGACCCTGACGGCACCCTGCATGCAGTCCAGCAGGCCTGGATAGACCATCAGGTTCCCCAATGCGGCTACTGCCAATCGGGTCAGATCATGTCGGCCGTTGCCTTGCTCGCCTCATCGCCAAACCCGTCGGACGAAGACATCGATGGCGCTATGCGCGGCAACATCTGTCGCTGCGGCGCTTATGGAAGGATCCGCGCGGCGATCAAAACCGCCGCAGCGGCCATGCCTGTGCCCGCGCCGGAAGCGGAGGTCTCTGACAATGGGTAAGTGGACACGCAGAGGCTTTATCGCTGCCGGCCTGGCCGCCGGAGGCGTTTTCACCGTGGGTGTTGCGGTTCGCGAAGGTCACCGCGCCCCGAAACTCGCCGCGATGATGGAAGGCGAAGACGAGACCCTGGTCAATGTCTGGGTGAAACTGTCGAAGGACAATGTGGTTACCGCCATCATACCCCATTCAGAGATGGGGCAAGGTGTCTGGACACCGCTGGCGCAGATGCTGGCCGATGAAATGGATGCCGATTGGGATCTGGTGAAATTCGAACAGGCCCCCGCCCATGAGGCTTATGCCAATTTCGCGCTTGGCCGTGATTTCGTCATGGGCGAGACGACTGTGCCCGGCTTTGTGCAAGACACGTTGAACGGAAGTTTCCTGCGGATCAGCCAGTCCATGTCCCTGCAGATCACGGGTGGATCCACGTCGGTGCGCTTTACCGGTCAAGGCGGCATGCGGATCGCCGGCGCTGCGGCCAAGGACATGATCATTCGCGCGACCGCGAAGTCCTGGGGCGTGTCACGCAGTGAAATACGAACCGAGAAATCCTTCGTCTATCATGATGCCTCTGGTCGGGTGGCGCCTTATGCGGAGTTTGCTGAAGCGGCGGCAGAACTGAGACCTCCGACCCAGCCAACGCTCAAAACGTCCGGCGAATTCAACATCATGGGCCAGTCCAAGCCGCGCTACGACATACCTGAAAAGGTTGATGGCACCGCTGAGTTTGCGCTTGACGTGGATCTGCCGGGCATGAGCTACGCCGCCGTGATGGGCCCACCTGTGTTTGGCGCGACCGTTCAATCAGTCGACGAGACCTACACACGCGGCATGTCTGGCATCCACAAGATCCTCAACGAGGGTGACTTCGTGGCCGTGGTCGCAGACAGCTATTGGACCGCAGAAAACGCTGTCCGCGCGCTGGATGTCAGCTGGACGCAGACTGGACGCGAAGGCCTGAACCAGGAGGCGATCTATGACGGTTTCCGAGCCGACATGGCCAGCGCGGTCGAAAATGGCGACGAGAACAAGCACGTCAAAATAGGCAATGCGCGACAAGCCGTAGAAAGCGCCGCCCAACAGGTTGAGGCCGAATACACAGTCCCTTACCTAGCCCATGCCTGCATGGAGCCGATGAATGCAGTCGCACAGGTTTCGAGCGGCAGTGTCGATATCTGGGTCGGTCACCAGAACCCGCTTGGCGTGCGCGATGCGATCTCCAAGACACTTGGCTATGACAAAGAGGCGGTCACCGTACACAACCGCTTGATGGGTGGCGGCTTTGGGCGCAAATCAGAGGCCGACTATCCGCTGATGGCTGTGAGAATCGCGCAAAGCGTGGACGGCCCGGTCAAGATGATCTGGTCGCGCGAAGAAGCCACACGCCAGGGATTCTACCGCCCCGCCACAACGGCCAAGGTCATTGCTGGCCTCGGCGAAGACGGCCAACCCGTTAGCTGGGATTATCAATTCGTCCACCAACATGACCCGGTCGAAGCCTCCGAGATCGTCTACAACATTCCAAATCAGTTCGTTCACTGGGCCGAGACAGAAAACCCGATCCGTTTTGGCCCATGGCGGTCCGTTGACCACACGCAGCATGGCTTTTTCATCGAGAGCTTCATCGATGAACTCGCCCATACCGCAGGCCAGGATCCCCTCGCCTATCGGCGCAACCTGGTGGCCAACAAGCCGCGTCACGTGGCGCTCCTGGATGCTGTTGAAGAGGCCTCGGGCTGGGGGCGCCAGATGCCCGCCGGCCGTGGCCTTGGCGTGGGCCTGGTTGAGAGCTTCGGCACGATTGTCGCCGAAGTCGTCGAAGTGGATGTGACCGGCCCCGTTCCGAAAGTGATCAATGTCTGGGCAGCATGCGATGCTGGTTTCGTTATGAACCCCGATGGTTTCAAAGCTCAGATCGAGAGCGGCATCATCTATGGTCTAACGGCCACGCTTTACGGTGATATCACAGTGGAGAACGGCGCGATCGTTCAGTCAAACTTCCACGACTACCCCATTCTCCGTATCGATGAGGCACCGAACATTGACGTGATGATCATCAATAGCAATGCGCGGGTCGGCGGTGGCGGAGAGCCCGGCACACCCCCGATTGCACCGGCCGTCACCAATGCTATTTTTGCCGCTACCGGCCAGCGTGTTCGCGCCCTTCCCGTTTCAACAGAGACTCTAGGCGGGGTCTGATGGTCCATGCTTGTAGATTGCGCCTGGCATGACGCAAACACCGCTGTTTGAACATCCGGAAGACGTCTTGTGCCAATGGCTGGCGTGGGACGCTGCAGAGGGCGCTGCCTTGGCAGTCGTAAGCTCTACCCATGGCGGCGGTGTGCGGGCAACGGGTGCGCTGATGGCCGTATCTGCGACTGGTCAATCTGCAGGATACGTATCGGGCGGGTGTATTGACGCCGATGTAGCTTTGCACGCCGTCAACAGCCTCAGCGCCGACAAGGCGAGGATGCTGACCTACGGCACCGGATCTCCCTTCAAGGATCTGCCCCTGCCGTGCGGCGGCACTATCGAAATTCTGATCCTGCCCTCGCCCGACCGAAACGCCATTCAAACCTGCCACGACACGCTGGTGGCGAGGCGACCAGCCAATCTGGTCTTGCAGGGGCCGATTGGCGAGATTGAATTCAGCTACACGCCGAAACTGCGCGTGCGGATTGCCGGTCGCGGCGCCGATGCAATTGCGCTGGCTCGGCTCTGCCGGTCTGCTGGATATCCAACAGAGCTCTGGATGCGCGATGCTGTAGAGGCGGCTCCTCACGAGCCAACCCGTACGTTGTCCACGCCATCGAACCTTCCGGACGCCCACGATGATGCCTGGACCGCCTTCGTGCTGTTGTTCCACGATCCTGATTGGGAGGTGCCATTGCTACGCCAGGCTCTTTCGGGTCCGGCGTTTTATATCGGCGCAGTGGGAAGTAAGCGTACGCACAGTACGCGGTGCGAAGCGCTTTCCAAGGCCGGGGCTGCGCCGACCCAAATCGACCGCGTGCGGGGGCCAGTGGGCCTGGTGCCGGCCATGCGCGATGCGTCCATGCTCGCAGTGTCGACACTGGCTGAGATCGTTGAGGCCTATCACACGGCGGAGACATCAGCGTTTGCCACAACAGCGCTGGTGATGCTGGCTGCGGGACAATCGTCGCGTTTTGAAGATGGCGACAAGTTACTGGCAGATCTGGGCGGCCAGCCGGTGATCGCACACGCCGCTAAGGCGCTGTCCGACACGCTGATGGGTGGTCGCATCGCAGTGATCGGCCCAGACCAACCTGCCCGCAGGCATGAGCTGAACTTGGCCGGTTGGCGCACTCTGGAGACGCCCCATGCCAGGCGGGGACAGGGCGCGTCACTGGCTGAGGCGATTAGATCAATCTGCGATGCGCCGGGCCTCGATGCCGCCCTCATCTTGCTGGCCGATATGCCCCACGTGACCGACCAACACCTTCTTGCGATGCGCGCTGAACTAAAGCCCGGCATTCAGGCCGTTCTGTCTCGCAGTGACGGGATCGTCGGCCCGCCCGCCCTGTTTTCTTCCGACGTATTCGAAAAACTCGCCACACTGGATGGCGAGGCGGGTGCGCGCAGTATTTTGGACTCTCTTGCCAACACAAAGGTTGTTGATTTCGACAAACATCAAGCCCGCGATATTGACCGGAAAGCCGATCTGGAAGCACTGGCTGATCCTTCCTTGCCTTAACTTTTGTTCCGCATCGTGACGATTTCCTCAGCCATGGTTGGGTGCACCGCACACGTGTCGTCGAACTGCTGTTTCGTTGCGCCCATCTTCACCGCGATGCCGACCATCTGGATCATCTCGCCAGCATCCGGCCCAATGATATGCACGCCGATCACG
>JBCCAA010000140.1:0-3434 GCA_039815055.1 Pseudomonadota bacterium | reverse complement strand
TGCGCTGAGCTGAATGGTGAGTTCAAACAGGGTGACTATTGGTTGAAACTTCGCGCCGTCTGCGCGGTTCTCCGCGACAATTACTCCGGCGCGCAGCTCGCGATTGAGTTTGCTGAACGGCAAGGCGTTGATGATGAGTGGCTGATCGAAGCGATCTTCGCCGCAGCCGGCGATGCCCCAAACCCGCCCGGGGCGCGGTTCGATAGCGGTCTCAACATCGCACTTTCTTCAAAGGCAACGTTTGATACGACCGATGTCACCTTAGCAGAAGGGCGGCCTGATCTCGCCGCAGCGGCAGCGCGGCGCCCCGGTGTCCCGGATGAGCTGCGAGTTCGACTTGCTGAAATTGCCAGCGAGCTTGATCTGATCACCGCGGAGGATCGCCGAGACATCTTGTTCGCGCGGCTGGGTGGGGAAGACTACATCGCCGCGTCTGGGATCGAACAGGCTTTGCAGGATTTGACCGACCCTTTGGTCGCCGACGAGGTTCGCAGCGAGCGCCTCGCGACGGTTTTGCAAGAGGCATCTCGGGAAGGACTCACGCGGTATCGAAACACGGCCCGATTGTTTTTGCCGGATATTCAAGACCTCACTCAAAGTCCTGTGACGGCCACCTACGCGATGGATTTCGCTAAAGCCGCAATGATGGCGGGAGATCGCGAAACGGCGCTGAGCTGGCTTGAGACCTTCAGTTTTGAAGGTATGGCGCAACCCGATCCATTCGAAGCGGCCATGCTGGAAGCCGTGGATGTGATTTCCGGCGGGGATGACTCGGTCGCGTCTTTGGAAGCGATACAAGAACGACTCATCGGCGCCGTCGATTCCGGCGCGCGCGAAGACCAAGCAGCGCTTGTATTGGCCGCTTGGACCGGGCTCGGCCTACCTTTATCGCCGCTCGGACGTGATTTCATTGTGCAGGTCTCTGACCGCGGCGACCGCATCGCACAGGGTCAGGTCATCGGCATGAAGGCCGCGATCCTCTCCAATGCGATTGCAGAGACCGGTCTCACCGTTTTGGTGACCACCAGCGGTGAAGTCGGGCGGCTGGCGGCCTCCGACTATGCGGCTCTGTTGGAAACCCTGATCGCGCTCGGTGCAGAAGATATTGCGCGCGAGCTGGCGATTGAGGCCAGTGGATTTTGGAAGGTGCCAAGCGAATGAAGTGGATGGCAGCTCTTTGTCTTATAATCGGTATCGGCGGCTGTCAGGCATCAGTGCCCCATGCGCACACCCCTGAAGAGAGTCTGAAGCCCCCGCCTGGATCCAACCAGATGCTCCGGGCCCCGATCACGATCTCCGATGATCTTGAAGTGATTATCTCTGATGTTGTCATACCCCCAGGCGCCACCGTTCCGCGACACTATCACCCCGGCGAAGAGTTTCTCTATGTGATCGAAGGCTCTGCGGTCCATGTCGAAGCGGGCAAACCGGATCAGGTTCTGAGCGCGGGCGATGCCTATGTGATCCCACCAGAAGCCGAGCATGCCCCGCGCGGCGGCCCAAATGGCGCGCGCGCGATTGTTTTCCGCGTGCACAAACAAGGCCTGCCCGAGCGCGTAAATATTGGCGATGAAGGGCCGATCCCCGATACCAGCGACCTGACATTGCGGGTTGAACCAAGCGAGATTTCCGCCCTGCAGGCGGATATTCAATCGCTGCCGGGTGCGCATTGCCATGCCATGGCGTCGCCGAGAGTGATGTGTCACGCGGCCAATGGACGTGAGGTTTATGTGTTCTCCGAACCCGGCTCAATGGCGCATCCATCGGCATTATTCCGTGGCTTTGCCGTCAATGCGGAGGGCGTGCCGGAGCTGCAGGAACGCGGCTGGTCGGCCGCAGATCCGGACCAGGCACAGCAATTTTTCGCCGCGGTCTATGCTTGGCCGGACACGGGCGAAGATCATCAAGACTAAGCGATCACTGGGCCGCCTGCAGCGCCTCGGCGGGCTGCAAATCGCCGTCATATAGAGCGCGTCCCAAAATCGACCCCGCGATCGGCCTTGCCCCTTGATGGGCGCGCAAATCGTGAATGTCTTGGACGCTTGCGACGCCGCCGCTGGCAATCACGGGAATTGAAACGGCATCCGCAATTTGCCCTGTGAACGCGACATTCACGCCCGTTTTCATGCCATCTCGGGCAATGTCGGTGACGATCAATGCCGCCACACCGCAGCCTTCAAACTGCTTCGCCAACTCGACCGCGGACATGTCCGACGTTTCAGCCCAGCCTTCGACCGCCACCATGCCGTCTTTGGCATCAATTCCGACCACCACTTGTCCGGGCAGGGCGCGCGCTGCACTCTTCACGAGCTCGGGATCGCGCAAAGCCACAGTTCCCAGAATAACCCGCGAGACCCCCGCCTGCAGCCAAGTGTCGATATGCGCGCGCGTGCGGATGCCACCGCCCAATTGTACAGGCACATCAGTTGCGGCGAGGATGGATTCCACAGCGGCCGTATTCGCGCTCGCACCTTCAAAAGCGCCATTGAGATCGACAACATGCAAGAATTCGAACCCCGCGGCTTTGAACTGGGCGGCCTGGTCGCCGGGATCTGGATTGTACTGGGTCGCTTGATCCATTTCGCCACGCAACAAACGTACGCATTGCCCGTCCTTGAGATCAATTGCGGGATAGAGCTGAAACGTCATTTTGGATCCCAGAGCACAAAATTCGAGAGGATTTGCAGACCGACGCGTTGGCTCTTCTCCGGGTGGAACTGGGTCGCAAACATATTGCCCCGCGCCACGGCGGCGATGATGGTCTCACCATACTCAGTGGTCGCCGCGACGTCTTCGGCCGCCGGGTCACGATAGGCGTAAGAGTGGGTAAAATAGACATGTGGGTCTTCGCCCAGGCCTTCAAGGATGGGGTGCGCCTGATGCAAACTCAATGCGTTCCAGCCCATATGCGGTACGGCCAACCCGCCGCCCGGCGCGATCCGGTCGACATCGCCCGGGATCCAGTTGAGCCCTGACGTCTCACCATCTTCAAGCCCACGCGTCGCGAGCAATTGCTGACCCACACAAATGCCAAAAAACGGAACGCCGCGCTCCATGACGGCCTCTTTGAGCGCCTCAATGAGCCCGTCATGGCGGCGCAAATTATTAGCGCAATCGGCAAAGTGACCGACGCCTGGCAGGACAATGCGATCGGCATAAGCAATCGCGCTCGGGTCGGCTGTGATGCGGATTTCGCGCGTCTTTTTCGCATGGTTCGCGGCCACACGCAGCGCGCGCGCCGCGCTGTGTAAGTTGCCAGATCCATAGTCGATGAGCGCGATTGTCTTCATACTCCGGCCCTTAGACGAGACGCTGCAACAGGAAAAGGCCTGAATCGGCGCGTTTGCTGTGTTTCGCGACGACAGGCTGGCCATTCATGCCCGCACTTGGCAGGAAGATCTCATCCTTAACGCAAACCAAAAAAAGGATCTCCC
>JBCCAA010000003.1:0-87333 GCA_039815055.1 Pseudomonadota bacterium | reverse complement strand
CCCGGTCCGTGGCCGACCCGAGGTAGGCCTCGACCACGCCATTCGTCACGGCGGTGGGCGCGATATCCTGCACCACGACCCCGAAGGAAACGCCCACGGCAAAGCCACGGGCATAGGCGGTCATGTTGACTTCATCGGGCTCGTCACCGGCAGTGACCGACAGGCTGCCTGCCGTCACATCGACACCGTCGCGCAGATAAGCGCGGACCGCCCCATCAACCGATGCGTAAGGCCGGAAGAGCGTCAGGTTCGCGATCCCGGCAAAGCCGCCGCCTCTGGATTCCGCCGTGGCTGTCATCGTGGCATTGGCATCGATCACAACCGCGCCGCTGCCCACGTCGATGCCCATTGGCACAGTCGCGGCGACGAAATCGGCACCCGCGCCCGCATAGGCTTCGGTGCGGCTCGACACCCGTGCGATGGTCTCGGACAGCGAGGCGGTGACACCAGCCGCAGCCGAAATCACGTCATTGCGCGCCTCTGCATTGTCAGTCGAGTTGGCGGTGATCTCCACGCCGCCGGCTTCGACCATCTGGCCTTCGCCAATATAGGCCAGCGTCGTCCCTTCCACGATGGCCGTGGAACGGGAGGCCGAAGCCCCCGCAAGCAGACCGAAGCCGCCTGCGAAATTGTCCGCCACAGCTTGGAGGTTGGCGTTCGAGCGGATGTTGAGCTGCTGGTTGCCCAGATCGACCGTGCCCTGCCCTGTCGCCACCTCACCGGTGCGCGTGCCTACATAGGCCGCTGTTTCGCGGTCGATATGCGCGGAAAACTCCGCGAGCGCCACACCGACGCCCAGACCAACGGCAATGGATTCTCCTGACGGTGTAGCAAAGGCTGCGCTGTCGGCGGTCACGTTCAGCGCACCTGCCGAAGAGATGGTGCTCTCCCCATCGACATAGGCGCGGGTTGCGCCACCGATATTGGCCTCCGCCACCGTGGCCGCGACCGAGATACCGGTCGATCCGGCCAGGCCGAAGATATAGGGCTCAGCATAATGCTGGCTGTCGGCATCCACCGTGACCGCACCACTGGCAGTGAGGTCAGAACCGCTGGCGCCTGCTTCGACCGTGTTGTCGATATCCACGATGGAACGGCCGCCCGCGCCCGCAACGCCACCGATAGCCACAGCAGCGGCCACCACAGTGACGCGCGAAGTGATGTCACCGGGCAGATGCGTGCTGTCGGCGTCAATCGCGATGGTGCCGTTTTGGGCTGTGACATCGCTGTCCTCGACAGTGGCCGAGACATCCGAGGTGATGCGGTTTTCGCCGATGCCTACCCCGATGGCCGCAGCCCCTGTGGGCGCGCCTGCCAGAGCGACGGAAATCAGTTCGACCTCGGAGGTCAAATCATCCAGCGCCTTGACCGTTACAGACGTGCCCGCCGTAACCTCTGATTCGTCACCGATGCGGGCCGTCACCTCCTGCGTGACAGTGGTAATGCCCGAGACACCCGCGCCTGCGACGGCAAAGCCGCCAAGCGCCACGGTGGCCGCGACCGAGAAGGCCCAGGGCTTGTTTTCCAGATCCGATGTGCTGCGCGCATCAACCGTGACCGCACCGCTATTGGCAGTGACCTCGCTGCCATCAATGAAAGCCCGGGTCGCGCCGTTGAGGCGCAGGTTCGAAACCGCCGCTGCAATTGAGACCGATCCGCCGCCGAGACCCACCGCAAGACCGATAGACAAGGCCCGCGCCACGGCGGTGGCCGTGATGTGATCTTCGGCCAGGACCGAGACCGAACTACCTGAGACATCCGCATCCACGATGCGCGCCTCGACCGTCTGACCGATATCGCTGTTGACGACACCCGCCGTGACACCGAAAGAGCCCGAGACCGAGCCCACCGAGAGAGAGAGCGACAGGCCAAAGGCATCCGCCGCAACACTGGTCGTGGCATCGGCCAGAACCTGCACCGTGCCGCTGGCGTCTGCGTCGCTGCCGTCAATGGCCGCGCGCACCTTGCCGTCGTAATCATTATCGATCTCGGTCACTGTGACCGCCCCGCCCCCGGCGAAGCCCCCTGAGATCACAACCGAGATTGCAACGCCCACCACATCAGTGTCGAGCGTGCGGTTGTCATCGGCATCAATCAGGATCGCGCCTTGCTGTGCATCGACATCCGAGCCATTGCGGATCGCTGCCTCAGTGAGGCTGGTGGAATTGACCCGCGCGATTGCGCCCACACCTGCACCGGAAAGAGAGAACCCGGTGGCCGCCGTGACGGAAATCGCCGCCGCTGCCGCATCCACATCCATCAGGCCCGTCGACAGCGCCCTCAGCGTAATGTCACCGGACTGCGCCGTGACCATGGAGGCATCAATCAGCGCCTGCGTCGAGGTGCCGTAGTTAACTGTGGCCTCGGACACAGAGATCGCCAGAGAGACAGCGCCACCGGCGGAGATCCCCACAGCGGCTGAAACCGCCACCACCACCGATGTGACATTCGACTGGTCCACCGCAGTGATCGACACCGCGCCTGTCGTGTCCACATCAGAGCCGCCCACGATCGAGGCTTCGACGCTGTTGTTCATGGTGTTGCGTGCAATCGCACCCGTGCCCGCCCCCGAAAGAGAGAAGCCGCCCGAGGCAGAGACCGACACCGACGCCGCGATGGCTTCGGTCTCAATAGTGGCCGTGCTGCGGGCCTCCACGGTGACCGTGGTCGCGTCAACATCGGAATTGTCAACCGAAGCGATGGTCGACCCGGTCAGGATGTTCTCGGCCAGAGTGACCGAGATGGCGATGGAAATACCCGCCGCACCGCCGAGACCCAATGAGATCGAGGCCGAAACCAGCGTGGCGTCGATCTCGGAATCGTCAAGCGCATTGACCGTGACCGGGCCACCGGCACTGACGGTGGAGTCCTCGATCAGCGCCGCAGTGGTGCTGCCCACCCGGTTGATCGCCTCAACACCCGCGCCCGCGCCAGAAACACCGACACCACCAGATGCCGAGAGTGCGAAGGCCGCCGCGACACCGACCACATCAACCGTGCCGGTGCTGCGCGCGTCGACGGTCACGAGCCCGCCTGCGTTGACGGTGGCCTCGTCGATCTTGGCCGTGGCCCCGCCCGTCAGCACGTTTTCAGCCAGCGTCACGCTGACTGCGACCGACACCGAAACCGCGCCCGAAAGAGACAGCGCCACAGAGGCCGAGACCAGCGTGGCATCGATTTGTGCAGAATCGCGCGCGTCAACCGTGACCGGACCGGAGGTTTCGACTGTGGCCGCACGGATCCGCGCCTCCGTCTGGCCGGAGATTTCATTGCGCGCCTTGACACCCGCGCCTGCGCCAGAGACGGCCACCGCGCCCGAGCCACCGCCCGAGAACCCAACGGCGACGCCGATGGCATCTATATTGGTGCTGTTGGTGGCGTCTATATCCACGCTGACCGCATCCACAGTGGTGCCATCAGGCCCGGTTGCATTTCCGATCCCAGCGGTCACATCACTGCCGATCTTGTTTTCGGCCAGCGCCAGACCCACCGCGATGTTGATCGCCACAGAGGAAGCCCCGCCGACAGAGATTGCCACGGCAACCAGTTCGGCATCGATGGTCGATCCGTCGGCGGCTGCAATAGTGACCGCGCCGCCCGCATCCACATCCGCGCCGCCCTTGATGGTGGCCTCGGTGGAATTGGTGGTGGTGTTCTTGGCCTCCACAGCCGCCACCGAGATGCCCACCGACGCCGCACCAGAGGCGGTGATCGACATCCCCACTGCCGCCGAGGTGGCGTCAATCACGTTGTTGGTGTCGGCGGTGACCGACACAGCCCCGCCCGCATCCACATCCGTGCCATCGATGGTGGCGATGGTGTTCGAGCCGATCACGTTTTCGGCCAGCGTCACACTGACGCTTGCGCCCACGCCCGCCGTTCCACCGACACCAACAGAAGCCGACACCGACACATTGGTCGCAGTGATCTGTGAGCTATCATTGGCTGCGACGGTCACGAAGGTATCCGCATCGACCGACCCGCCGGTGATTGAAGCCTCAAGCGTGTTGCCCAGCTGATTGCGCGCGATCACACCGGTCACCGCCGCAGAAATGCCCAACCCGCCCGAGCCTGCGATCGACAGCGACACTGCAACACCGGTCGACGAGATTTGATTGGCCGCATCCGCCGTCACCAGAACCGATCCGGTCGAGGCCGTCACGTCGCTGGCGGCAATCGCCGCGCGATGGGTGCCGTTCAGCACATTTTCCGTGAGCGTGATTGCCACTGCTCCCGAGATCGCCGCGCTGCCCGAGAAGGCGAGCCCAACCGAGGCTGCGACCGAACGGGCCGAGATCGTCGAGCTGTCGTCGGAGGTGACACGCACATCGTCGCCCGCCGTGACGGTCGAGCCGATCACATCAGCGGCCACGGTATTGGTCAGCACGTTGCGCGAATCCGTGCCAGACCCAGCACCCGAAAGCGCCAGCGTGCCCGAGCCGGAAACGCTAATCGAGGCCGCGACCGCGACCGCGTCGATCAGGTTGGCGCTATCGGCACCCACAACCACGTCGCTGGCCCCGCCATTCGCCGTGACAGTCGAATTCTCAATCCGCGCCAGGCTCTGCCCCGAGAGGCGGTTTTCCGAAAGCGTCACCGCCACCGAGATGCCGCCACCGACCGACGAAGATACACCCACCGAGATCGCCGCCGCGATCACATCAGAAGCGATTGAGGCGCCGTCGAGCGCATTCACGCTGACGCTGCCCGCCGCCGTGACCGAACTATCGTCGATCACCGCTTCGCTAAGGCCGCTGATGTCATTTTCCGCCGAGGCAAGCCCCATCGCGCCCGCAAAGCCCACCGAGCCGCCGGTCGCGGCCACGCTGATCGCCACCGCCACGGTGACCGCATCGATGTCGCTCGACGAGATGACGTCGATATCGACCGCGCCGCCTGCGTCAACCTCGGAGTTTTCGATGCCAGCGCGAGTGGTCTGCGTGATCATGTTGGTGGCGAATGTGAGCGCGCCCGAGAAGGCGAGGCTCAGCGTGCCTGCTCCTGCAGTGATGCCCACAGAGGCCGCGACGCCGACGGCGTCGATGTCGCTGGTATTGTCGGCCAGGATTGTCAGGCCACCTCCCGAGAAGACCCCCTGCACATCCCCAGTATCGGCGTCTGATATTAGCGCCGTCACCGAGCCGCCAATCTCATTGACGAGCTGCGTGACACCAATCGCACCCGAGAGGCTGAGCGCGCCGGAGCCCGCCGTGATCGCCACAGAGGCCGAGACATTAACCGCGTCGATATCCTTTTGCGACAGCGCCGTGATGGCCACCGCGCCGCCCGCGTCGAGGCGGCTGTCGTCGACCTTGGCTGAAACGGTGTTGTCGATGTCGTTTTTAGCCAGCGCCACCGCCACGGCCAGCGAGACCGCCAGCTGGTTCGACCCTGCCGTGATCGCCGCCGCCGCCGAGATCACCGTGGCGGTGACCGCCGCGTTGTCGGTGGCGGTGATGTCGGATCCCGCATTGGCCGTGCCCGCTGCGCCGTTCAGCAGCCCGGCTTCGGTGGTGTTGGCGATGGTGTTGACCGCATCGGCGCCCGCGCCCGCTCCAGCAAAGTTAATGGTGCCAGAGCCTGCCGAGACCGCGACAGAGGCCGCAACCGCAACCGCGCTGATAGCGCCGGTTGTCTGCGCAATCATGTCGAGCCTTGCGCCCACGCCATTGGCCGCCGCCGTAGAATTGTCGATGACAGCGCGTGTGGTATTGGTGATCGTGTTCTCGCTCAGCGCAACCGCGATGGCCACCGTGACCGAAAGGGTCGACGAGCCCGCCGTGACCGCGACCGAGGCCGCGACACCGGTGGCGCTGACCGCCGCGCTGTTGGTGGCCGAGATATCCACGCCGCCGCCAGTCGAGGTGACGGAAGACCCGTTCACCGCGCCCGCCTCCACGGTATTGCCGATGGTGTTGATCAGGTTCGCGCCCGCCCCCGCGCCGGTGAAACCGACCGTGCCCGAGGAAGCCCCGATTGAAATCGACGCCGCAACGGACACAACAGAGATATCGCCCGACGAGCCCGCTGTGATATCGATGGCCCCGCCGGTGGTCAGCGTGGAACCATCGACCAGCGCCCGCGTGACGCTGCCGGTGGTGTTCTGTGCAAAGGAGGCCGCCAGTGCCACTGTGATACTCACCGAGCTGGAACCCGCCCCGATGCTCGCCGCCGCTGCGGTGACCGACCCTGAGATGGCACCGGAATCCATCGCCGTGATCTCACCCGTGCCGGTGGCATCGACCATTGAGCCGTCGAAGATACCCGCGGTGACGTTACGGTTGATCTCGTTCAAGGCAACCGCGCCCGCGCCATTGCCTGTCACGTCAAGCTGACCCGACCCCGAGCTGAACCCAACTGAAACAGCCGCCGCATTGACCGAGATGTCGCCAGAGGCCGTGGCGGACGCGCGGAAGTTGCCGCCATTGGCATCCACATCGCTGCCGCCTTCCACCACCGCGCGGGTGGTGTTGTCGATATCATTGGTGGCAACCGCCGCGCCCATATCGATGCCGACGCTGTTGCCAGAGCCGCCAATCGAGACACCGACGCTGGCGCTGACGATGACCGTGGAAATGGCACCGCTCTCCACCGCGTCGAGCGTGACCGCCCCGCCAGAGGTCACGATCGCGTTATCGATGATGGCCTCATTGGTGTTGGTGATCTCATTGAGAGCCACCGCCGCCTGCAATGTCACGCCCACATTGGTGCCCGAACCGGAACTGGTATCTACGCCGAACCCGGCGGAGACCACATTTCCGGTGATCGACTTAGTCGATGCCGCATCGATATCGACGCTGCCGCCCGCCATTGTGTCAACGCCGAGGATGCCCGCGCGCGTGGTGTTGGAAATGTCATTCTTGGCGATCGCGCCTTGGATATCGACCCCGATGCTGTTGCCCGAGCCGGACCCGATCGAGATATCGGCCGTGGCCGAAACCGCGTTGACGTTGATCACACCAGCATCCACCGCCTGTAGCGTGACACCGCTGCCCGCCTGAACGGATTCGTCCTCGGACGCGTCCGTATCGACGATCTCTGCGCGGGTAGTGTTGGTGATTTCGTTCACCGTCACGGCCACGATGGCATTGACGTTGATCGAGGTGCCCGAACTGCTGTCTGTCGAGATGCTCAGATCCGCAGCAAAGGCGGTGGCATCGATATTGCCGATCGACAGCGCCTGCACGGTGACCGCGCCACCCGCCACGACATTGCTGTCTTCAAGAAGGGCCAGCGCCGAATTTGAGATTTCATTGATCGAGACCGCCGCGCCCAGATCCACACCCACATTGGTGCCTGATCCGCTGTCAGCGGTGACGCCGAAGGCGGCCTGCCCGGCCAGCGCGGTGATCGTGGACAGATCGGACGCAGTCGCTGTTACGGCGCCTGCCGCATCGAGATCAGAGCGGTAGGCGCCCGAGCGGATCGCGTTTTCGACAAGATTACCATTGCCCGCGCCCGCGCCCTGGATATCAACCGAATTGCCCGAGCCGCCGCCGGTTGCAATCGACCCTGCCACGGCCAGCGCAAAGCTGTCGATCGTAGAGGTCGAGGTTGCGATCATGTCGATATCGCCCGAGCTGGTGGTGACAGTGCTGTCCTCGATCACAGCCTGAATGTCGCCCAGCACATCATTGGTGGCCGCGGCCGCCCCTGCCGCGATATCGGCATTGGTACCTGACCCGCCACCGGTGGAAATGTTCAGCGCGCCCAGCCCTGCATCGGCGGTGATGTCACTGCTATCCGTGGCCTGGACAGCAACGCTGCCCCCGGTGATCTCCGAATCCTTGATACGTGCGATCACGTCATGGCTGATCTTGTTGCCCGATCCTGATCCCGCACCGCCGAAGCCGGTGCTGCCGCCATTGCTCGACCCGGTGCTCACCGCGGCCCCGCCTGCGACGGTCAGCACGTCGATGGTGGCGTCATTGGTGGACTGCGCCGTCACAGCACCACCTGCGGTCACCGTGCTGTCGTCGATCTCGGCCACAATGCCCAGGGTCACGAAGTTGATCGCCACGGAGGCACCGATAGCGCCAGTGTCATTGCCATTGGTGGCCACAGTGACCGAGACACCGCCCGCATCGGCGATGATGGTGCTTTCGTCCTGCGCCTCGAGCGTGACCGCGCCCTCGGTATCGATGGTCGAGCCCGCACCGATGGTGGCGCGCACCGAATTGTCGACCGTGTTCCCCACGCCAGAGCCCGCACCCGCAAAGCTGAGCGAGCTGTTGGAACCCTGCCCGCCACCGCCGCCTGGGCCCATGCCGGATGCACCCATGCCGGTGCCGCCAGTGCCGGTCGAAGAGGACGACGCGCTGGTTGAACTGTCTGTCGTGACAGTCAGCGCGCCAGAAATGGCCAGCGCGTCGATATCGGTGTCGCTGTTGGCATCGCCTGTCACGCCGCCACTGCGCGTGGTGATCTGGTTGTCGCCAAGCGCCTCGGCGTGAACCTGGTTCGACACGATGGCCACGCTGATCGCGGCCCCCACGGCAGTGCTGCCAATGGCCAGTGCCGCGCTGCCCACCAGCGTCTCGACGCCGGTTGCGTCCGACGCACGGATGAGCGCGCCCTGACCGGCATTGGCGCCGGTGTTATCCGCGTTGACACTGGTCCTCTCACCAAGGGTCGCCTTTGTCCGGCCCTGGGCGATGCCCACGACCGCAGACACCGCAACACCCGCCGATGAGAGCGAGCCCGCCGCACCCACGGCCAGCAGGAAGTGATCCTCATAGGAGGTGGCCCCGATCGCCAGGCCGCGAACAGAATCCGTTCCCTGGTTGCCCGAGCCGTCGAAATCGCCATCCGCCACGTCAACCGCCGCGCCATTGCCCAGAGCAGTGACCACCGCGTCATCGCCGATGAAGGCCAGCGTGTCGTCGAGATCGACCAGAACCGTGACCGCAATGCCCACGCTCGTCGAAGAATTCGACCCCGCCAAGGCCCCCGCAGACAGTGTCGTCTCGGTCTTGCTATCCGCCGTCACGACAACCGAGCCGCCCGCATCCAGGTCGACATTCCCGCCCGGGGCCGCAACCTCGTCGCCATCATGGCCCGCATAGGCAAGCGTATCGGTCAGAAGCACCATGACGATGATGCTGCCTGCCACGGCGGTTGATTCCCCGATCCCCGCATTGGCCGCAATCGAGAAGATATCTTCGGCGCTGTCCGCCCGTACCAAGATCGACCCCGAGGCCGTCACTTCGGTCGGATCAAGCGCATCTGTCGAGGACAGGATCGCGGCTTCGGTGGTTTTCTCCAGCACGGTCACGTCGAGACCGGCCCCGATCCCCTTGCCCTCAAGCGAGACACCCACAGCGCCGACGATGTTGGTGATCGTCGACATGTCGGAGGCCGTGATAGCCACGTCACCGCCCTGCGCGGTCACGTCGGTACCGGCCCCGAGGATGGCGCGCGTGTTGGAATTGGCGATGGTGATCGCTGCCGACCCTGCGCCGCTGTCATTGGAGGAGGAGCCACCGCCCCCACCACCGCCGCCCCCACCGACACCGATGGCCGCGCCGACGATCATGTTGGTCACCGGCTGGTTGAACGCGTCGATCTGGTTGTCCTCACCGACCAGCGGTATCTCGAAATCAAGCGCATTGAGTTCGGCCTCAGCGGAGGCCGATACGCCGCCTGCCGCCATGACGGATCCGCCCGCACCAATCAGCGCCTGGGTGTCGTGATCAAGCACATTCACACCAACGGCCGCCCCCACAGAGGTGCCGCCCGAAAGCGTGATCGATCCGCCGCCCGCGATGTTCTGCAGACCCGTGATCTGGCGTGCCGCAAGATCCACGTCGCCCGTGGTCGCGGTCACATCGGTATTCTCTGCAATCTCGGCCTTGGTATCGGACAGGATCACATTGACGCCCGCCGCGCCCGCAACGCTGGTGTTGTTGGACGAGCTGCTGCCGCCGCCACTACCGCCGCCACTGCCGGAGGTCGATTGCTTGGAACCCGCGCCGGCCAGAGACAGGGTACGGAAATCGTTTTGTTCACCTTGGCTGGTGCCGGCCTCGATATCCAGGCTGCCGGTCTCATGGGTGCCTTCGCCCAGTCGGGCCGTGGTCGACATGTCGGCCACATTCACCGAGACAGCCGCGCCCACAGTGGTGCCACCGGATGTCGACAGCGCTAGGCCCGTGGTCTCCGTCCTCAGATCCACGTCGCTCAGCGCGCGCAGTTCCACATCGCCCGTGGCCGTCAGATCGCGGCCATCCTCAATCTCTGCCGAGACCTGGGGCGTCGCAACCGTCGCGCCAAGCGCCGCGGCCACCTGCACGGACGACCCCGATGTCTGGGTCGATGCGCTCTGGGCGGTGGAATTGTTCTGTCCGCCGGGGTTGGAGGTCTGGTTCTGTGCCTGGGTATTGCCCTGCTGCACCTCAGCCTCGGGCTGGGGCGATTGCAGCGAACTGTTGGATTGCGTATTGACGAAGGAGGTCTGGTTCGCGCTTTCCTGATCAGCGGTGTTTCCGGTCGAGGACGCCCCCTGCGATGAGCCCGTGACAAGCGTCTTGGCATCCACTGCACTCTCGGCACTGACCGAGACATTGCCGCCCGCATTGGTGCTGCGGCCCAGGAAGGCCGAGGTATCGTCTTCTGCCCAGGTAAATCCGATGGCCGCCCCTACACCGGTGGAGCCCGCGCCCATGGTCTTGGTATCCGCATCGGCTTCGGTCTGAATGAAGAGGTCGTGTTCGGCATCAACGCCGAGCCCGCCGCCGAGGGTCAGCGCCGTATTCGAGCTTTCAACCGCGGCACGGGTGTCATTGAGCGATACCGAGAGCGCCACCGCGCCGCCCACGGCCGTGGCGCTGCCGCCACCCCCACCGCCACCGCCACTGGTGCCTGCGACGACACCGGCCTGGGCCAGCGTGACCATCGCATGATCGCCGCGTGCGGCGATGTTCAGATCGCCCGTATTGCCCGCGCCATCGACCATGGTTCCGGCCTCGATCACACCGCTGGCATCGTGCCCCGCAATGGCAACCGCAAAGGACAGACCCACGCCCGTGCTGGCGCCAGAAGTGGCAATCGCCGGCAGCGCCCGGGTAAGTATCAGCGTTTCGGCCTCACCTGCGATGCGCGCATCCTGCGTGCCGGTCGAAGTGACATCGGCGTTTTCGCCATAGCTGCCCTTGGTGGTGCCTTCGGTATAGTTGATCGCCACCGAACCCGAGACACCGGTCTTGCCGCCGCCCGCGCCGGATCTGGCATCGGCCACCGCGCTGTGGCTGGCATTGGTCAGCGTATGGGTGTCATCGCTTGCGGCAGAGGTCAGCTCGATCCCCTCGCCCTTGATGGCATCTTCGAGACTTGACGCAAGCTTCAGCGTGTCGTCATCCACGATCGCATAATAGGTGTCGCCATCCGTCAGCCCGCCAATGGCCGCGCCATCGGTGGCATAGACCACCTTGTCGCCGGTTGTCAGACCCTGGGGCGCGTCGAAATCAACCTCGAAACGGCTTTCATCGGGGTCAAACTCTACCGCATCCTCGGCACCCACCTGCAGCGTATGGGCGTCGCCTGAGCCCTGGCCGCCCAGTTCCACCGCATCGCCACCATCGGTCTCCGACAGCTGAATGATGCCGTCCTTGTTGGAGATGACAAAATAGCTGTTGGTGTCGGTCAGCCCGTCAATATCGGTGCCGCCGCCGTTCGAATAGACAACCTCGTCGCCCACTTCGAGATCGGCATCGCCCACGAAAATCGTGTTCTCCTCGGTGTCGACCACCTCACGTTCGGTCACCTCGAATTCATATTCCCGCTCGGCCATCAGGGCCTCTGCCCCGACCCCGTCGCCTGAGACCACGGCCTCGTCGATGCGGGCGATATTGTCGATGAGGCCCACATTGACCGCCACCGCAGCCCCCACCGTGGTGCCCGAGGTCTTGTTGGTCGCCGTGCCATCGCCATAAGCGCCAGTATCGGCATTGGCGCGCGAGGTCACGCTGATCGGACCGCCTGCAACCACATTGGCCGGATCGCCATCCTCGCCTTCGATCAGCGCACTCACGCTCACCTGGCTGACATTGACGGCAATTGCCGCGGCCACGCTGACCGCACCGCCATTTTCCTGGCTTGAAGTCGAGGTGTCGGGCGAGCTCTGATTGGTGCCGCCCCGTGTATTGGCGGTTCCAACCTGCTGATCGGTGTTCTGCTGCACCGACTGGCCGCCGCCATCCGGATCGTCTTCTCCCTTGGCACCGTTGGCCGCCGTCGCCGCATCCGAGCGCACCGAAGAAAAGGCTGTCGCGTCGACATCAACGCCGCCATCGGTTGTCACATCGCCCGCAATGCGCGCGCTGACGGTATCTTCGACAACGCTGACGCCTATGGACACGCCCACCGCGGCCTTCGTGCCGTCGGTCGACCCCTCCGCATTGACATAGGTGTCTGCGGTCAGTGTAGCGGCGACATCCACGTCGCCTGTGCCGGACACCGACGCGTCTGAGCCGATCTCTGCGCTGACGCCGTTCTGAATCGCGGCGATGGCCACAACCGGCGTGACCGCCGTGCCGCCAGAGGCCCCGCCTATGGCAACCGCTTCGGCGTCATGCGCACCGGTGGCTTTGACATTGACCGCACCGGCACCTGTCAGCGCGGCATTGGCGGCAATCTCTGCCACAGCCCCCATATCCGCGATATTGAGCGCAAAGGACGCGCCCACCCCAACGGTGGATCCGGTCTGTTCGGTATTGGTCTGGCCGCCCTGGCCCTGCTGACCTTCAGTGGGCTGGCTTTCGCCTTCTTCCTCGTCTTCGCCGGTAAACTCCTGCGCGGCCGACGCGATGGCCGCACTTTCCGCCGATTGTGCGGCGATCACATTCACATCGCCCGCGTCATCGCCGGTATAGGTCACATCCTGGCCAACACGCGCCAGCGACTGGGCGTTAGACAGGTTGAGCGCAAAGGACCCGGCCAGGCCAAGCCCGCCACCGGATGCACCCGACGTGGCCCCGGCCTTGCTGACCGATTTGCCGTCGCCGCCATCTTCGTAGTTCAGCGCCTGCACGCTCAGACCACCCGACGTGATCGTCGCGTTGTCGAGATCGGCCGTCACCGTGGCGTCGGCCTTGACGATGGCCACACCCGCGCCAACTGCGCCGCTGTCGCCCATGCTGGCCGATCCATCGGCCCGCGCATTGCCATCCGCATTGCCGCGCGCCGTCATTGAGACCGCGCCACCGGCCACGATCACGATCCCGTCGCTGAAGCTTGCTGTGGCCTCGAAGTCATTGAAATCAAGTGCAATTGCGGCGGCAACCGTCAGCGCCCCTTCGCTTGTGGAGGCATCGGGGGAACTTGTCTGATCGCTGCCCTCACCCGAGGAGCGGCGATCTGCGGCCTGGGTATTGGCATTGTCAAGCTGCGCCTGGTTGGTGTCGTTGACGTTCTGGTCGTTGGGCGGATCACCGTCGCCATCTTCACCCTCAGCACCGGCTGCGGAGGCCTCGGCCTCGGTCTGGGTGTCGGCAAACCCTTGGGCGAGCAGCGTCACACCACCGCCCGCATCGACATTGCGCGAGAGCGACGCGGTAACATCATCTTCGGCCACGGTCAGGCCAAAGGAAATGCCCACCGCCGTGCTTGATCCGGTCGCGTCGCCCTTGGCCACGGTGACGGTGGTCGCCTCATGGGTGGCGGTCACCTCAAGATCACCGCCCAGAGTCAACTGACCGCCAGTGCCCACCACGGCTTCGGTCAGGTTACGCGTGATCGACAGCGCCACCACGGGGGCAATGGCCGTGCCACCTTCTGCACCGCCTTCCACATCCGTGCGGGCGTCGTAAGTCCCTGTCGCACTTACAGAAATATCATTGGCATCGGTCACCGTCGCGCCATCGGCAATGGCCGCACGCGTCAGATGATCGGTGATTGTCAGACCAAAGCTGGCCCCGATGCCCACATTGCCGGCCTCGCTTTGTGCCGCCGCTGCACGGGCCCCGGCAAAACTGGACGCCTCAGACGTGACCTCGACATCACCGTCATTCACCATGGTGATGGTGGCAGCCCCGTCTATTTCGGAGAGCGCCCGGGTCTCTCCGAGGTTGATCGCCACAGATCCGGCAATGCCGGTATTGCCGCCACCGGCCCCTGATGTTGCATCCGCCGCAGAACGATGGATGGATTCGGTCACGCGCTGGCCATCGGGACCCCCGACAGAGGTGATCTCGATTGTCTCACCCGCCATGGCATCGTCGCGGCTTTCGGCCAGGGCAAAGCTGCCTTCTCCATCGGTCACCGCAAAATAGGTCGTACCGCTGGTCAGCCCGCCGATATCGGCACCGCCACCGTTATTGTCGTAAACCAGCGCATCCCCGGTGCGGAAATCATCCGCATTCTGGGAGGACAGGCTGAAGATATCCTCATCGGGATCAAATGTGATCGCCTCACTATCTGGCTCGATCGAGGTCAGGGTATGTTCGTCACCCATGCCTTGATCACCAAGGTCAATCGCCTCTCCGTCGGCGGCTTTCATGGCATCTTCGGCCAGTTGAACCTTGCCGTCTTCCCCTTTGATAACAAAGTAGTTTTGGCCCGCCGTGAGTCCATCAATTGCGGTGTCACCCATGCCCACGGCATAGGTCACCTCATCGCCGGTGGACAGCCCGTTATCTTCGGCCAGCTGAATGGTATTGGTATCGGTATCCACGACCTGTCGCGTGTCGACTGAGATCCCGGCACTGCGCTCGGTCATGCCGGCCTCAACCGTCAGGCCATTGGCCGTGATCGTCGCCGCATTGGTCAGCGCGATCACATCCACGTCCGAGACATTCAGGCCGACCGCCGCCCCAATGCCGGTCGATCCGGCGTCAACGGCCTCGCCTGTGGCGGCCGCCCAGCCATCGGCATTTGTCTTCGCGCGCAGCACCACGGCACCGCCCGCAACAACGGTGACCGCCCCCACCAGTTCCGCGCGGAACAGCGCGTCCCCAAGATTGATCGCCACAGCCGCCGCGACCGACAACGACCCGCCGCTGTCGCCTTCGCCGGTGGACGCCTCTGGCGTTTCCGTTTCACCTGATCCCTGACCGGAGGTCCGCCGGTCCGCCGCTTGCGTGTTGGCATTGTCGAGCTGACGCTCGTTTTCGGCATCCACCGCGCCTTCGTCGGTCTCGGGCGTTTCGTCATCACCCGCAGCCCCTGCAGCAGAGGCCGCCGAGGTGGTTTTGCTGACAGCAGAGCCTGTGGCTTCCAGCGTCACACCGCCACTGGTGGTCACATCGCGTTCCAGAAGCGCGTTGGCCTCGTCGTCAACGATCCCCAGACCAAGCGCCAGACCGACGGCCGCATCGGCCCCCTTGGTGTCGCCCGATGCAACCGTGACGGTATTGGCGTCATGGCTGGCCATGATCACCAGATTTCCCGACAGGGACAGCGCGTCACCGGCCTCTACAATGGCCTCCGTGACATTGCGCACCACGCCGATGGACACCACCGGAGACACCGCAGTGCCGCCCTCGGCCCCGCCTTCGGCACGGGTTTCGGTGTCATAGCTGCCGCTGGCCATGACGCTGAGATCAGCCGCCCCCGTCAGGGCCGCAGTGCCGGAGACCCGCGCCTTTGTCATATGGTCGGTCACGCCGAGGGCAAAGCTGGCCCCGACGCCCGTGGCGCCTTCATCTTCAGAACTTTGCGCGGCCTTGGCCACAGTGATCGTCTGGGTGTTGGAACTGGCCGACACCAGCACCGGATCCACATCCGTGTCGACATCCGTGCCTTCGGCCAGCGTCAAGGAGACACCGTCGGAAAGCTCTGCGGCGGCTTCAACCTCCGCCACGTTGATGGCCGCAGACCCGGCAATCCCCAATCCGTCACCGGATGCGCCCGATGTGGCATCCGCGGCAGAGCGATGGACATTATCCACCAACACATGCGCATCGCCCATACCGGCAGAGGTGATCTCAATCGCCTCGCCCGCTTGGGCATCTGCTAGGGTTTCGGCAAGCTGAACGCCCCCTTCGCCATCGGCAATGACATAGTAGGTGGTGCCGTTTTCCAGCCCACCAATATCCATACCCCCGCCATTGGAATAGGTGACCGCGTCACCCGTGCGCAGGGTCAAGCCCTCTGCAGAGAGCGCAAACCGTTCTGCATCAGGGTCGAATGTGATAGCCTCACTGCCCGGTGCGGTCGAGGTCAGCGTGTGTTCATCACCCATGCCCTGGTCGGCCAGATCAATTGCGTTGCCATCGGTGGCATCCTGCGCTGACGCGGCCAGCTTGATCCGGCCGTCTTCGTCCTCGATCACGAAATACGGGGTGGCATCGGTCAGCCCACCGATCGCCGTGCCGCCAGTTCCTTGGGCGTAAGTTACCTCATCACCGGTGGAGAGACCGTGATCCTCGCCTAAGAAAATCGTGTCATATTCGAAATTTACAGCCTGCGCTGTGTCCACGGACAGTGCCGTCTCAGAGGTGTCCATACCGGCCAGAACCGTGACGCCATCCGAAGAAATATCTGTATCATTGGTCCGCGCCAGGACATCGGCATCCGTGACATTCAGCGCCACTGCGGCACCCACGGTGCCATTGCCACCATCTGCGGCCTCGCCCGTGGCTTCCGCCCAAGCATCCTGATTGCCGGTGGCCCGAAGATCCACGGTCTCGGATGCGGTTACAGTGATACCATCTGACAGCTCCGCCAGAACCTGGGTGCTGTGGATATTGATCGCAATCGCGGCCGCCACGGCCAGCGAACCGTCGCCGGTGGAGGCATCCGGGCTCTGGGTTTCGCTCGCGCTCTCACCGGTGCGGTCCGACGCCTGGCCGGTTGCAAAATCCTGTTGGGCCTGGTTGCCCTGGTCGACATCGCCCGCGTCGCCTTCGTCACTGGCCCCGGCAGCAGAGGCCGCAGCAAAGCCACGGGTGCGCATGGTGCCGTTCGCGGCCAGACTGACCGCCCCCGCTGTCGCGGTCATATCGCGCATCAAGGTCGCTGTTGTGGTTTCCTCGCTCAAGGTCAGCGCAAAGGAAAGACCCACAGCGGTGTTGCCCCCTTCAGCATCGCCCACCGCGCGGCTGGACGTGTTGCCCGAATGGGTCGCCACGGCATCGAAGGAGGCTGCGCTGAGCGCATCGCCCGTCCCGACGAAAACGGAGGTGTCGTTGAAATTGGTGGTGATCGCCACCACCGCTGCTGCAGTGGTCCCACCACCGGCCGCGGCCCCCTTGGCCAGCGTATCAGCGGCGTGAGTGCCCGTCGCGGCAAGGCTGATGGCACCGCCGCCCGTCACCACGGCCGTATCTGCGATACCCGCGCTTGTGTTCTGATCAAGGATGCTCAGGGCCACCGAGGCGCCGATCCCGAGGCTTTCGCCTGTGGCACCGTCCTCATCCGGGATGGCATGGGTGCGCACCGCTGTGGCGGCAAGGGCTGTCACACTCAGATCGGAGCCATTCAGCTCCAGCCCGGTGCCGGAGCCATTCTCCACCAGCGCCGAGACGTCATTCATCACCACATGGATAGCCAAGGACCCAGCGACGCCGGTCTGGGCACCTCCGCCGGCCCCTGAAACGGCTTCGACGGCAAAGGTGGCATCGGCGTCCATTTCGGCGCGCACGGTGATGCCATTGGCCGCGGTCAGGCTGCCCTGATCCATGATCGAGGCGCGATTGACCGTGTCCACGACACCGATCACCACAGCCACACCAACCCCCGTCGATCCCGACCCGGTGTTGCTGCCATTGGCCTGCGCGGTCACGCTATCGGTGGACATCGCCGTCAGCATCAGCGCGCCATCGGTCTCCAGCATGCCGCTGGTGTTGATGATCGCCTGCGTCTGGGGCCGATAATCAGATACGACCACGGCCCCGGCAAAGCTGACCGCCCCGTCAGAGGTCTGAGCCTGATCGGAAGTATCATTGTCCTGGTTTGGATCTTCGAGACGCGCTTCGCTCTGGTTTGTGCCGCCGGCACTTTCCTGCGCGCCACCGGCCGTGGAGGTCGCCACGGTTTCCACATCCGCCGTGAGGGTCGCGGCAGCGGTGATACTGTCCACCCCGTCGCCCCCATTGCCCGTAATGGAGGTGGTGCCGTTGATGTCTACGGTTGTGTCGGCGGATACTTCGGTCACCGCCAGGGTGGCCCCCAGGGCGCTGCCCTCTGCCCCACCATCGGCGGTGGAGGTGATGTCGAGATTGGTCGCGGCATTCAGCGCCACATCGCCGCCCGAGAAAATCTGGCTGTCCGTGGCGGTCACATCGGCGTCAGACACCAGAACCACGACAGAGACCGCCGCATCGGCCTGCGCATCATCATCATCTGCATCTGCTTCGTCCTCAAACGCAGCCGTGACATTCACCGTCGCATCCGCCGCGACCGAGGCCGCCGTCAGCGAGGTGCCATCAAGCAGAATATTGGCCTTTGGAAGAAGCGTCAGCAGCGAGGCATCCAGCACACCGCCTAGGTCGCTGGCCGTCGCCGCGATCGTCGCGGTGGCCGTGGCATCGATATCAACCGCACCGGTTGCGGTGATCGCTGCACCGCTCAGGTCAACAGAGGCCTCCGGGATCGCGATACGCAACCCGTCCAGAGCGCCCCCAAAGGGATCATCACCATCGTCGCTGTCATCGTCGGGGATCACTTCGCCATCATCTTCAGCCAGCGCGTTCAGGGTGATCGCCCCTGCATTCAACGTCCCACCAACGGTGATGGATTCAGCATTCACAACCAAATCGCCCGTGGTGACGGTGCCAGTGAATATCACCTCGTCCTTGCCGTCTTCACCGTCAACGGTCAGGTTGATCCCGGTCAGATCCACCGCGGTCGAACTGCCGTCGATGGTCAGCACATCTTTGGAAATCAAAGGCAGACCCAGATCGCCAGAGAGTTGAACTGTCAGACTGTTGGTGGGCTTGACGAAATTGATCGTTTCAAATGTCAGGAATGGCACCACCGGCGCCAGAGTCATGGTGCCGTCGCCATTGTCGGTCAGTGTGGCACGGTCATCGACATTTGCGTCCAGCAAGGCGAGCGTACCGGTCGAGATGATGCGATCAGCAACCACCATATTGTCATTGATCGGCTCCAGACCGGCATAACGCACCAGGTCTCCATCGCGATCAATGGTGCCAGAATGCAGGTCATATGCCTCATAGCTGACGCGATCAAACGTGCCGCCGCTGAATTCCAGAATGTCGAAACCACCGACATTGCCATCCAGCACACCGTCAAGGCTGCCGTCTGCGGTGACCACAAACGTATCTTCGTTGTCCACCGCACCGAGCAGGTTCTCAACCGCGACAAAGGCGACGCCTGCGGCATCGCCCTCGTTGTCTCCGGTGATGGTCCAGGTGGTGTCATCGGGGGGGCCCGTCAGCGTGTCACTGCCTGCCCCGCCTTGCACGACGACCTTGCCCATCAATTGTTGATCGAGCCCGTCATTGGCGATCGTGTCATCGCCATCCCCGGCCTCCACAGTCAATTGCATCTGCGGTGTGTCAAAGCTGTAATCCAGCAGCGCCCCACCGGTGGTGATACGTGCTGCGCCGTCATCAGCAGTCCCGCTGTCGCTCAAGCGCAAGGTGTTGCCGGCATTACTGCGATCGGCAAAGACCCGGGTATCTGCCTGGGTGCGATCATCCACGGTTTCGGTCTCTGTCACAGATATCCGCACAGTGTCTGCATCATCCAGCAGATCGATATCGGCACTGCCCGCGCCATCGGCACCGATCAGCACACTGTCGGCCGCACCGCCCGTCAGCACAAGCGTATCCGCGCTCGCGCCGCCTTCGAATTCAATATCCACCGGGAACACGAACCCATCGCTGAAATCCAACTCCAGCGTGTCATCGCCGGCTGTCCCGATAACCCGGACTAGGCTCATCTCCTGCACCAGACGATGGCCAATCTGGGTCCCGCTGGTTCGGTCGTAAAGTTGTACACTTTCGGTTAGCCGGTCGTATTTCAGCGACAGGTCATCCCCGTCAAGCTGCATATCCACCAGAAACGGCATTGCATCCGCCGACAGCAGGTAGCGCGGCTCCAATGCCTCGATTGTAAAACCGCTGGCCCCAAGCGCCACTCGACGGACCCGTCTGCGCCGGAAGAGTGACCAATCCTCGGCGAATTGTTTCTCGCGCGGAAATTGTTTGTCTGCCGTTTTGAAACGTCCTGATTTGAAGAATGACTTTTTACCACCAAATGGGAAAGACATCGCGTTCTCCAAGCATTTGGGCCTTAAAAATATGGCCCGTGTCCCTTGTTTGGAATTGGGAGGGGGAAGCACTTTGCGCCTGACGCATCCCCCCTGACGTCCAAACAGTTCAAAATTATCAGATAAAGGTACTCTCTGGCATGAAATTGGTCTGTACCCTTTTGGGGATAGCGGGCTGAAATTAGACTAGCGAATCGCGTGTCGAATCACCCCACCAAACGCATGTTTTTCGCCCTGTAGGACGCTGTGTTTTCGACCTGAAACCGAGATATCCTACGGCGGTAAGGGGCCCATAACTGGCAGGAAAGCGCTTGAAAAGGCCATGGGTTCGCCGTCTTGATGACACCTTCATTCATAACCTGCACACATGCTCGAAACCTTGGCCGGGGAAACCTGCTTTTGGTATCTTAAGGCATCGGTCGTTTCATCGACCAACCGCCGGGCCTGCCGGGTCCGGCGGTTTTGCAAACGTGAAGATCAAGGCAAACGGGACAATCAGGGATGTCGTTACCAGTTTATTCAACCAGTCAGATCGCAGACCAACTTGTGCATGGTTACTGGCATGCCAAGAACGGCGGCGACTGGCGCGCTTTTGATGTAAGTCCCGGCGCCACCATCGATGTCAATATCACAGGCTTGAACACGATCGGTAAAACCCTCGCACGGGCATCCCTCGAAGCTTGGGAAAATGTCATCGACGTCCAGTTCAATGAGGTCAGCGTCGGCGGAGACATCACCTTTGACCACAATTCGAACTGGGCGGTTGGGGGCCATACGTATTCAGGCAACACCATCATCAGCGCTTTTGTCCGGATCACGACCGGTTGGTTCAACAGCAACCACGGGACCGAGATCGGCAGCTACTCAATGCAGACCTTCATGCATGAGATAGGCCACGCACTGGGGCTGGGCCATGCCGGAAACTACAATGGGTCTGCGTCCTTCGGCACGGACAATCACTATGCCAACGAAAGCTGGCAGATGTCGCTCATGTCGTATTTCGATCAGGAAGAAAACGACTTCATCGTGGCCGACAGAGCCTTTACCGCCACCCTGATGCCCGCCGATATTGTGGCCGCTCAATCGCTTTACGGGGCCTCCAAAGCGCAGATAGGCGATACGATCTATGGCCTCAATTCGAATGTTGGCGGCGCGCTGGAAGACATCTTCGACGCGGCCTTCAAAGCCGGGACGCCAAACACGGTCAACGCCTTCACCATCTTTGATGCAGGCGGCATTGATTTGCTGAACGTGAGTGCCGAAACTGCGGATCAGAACATTGATTTGACGCCCGGCGCGATATCTGACATCGGCGGATTGATCGGCAACCTGATCATTGACGAAAACACGTTGATCGAGTGGGCCTATGGCGGCGCAGGCGACGATACTATCATCGGCAATATGGTCGACAACCGACTGAACGGGGAAGATGGCAACGACCACCTTCTAGGAAAGGACGGGGACGACAGGCTCTGGAGCAATGGTGGCAGCGACACGGTCGATGGTGGCGCGGGCGCAGACCGCATCAAGGGCGGCAGTGGCAATGACACTCTGAACGGCGGAGCTGATGACGACCGGATCAGAGGCGGCGGCGGCGATGACAGGATACGGGCCGAGGGGGGCGATGACCACGTCTGGGGCGGCGAAGGAGAGGATGTTGTTTACGGCGGCACAGATGACGACCTGCTCAGAGGCCAAAAAGGCGATGACAGACTATGGGGTGAAAGCGGCCATGATCGGCTGAACGGCGGCGACGGCGATGACGTCCTTGGCGGCGGCATCGGCAATGACCGATTGTTAGGCGAAGCCGGGCAAGATGAATTGGACGGCGGTGACGGTGACGACAGGCTCACAGGCGGCGCGGACGCGGATGTTTTTATCTTCGACGATGGTGCGGATGAGATTACGGATTTCGAAGACGATGTTGACACTGTTTGGCTGGACCAGTCGCTCTGGAACAGCACGCTCACCATCAGGCAGGTGATCGATACCTATGCCAGTTCAGACGGGGCGACAACGCGGTTGGATTTCCAAAACGGGTCAACCCTCGAACTGATTGGTCTGGCAGATCCAGATCTTCTGCTGGATGACATCAGCTTCTTCTAAAGGCTTTCGCTTTCAACCTGGGACATCAGCAAAAGGCGAAAGATATGCATCATAAGATTGTTGAGCGGCGTTGAGCACCCTGCCCCTCTGCGACCTGACACTTTGCATAACCGGCAGCGCGCTCTGATGTCCGGGTTCAGGAGCCTTCTTTCAGCGCCGTGTCCAAACCTACCATAATCGGGTTGAGCATGTAGTCCATCAGGGTCTGTTCACCCGTCTCAATCAGCACCTGTGCAGGCATACCTGGAAGCGACTGGAGATCATCAACAACGGTCAACGCTTCGGGCGGCACCGCCACATCGACACGGAAGTAAGGGGACCCTGTCTGCTCGTCTTCCATGCTGTCTGCCGAAATATGTACCACAGTCCCATCCACCGGCAGGGTTTCGCGGAAGTTATAGGCTGTCAGTCGGACCTGCGCCGGTCCTCCCAGAATAACCTCATCGATATCTGTCGGTTTGACCTGGGTTTCGACGACAAAACTGGCCTCGCTTGGCACGATCTCCAAAATTGTCTGACCTGGAGACACAACACCGCCAATCGTATTGACCTGCAAACCAACAACCCGGCCTGATCGCGGCGCACGGATCGCTTCGCGGGATTCCACATCGGCGACTGTGTCAATGCGTTCCCGCAGATTAAACACGCTTTCCTGAGTGTTCAGCAAGGCTTGTGATACGGTGTTCAATCGATCCCGGCGCAGCTGTAAGACGCGTTCATCCACCTCCGCCAGCCGCTGCAGAATATTCTGGCGGCTGCTGTCGAGCGCCCCGAGATTGCCCATGATGGCACTTTCGTTTTGTCGCAGGCTTGTCATACGCGTGCTTGTGACCAGGCCTTTTTCCTGCAGTGTCACCATGTCGCTGATCTGTTTCTGCAGCAGTACCAATTGTTCGTTATAGGCATTGCGGCGTGCGTCAAAACCGTTGGTCTGCTCAAGCAGCTGCAATTTTCGTTCTGACAGGATCTTCACCTGACCCGCCATCATCTTACGATTGGCGTCGAAGATTTTGAGCTGTGCGTCGAACAGCTTCAGCAACCGCGGGTCTTGATCGGCAAGCTCTGCAAGCTCATCGGTCAGTTCCATCTTTTCGTTCCCGGCAAGTTCGGTTTCCAGACGCGCCTCCTGGCTCAGCGCACTGAAGAGCTGACTGCGCAGGATGCCCATCTGAGCCTTGGAGCGTGTGCCATCGATCACCGCGAGAACCTGACCTTCTTCGATGACACTGCCTTCCTGAATGTTCAATTCACGCAGGATGCCGCCTTCCAGATGCTGCACCATGAGCCGGTCACCCTGGACCCGGAAAGCGCCACTGGTTACGACCGCACTGGTGATCTGGGCCATTGTCGCCCATGCCATCAGCCCTCCAAAAACCCCAAACCCCAAAACGAAAAGCCAAATCGTCAGGCGGCGCACCCGGGTAGGCGGAGCCTTGGGCAATTTGACATCGGGCATCTGGTCCAGAAAACCACTTCTCTCGACAACGTCGCGCGGGGTGAACTCGGTCAGACTCATGTACCCTCTCCTTCCACGGCCTGCGCTCTGCGTGGCGGCGTTCCGGTTTGCTCACCGCTCTGCTCATGCCGCCGGAAAATGGCTACTTTCGGATCTTCTTCTGCACTTTCTTGCGCGATCGGCCGGGTGGCGGCCTCGACCACGCCCTTCGCCTCGCCGAAGCGCACCAGACGGCCGTCTTCCATCACGCCCGCATGGGAGACTTGGCGCAGCAAATTCATACGATGTGTGACCACCACGACGATCGAACCGCGCGCGGTTGCGTTCGCGATTGCGCGCGCAAGGGCTGCTTCGCCCTCGGGGTCGAGATTGGCGTTGGGTTCATCAAGCACAATCAGTTTGCGATTGCCAAAGAACGCTCGCGCAAGACCGATCCGCTGACGCTGACCGGCGGACAGGAAATTGCCGCGATCGCCGACCTGCGCATTATACCCGCCCGGCAGCTTGACGATCATGTCATGCACTTCGGCCAACTTGGCCGCGGCCACCACATCCGAAGGCCGAGCTTCCGGATTCATCAGGGCGATATTCTCGGCGATGGTGCCACGGAACAGCTCTATCCGCTGCGGAAGAAATCCTATGTGGCTGCCGATCTGTTCAGCGCTCCAGTCGGTTAGAGCCACGTCATCAATGCGAATATATCCGCGGACCAATGGTTGCAATCCGACCAGAGCCCGCGCCAGGCTGGTCTTGCCTGCTCCGGACGGGCCAATCAGCCCTAGCGATTGACCGGGCTGAAGCTCAAAGTTCACATCAAAGAACAGGGGGCGTTGCACACCATCAATCACCGCAGACGCCGTTTCAACCGAAAGCCGGCCTTCGGGCTCCGGCAGTTCAAGCCGGTCATCGGCGTCCTGCACATGCGCCAGTACAGCGTTCAAGCGGCGAATATTGATGCGCACCTGCAAAAGACCGCGCCAACCAGCCACAGATTGTTCAACGGGCGAAGCCGCACGGCCCATCAGGATCGAGGCCGCGATCATCAAGCCAGGTGACAGCTGACCGTTCAGGACCAGCACCACCCCAACCCCCATGATGCCGACCTGCATCGCCATGCGCACCAGCTTGGCCAGCGAACTCAGCGTGGCAATCCGGTCAGTGGCGACGGTTCCAAACATCATTGAAGAGAACGATTTCAGCGTCCAGCGCTCGACCTGGGTACGGGTGTTACCCATGGCGTGGATGATCTCGGCATTGTTGAATATTTCATCCGCGCTCTGGGTTGCCTCGGAGGCCGCATCAGACGCCGCAGCATTGGGCCCGCGTCCGATAAATTCATTGATGACCCCCAGCATGAAAAGAACGATCATGCCGGTGAGGGCCACGAGACCAAGCAAAGGATGGAAAAGAAAGATGAGCCCGACAAAGACCAGTGACCAGGGCGCGTCAAGCAGGGCAATCAGAATGGGGCTGGTCACGAAGCTTCGCAGACTCTGGACATCATGAAGCGGCTGTGTGCCGTGGGTCTCTGGCGGCATGTTGCCGCTCATGATCCCCGACATCACGATCGGGCCAAGCCGCGCCTCAAGCCGGGTCCCCAGCCGCGCCACAAGGCGCTGCCGCAGAACATCGAAGAGAAAGAAAAAGAATAAGGCGATCGCAGCACCAATGGTGAGCGCGATCAAGGTGGACATGCTTCCCGAGGACAAGACCCGAGAAAACAACTGCAACATGTACAATGGCGCCGTCAGGACCAGAACATTTACGAAGAGACTTGCAACAAATATGGAGCCAATCAGGCTGCGTTGCCCGTCAAATACTCGTTTGGTTTTCATTTCCGCGTCCCCCCGGACACACAAGAAATCATAGAACGTTAACTATCTAACCTACTTTAACGACGCCCTGGCCCAAGTTCTGTCCTTGGCCGGGGGACCAGTTTCAAGCATCTCAAACCAGGGCTAAAAGCGGGGTGATCCCATCCGAAAATGGGATCTCCCCGCTTTATGCCGTGACCCTAAGGTTAAAATACCTCGGAGTCTTTTTGGCCCAGATCCGTGTACTGGTCGAAGTACCCGTGATCATCGTTGTACGGGAAGCCTTCGTCCCCGTCACGAGCCACAACATCGATCGCCAGGTAGTTCGGGTTACCCGAAACTGCGGCGTTGATGCCCACACCGCCGATTGGCAGCGCATCGTTGCCGATCGAGGTGAACTGTGACTGAGCTGATGTGAGGCCCTTGATGGTCAAGAACGAGCCGTTCACTTCAATGGTGGTATCCATACCATCGTCGAGCACTTCGGCCTTACCATTCGGCACACCGGTGTCTCCCGCATCGCCCTGAAGCGCGCCGAAAGCCTCGTCCGACGTTGTGCCAAGGCCGTCACCAACATTGGTCACACGGTACAGGATGACATCAAGCTCATCATCGATGTCGAAGTCATGAATGACATCTTCACCAGCCACGGAGGAGAACTCTACGCCGTTCCATTCCAGGTCGATGATGAACACATCCTTGCCGGTATCACCCCAGAGGTCGTCGTTGCCTTCGCCCCCTTTGATGAAGTCGTCACCGGAACCACCACGAAGACGGTCGTCGCCTTCGCCGCCGTCAAGGAAGTCGCTGCCCGCGTCACCGAAGAGGCGGTCATCATCTTCCTCACCGTACAGGCAGTCATCGTCGTTGCCACCATTGAGACGGTCTTCACCGGTGCCGCCAAACAGGACGTCGTCGCCGTCGCCACCATCCATGCGGTCATCGTCGGCGTTGCCTTCCATGTAGTCGTCGCCGCCTTCACCGAACATACGGTCTTCGCCGTCACCACCATACATCTGGTCATTGCCAGTGGTGGAGCCGTCGCTGGAGTCACCGTACATCAGGTCGTTGCCGTCATTGCCTTCCATGTAGTCATCGCCGGCATCACCATACATGCGGTCGCTACCGTCGCCACCAAACATGCAATCGTTGCCGTCGCCGCCATACATGCGGTCGTTGCCCTGATTGCCATACATGACATCGTCATCTTCGTTGCCATACATGCAGTCGGCACCGTCGTTGCCTTCCATGTAGTCTTCGCCGAGGCCGCCTTTCATGCGGTCTTCGCCGTTACCACCGTAAAGGTCATCGTCGCCTTTGTTGCCGAAGAGGTTGTCGTTTCCGTCTTCGCCGTAGATGGTATCGTCTCCGCCACCACCTTTGATGCGGTCGTTGCCGGCCTCACCATCGTCGAATTCCGGATCACAGACCGGGCATTCCAGATCACCGATATGCGTGGTGAACCAAAGCGGCTGGCCTTCGTTGCTTTCAGTCGCAACTTCCATATCACAGCAATCGCCGAGCCAATCTTCGATGAGGTCGCCATTGCGCTCCACTTCGAAGCTGCTGCCGAAATCACCGAAGATGATGTCGCCATGTGCGCCGCCGGCCATCTTGTCGTTGCCGGACCCACCGCGCATCTGGTCTTCACCGGAATCGCCTTGCATGTCGTCACGGCCAGAGCCGCCGTCCATGATGTCGTCGCCGCGGTTACCCTGCAGGAGGTCGTTGTCGGACCCACCCCAGACCACGTCGTCGCCTTCACCGGCATCGATGGTGTCGTCACCGGATCCACCGAACAGGCAGTCATCCCCACCAGGGATTTCGCCTTTGTCGCCTTCGCCCGGATCAGCGCCAACGCCCGTGTTGTTGCCCGGGAAAACGTCGCCGAAGATTTCATCGTCACCTTCGTTACCGACCACCAGGTCATCGCCCAGGCCACCAGCCATGCTGTCGTTGCCCATACCACCGGACATGCGATCGTCGCCGGTGCGACCATACATGGTGTCATCGCCTTCGTCACCGAACATGCAATCGTCGCCGGACTCACCGTCCATGCAATCGTCGCCGGCACCGCCGGACATCCAGTCATTGGAGCCATATTCGTTGGCCGAAGCGCTCAGGTCATTACTGTCGTCGCCGTCGCCATCGTCACCAAACATGGTGTCGTTGCCTTCGCCGCCATACATGACGTCCGCGTCCTGACCACCCAGCAGAAGATCATCGCCCAGCTCGCCGTCGATGTAGTCACAACCAGCTTCGCCATCGATGCAGTCATCGTCAAAGACTTCGACCGTCTGAATATCGTTGTCGCCACCGAAGAGCCAATCATTGCCCGACCCACCAAAGATCTGGTCGTTGCCTTCCTTACCTTCGATGTAGTCCTGGCCTTCCTCGCCATCGAGGATGTTCCAGTGCTCATCGCCGTAGATCGCGTCATTGCCAGCGCCACCTTCGGCGTTATGCGCGTCGCCTTCGTTTTCGAGGTCGATTTCGTCGGCGTTGTTGTCACCGTATTCGTAGGTACCGTCGTTATAGTTAACGTCGTCCTTGTCGTCGCTCAGTTCGATATCACAGTTGGGATCACCAACTTTCCAACCAGGATCATTATCTGGATTTGCCATTGTAAATTTCTCCGTTTGTTAGCGGATTCGGAACAAACACGACAGTTTTCACTGTCTTTATTGAACTTCCCCCAGAAATACCGGGCCAAGCCCGGTGTTCAATGAAGACAAATTGGCGCCTTCGCGGTGATTTCAGCAATTCAGCTATCGTGCTTCTGCCCCCATTTGGGGACAGTTTTAATCAATTCGGCGAAAAAAATGTTTTTGCTTTAGAAACAGTTGCCGCCGCAGTGTCGGTCAAAGGCGCGTGCAAGGCGGCACCCAAACCCAAACCGACAATCAGGATCAGCCCCGGCCAGATTGCCCGGCGGAAACGAACAGGCTGACGGGACGCATTCTGTTCGCTGACCACCTCTGACATGGCCTTGCGCAACACCGGTTCGAGTTCAATACGCAACGCCCCTTCCATCCGGTTTACGGCGTCTTCCAGCTTGTCAATCCGGGCGCTCAGAGCACGGCGATCATCGTCCGCTTTTGCAACATACATTTCACCGATGCCCGTATTGAGCGTCTGGAAAAGCTTCACCACCCGGTTGTAGAACTCGACCACATCCGTCCGTCGGGCAAGCGCGGCATCACCGCTTGTCAAGTCCTGCTGAAGACGCCGGATGTCTGCCTCTGCAAGAGAAGCCGGGGCCGCATCAGACCGGGGCTGCTGAGCAGGCTCATCTTTAGCTGCCTTGGTTTCATTCACTGCGGTGGGTTTTGCAGAATCGGACATCGCCAGCAGCGCTGCATGGTCTTCGGCTTCTGTCTGGCGCAGCTGTTCGGCACGCGCCTGCAGAGGACGAAGATCATTAGACGGATCTTTGGCAAATTGGCTGCTTGTTGTAACCTTGGTCATGACGCTCTCCCCATCGCAGCTTGCCATGTGAGCATATGCGCGATCTCGGCGCGGCAGTTGACATTCAATTTTGCCATGACGCGTTTTGAATAAGTATTGAATGTCTGCTCTTTAAGACCGGCGATGCGCGCGGCCTCCCGGTTCGGCAGGCCGATCTGCATGAGGGCCGCCACCCGCGCCTCGGACTGAGTCAGCCCCATCTTGAGCGCCAGTTTTTCGATACGCTCACGATCGGGCTCCTGCGGGACGATTGCCACCACCAAGGGCATGGACGATTGCGACGCCTGATGGCGGGTCAACGAAACTGGCACGCGCGACAGACCGTCACTTGAATTCAAGAACAGAATGAAATCTGTATCGTGCTGTTTTTCAGACACGCAGGCTCGGATCGCTTTGTGAAACGCGCTCGTTTGCGCCGATGTACTGCATGTGAGACCTGAAGATGTCTCCTGCAGGATCTGCCCGGCCTCCAGCGTGTCACGGCCAGCTTCGTTCATCTGCAAGATTTCGCCCGCAACGTTGAGCACGAACACGGCAAGATCGGTCTTTTTGGAAACCGTCCAAAGCATCGCGCTGATTGCGGCTTCTGACTCGGGGCTCGTGACTTTTGCAATGCAATCAACTCGCAGGACCGGCCAGATCGCATTGAGAATGCTTTCCACATGGATGTCGCGTTTGTCTTCGCGCAAGCGCAGGAAAATATGGTCCACCGCACCGTTCTGAAAGGTGCAGGCAAAAGCAATCCAGCGCCCTTCACGGCCGTCTTCATGCAGCGGCGGCAACGTATCAGGATCAGGCGTGAATGCTTCGAGTGTAACAATATCACCCGGCGCAGGATCAATCCGCATCGCAGCCGCGCGAGGCGCATTGGTCTGGGCTGTGGCCGCAGATCCTGAGGACTTCAACAAAAGTTTACCGCCATAAACATCTATCAGGATGTACGCGCCATCACTGAACGTGGCTAAGTTTTTTCTAAGTATGGTCGATTGACAATAATTGGACGCAGAAACTGCAGCCCACCCCAACACACTCATCAAATTTCCCCCGGTTAACAGCTATAGAGTACCAAGAGGCCGGGCGGGGCGTATAGGACGCAGAAGGCTTAGACCAGAAGGACAGGAAACGGGCAGAATCGGGAGATTGGTGCGGCTATCCTAACGAGAAAGTGAAAACCTTGCGGGTCGTGGTACCACTAAAACTTATTCAGAGTAGATCTAATAAATTTACGCGCAACTATAGCGTGTGAGTCACTGAACCCGAAACAGATTTTTTTTATATCGTAAACAATTAACCCGCCTATCAGCTTTCACATTAACCTTTTGAAAAAAAAACAAAACACAGGTTTTCAAAGCATCTAGAAATCGAGTTTTAACACTTTTGGACAGGATGTTGTCACATTGAAGATAAATTTCTTCCTGATAAAACAATCACTAGCTAACATTTGCTTAATACGCGCCCGCTATGACCATGCTAAATTTAGCGAATTATTTCAAACTCTTGCAGGAGTTTAAGCCTTAAAAGAGCGCGTTTCAAATATTTGTGATTTTTGTTTTGAACAGTGCAGGAAACATGTTTTATGGCGGTATTCATAGTCAGTCGGGTTCACATGGTGCGGGACATCCTGGAAAGCACCTGCGAGCACCGTAAATTTGTTATTGGCGCAATCTGCTCAAAAGCCAGCGAACTCACCGATTTACAAGATGATGATGTTGTCGTTCTGCACACTCGCAGAGCGCCGAGCGCGATGGCCTCTCAGATCACCTATCTGCGCACCGTTTGTCCTGGTGTTCGTATCGTGCTGATCATACCGGAAAGCGCCGTTGACACGGCCTGCTCCCTACTGGGAGACGAGGTTCAAGCCATCATGCCGGAAGATTATCCGACCGAAGCTCTGATCGGGGCATTAGCTGTCGTCATGCAAGGGTACCGCGTTGCACGCACAACCGACTGCATCTCCGATCCAGCGGCAAAACATAGATCTGCCACAGGTGATGTGGGCGAAGTAGCCAATACCGTCAAAAAGGCTGGCGATACCAAAAACAACGCTGGTCACGCCCCGGCGCCATGGGAGAACTCCGTGGTCACTGCACCTCTATCTCCGCGCGAAGACGCTGTTCTGCGCAAATTGCGGGAGGGTGGATCAAACAAGGACATCGCGAAAGAACTTGGCATCTGTGAGGCAACAGTCAAAGTTTACCTACGCACCTGCTTTCAGAAGATTGGCGTCAAGAACCGTACCCAAGCCGCCGTTTGGGCCTCAGAGCGGCTCTAGTACGCGCGACCGCCGGTATTTACCCGTTCAAGACGAACATTCGCCTTGAGGCCGTGGCGCCGTCAACAATGTTCGCAATCGATCCTCGACCAGCTGTGAGTTACAATTGTCCTGCACGAAATCCAGACCCGCCGCGACCTGAGCCGCATAGCGGGCAGGGTCTTGCCAGACGGATCTGACCAAGTCTGCAACCGCACCCGGCGCAGCATAAAGGGCGGTCGGCCCAAGCAAGTCCTTATCGTGCGGCGGAGCAATCACGACCACACCATGCGCCATCGCTTGCAGCGCCTCCAGCAACAAGGGCTGAATCGCTGCCTCGCTACCGATGGCGACGTAAAAATCCAGGTCCCGGTAGAAACCACTGCCCGATGGCTGCGATTCGGACATCGTTTGCCAGTTGCGTGGTGTGGTTTTCATCTTTTGCAAAGGCTCAGGTACGCCAGCCTCAAAGTGCATGGAGATGCCTGGCTCGTTTGCACAAAAAGCGGCCTTGATATCAGATTTTGCAACGGGCCAAAATACCGGCTTGGGTCCACCTCGTGTGCCAATCAAAATATCGCGCTCACCACGTTCCGAGCCACGTCCTGAAGAACGTCGATGCACTTTAAGAGCTGGATACCAAGTATCGCTGTGCAGATCGGGCCTATGTTCGCCAATCTGCAGCAGTTGCGCAGCGCGTGCTCCAACCGCATACCATGTCGGCTCCTGCCCAAACAGAGTGCGGCACCTTTGGGTTGCGCGGCGAACATGATCACGTACCGGACCAGGGCCGGACCAGCGATCTTCGTGCAGAATATCGGCCTGAATCACAACTTGATCGGTGGCGATGGTCGGCGTCGCGTCAATCGTTTGATCCAGGACCGCGGCATGAGATACCAAAACCAGATCACAGGTCACCTTGTCCTCAGGCACCAATATATCAAAATTGTCGTGGTAGGTCAGATCAAGATAAGCGTCCAAAAGGTCATTCAGGCTGTGATCAACCCGCGGCCAGTTGAAGAGCCCGACGCGCAGGCCCATCGCGTGCGCTGCATGCAACCAGGACAGGTTGTTCGCCTGGACCAACCCTGTCCGCCCAAAATCGGACACCAGCACCACGTCATAATGAAAGTTACGCGGCCAGTTGCGTGGCGCCAAACCCTGAGGGATCGGAAAGGGCGTTTTCATGTCGCGGCGCACCAGATCCATCTTTTCCGTCCGCTGCCGCCAATATCCCGCCTGACGATTATATTCCTTGCGGATGCCGAAGCTGACGGAATTCAGGTTGGTGCCAGCCTGCTGCGTTAGGGAGTTTTCATGCACCAGAAAGAACGACAATGGCACATCAGGCAGGGCATCGCTTAGGGTCTCCTTCCCCCAGAGCGCACGGATTCGGTGCATCATCTCGGAATCTGCATTGGCAGACACACTGTCCCATTCCCCCAGCTCCGTCAGATCGTCGCGTCGGATCATTAAGGAGGGATAGCTGCGATGAATGTAAACGGGATTGTCCCGCTTTGGCCTTTGAATGAAATCCATGTCCGGATGAACCCGCGCCATCGCAGAGCAGATAGCCTTGACTGAAGGGTTTTGCTGCAGCGCCAGAACTTGCTGTTCGATCATCTGCGGGTGTGACCAATCATCACTGTCGTGCACGGTAATGAAATCGCCCGTCGCCTGATGCAGAGCCCTATTGCGTGTCGGATAAGCCCCCATATTTACATCATTGCGAAAAACCCTGACACGGTCGTCCTCGGCGGCGAAGGCCTGCAGGCGCTCCCAGCTGTCATCTGTTCCGTGATCCTCAATGGCGACAATCTCGAGATTTTGCCAGGTTTGGGTCAGAAGCGATCGCATCGCGACCTCAATGAACGCGCCGGCATTGTAAACTGGCATCAGGACACTGACCTTGGGCCCATCAACCGGGGCCGCAGGCGGATCAAAGCGGATATTGCCGAACACCAATCCCTTATTCTGTACAGCCAGAGAAATCGGGCTGAGACCGTGAGCAACGAAATGATCGTTCAGCAATGTCACACGCTGGCGATGCGCCTCTGTGCCACCTTTGAGCATCAGGAGGTTGCTTTTGGCGCAGACAAAATTTCCGCTGAGGCGCCCGCCTCTATCCGCTTGCCACTGCGCGAGCTGCATCTCTGCCGTTTCGAAACGGCCCGCGCGGATCAACGCCTCAATCAGCAGCAACACCACTTGTTCGGATTGCGCCAGGTCCGTCGTGATCTGCTGTGCTTGTTCGAGAAGAGTCACGGCTTCGTCCCACTGACCGTTTGCCGAGGCCCAACGAGCCAGGTTGACCGCAGCCTCGGATTTACCCTGGGTGTGATAGGCGGGTTCGGCAAGCACGGCACGCAATCCCGCTAACCCCTGTTCTGAAAACCCGCTCCACAATTTCTTGCGGAAGGTCGAAACGGGTTTGCGCTTGGTATGGGGGGCCTGGTGAAGGTGATAGATCAGCGGCGGGGTATCCGGCGGAATCTGGGATCCGAAACGCTGGGAATAGAGCCGGGAATTAAACCGCGGTCCCGGGTCCCGGCCAAGCAAGCCACCATAGCGCAGAAAATGCTCCTCTGGTGCCAAGCCGGACAGGTCTACATCCGGATAGGTGCTGCGATACCACTGGCTGTCAAAAAGCGGGGAGCCCTTAAGAAGATCGATCTCTTCTGATAGCAGAGCTGCTGTCTTGTACTTATGTTGACTCACCACACAGCCCACTCCGCACATGTTGCAGGATTGGCCACGGTTTTACAGGACGAGATTTCAGGTCGCAAGCCGTGCACCCTCCTCTACATGCCTTCTTGTATTTCCCTTGGATCCGCCGTCAATTTTCATCCAGCCAGCGCTTAAGCTTTTTTAACAGCGCCGCATTTGCACCCGGACCGCGTAGGGTGATTGTGCCGGGCGTTTTCATCTGCACTGTGACCGCACGGGAAGCGTCTGCCCCACCGGCAGAGGTCGCCGACGCAGTACGCGGGGATCTGCTTGCGGGTGACAGCAACTCGTCGATCAGTGCCATTTCTGCCTCCGGACTGTCCGGGGGGGTTTGTGACAAGATCGTCTTTAGAGTTTCAGCAAACTGCGCATGCTCTTCAAGGGCCGCCGACAGGCGCAGGCCCAGACGTTCCGGAATGGCGCCCGCAAAGGACAATGCATCGTCGAGGGTATGATAGATAGGCAGAAAGGACCGAATTTTTGAGCGCTTGGCCCTGCTGGCGTTACGAAATAGGGAAAGCAAAGCGGCCTTTTCTGTCTCGTAGACCCCCTGCTCTACTGCCTTTGCCGCGATACGGGCGCGCTCATAATAGCTCAGCCCAACGCGGATTTCATTTTCCTCAACCATGGACAGATAGGCATCTGCTGCCGTATCAGGCTGACGCAAAATCGCCAGCGCGGTTTCGAAACCGTCTGTCCCGGTGGCCCGCAATCGTTTAAGAGCCGTCACCCTGCGCCAACCGGAAATCAGACCATACCGATCTGCGGCAAGCTGCACGACTTCGATCGGATGCTGCTGGCCACGGGTTGCAATCGATTGCATCAGTGCCGTCATTTCCTGGTCATCAGCCACCACGCGGTCACGCACCAGATATTCCATGTCGATCTCATCGAGGGAAATTTCCTGAATCAAGCGACCGCTGTCGCGGGCCTGGCGTATCTCACCGGCCAATTCATCCAGAGCGGCGTGGGCCGCGGCATCACCTGAAACCTGGCTGATTGGCCCCCGCAGGGCGCCCGTTGGCGTATCAGAGCAAATTTGCGATGACGCCCCCGCCGGATTGGCGGAAAGATAGTCGGCCTGAGCCGGGGTCAATCGCTTGCGCTTTGCCATAGGTTCCTCCTTTTGCCCCGGCAGTCTACCCTGCCCTGCTCCTCTCTGATGCAGTGTCTTTGTTTCATACGACAAACACGCACATCATGCTGCGGTACCCTTGCCTTCCGTGGCATCGGCCGCAGCGCGTTCATCGCGCCGCCATACACCCAAGAGTAATGTCTTGAACGCAGCATAAGTCGCATCGAAAACTTCACGGCCGCGTACATAGGTTTCCCGGTTGAAATCGCGGTAATCAGCCTCGTAGATACCGCTGACCTGTTCACCAGCCTGGCCAATCAGCGCGGTGTAGTCCTGTCGCTGCGGGCTGAGCGTGCGGCCGAGATAGGCCTGCATCAGGCTGGCAAGCTCAGCCTGTTGGGTGCCGTCATAGCGGGTGATTACCGCGCGCACTGCGTCCCATTCAAACGCCGTCTCCGGCAGGCCAAGGGCACGGGCGGCCATATTCTCCCCCTCTTCTATCGAGGCAAAAGTAGCATGCAGCATGTCAAAGAACCGCCCCGTGCTATCAAATTCCAGAAATGACGCCCCCACCGGCACCAGCAATATATCGGCCGCCGCCAGACCATTGATCGTGAGATACCCCAATGCCGGGGGCGTATCCAGAAACACCAGATCGTAATCATCCAAAAGGCTATCGGCAGACAGCATGTCGCTTAGCGCATCCCACAGCTTCCAAGAACGGGCCTGAGTACGCCACACGGGTATCTGGAATTCCGCCCAGTAAAGATTGAGCTGGGATCCGATCAGATCGATATTGGGCCAATGCGTCTTTTGCACCAAGTCGCTGGCCGTCATGCCAAGCGCTTCACTCAATGTCTCATCCAGCGGGATCGGCGCCTCGCCCCGATCAATGCGTCCCTGATTGGTGCGGCGCAGATGCAAGGCGTAATGACGTGCCAACAAAGGGAACACGGTTTTCCATTCGTCCGCAACCTGACCCCCAAACATCGACGTGATCGATCCCTGGCTGTCGAGATCGATCACCAGAACCTTGTACCCGTCAAGGGCTGCTGACATTGCGAGATGCGCGCAGGTTGATGTCTTGCCTACCCCACCCTTGAAATTCGCCACAGCAGCAACCTTGGCGGGCAAACCCGCAGGCCGGTATGGCAGATATTCCTTAGCCTTTGATCCGACCGATCCAAAATAGGCGCGTAGGCGCAAGACCTCATCAAGCGTGAACCATTTGGCACCGCCTTCTGTCTCTGACAGGCCTTGCGGCAAATCAGGGTTTTGCTTCAGCACTCTGCGGAAATGAGCTGTTGCCACTGGGATCAGATAGCGAGTGATTTCCCAGGTCGAAAATCGCCTCAACGTCTTGTGTCCGTCCGCCTCCAATCCACGGCTAACCAAGTCTTCTCGACCTCTGGCGCAGGCTTGTGCCAGATCAGAAAACTCTGCGGTCGTAACAGAATCTCCAAGTTCCACCAAAGCAGAATCCGGGGAAATGTTGAAATAGGGAGGCTGCTCGGATGCCATGAATCTTCCCGCCATGTGCGCTTTTTCTTAGCATATACTAAAAAATACCGCACATCAAAGAAAAATACGATCAGAAGAGTATTTATTAAATAAATCAGAGGGTTGTTCAGCTTGGTTTGGTAATCTTTTGTAGCCAATAGAAAAAGTTGCGTGTTAAATTTCTGTTATTCTTAGTTACAAGATACTGTTCTTCCTAGCACTGTTTTGTTTTTAAAAGATAAAATCTTGTTTTTTGAAGACAGAGTGACTCTGAACCCCCGATAAAAAGACTCTGATACCCCGATGAAACGACTCCAATCCCCCGATTGGCAGACTGGACGCAGCCTGTGGATAACTTTAGGGTCAGCGTCAATGAAACCACGATCCGATTCATTGGTGTTCGGGGCATAACATGAGTAGTTTATCCGTTCCTGGCGATGGGCCTCGGGAAGATCTTTCGCATAACCTTTCCGGCGGATTCTTTGTTTGCGATGTCTTTGATGCGCTTCCCAAGAACGATCTCGCGTCTATGGAACATCCTTTGTTCTCGCTTTCGACCCGACCTGATCGAAACGTGGTCGAGTATGTGCACAACGACGTATGCGTGAAGGTTATCCCTTCGGTCAGAGGGCGTGCGACCATTCACGACAAGGACATATTGATCTATTGCATCAGTCAACTGATGGCGGCGCTGAATGTCGGTCGCGAAGTTGCGCGAACACTGCATCTGCGGGCCCACGATCTTTTGGTGGCCACCAATCGCGAAACATCCGGTGACAGCTATCGTCGATTACGTGATGCTTTCGAACGACTAGCGGGCACCCGGATCACCACCAATATCGTCACCGGAGATCGTGATACCACAAAAGGCTTCGGTTTGATTGAAAGCTGGGAGATCGTAAGGCGTTCTCGGGGTGGTCGCATGGCGCATGTCACTGTCACCCTGTCCGAATGGCTGTTTCGGGCGGTGAAAGCTGGCGCTGTGCTGACGTTGAGCCGGGAGTATTTTCACCTACGCCGCCCTCTAGATCGACGGGTTTATGAACTGGCGCGCAAACATTGCGGGAGACAACCGGAATGGCGGGTCTCGGTGGACACTCTGTTAAAAAAAACGGGATCGGGTAGTCCTCGTCGTGTGTTCCGTGCCATGTTGCGCCAGATGATTGCCCGTGACCTGCTGCCCGACTATCAAATCGAAGAAATGCCGGGCGACATTCTACGTGTGACACCGCGCCGGATCTTGGTTGAGGGGCCAGACCTGCCGCAACTCACCCCGGATGCGTTGGAGGCTGCCCGAACCCTGGCGCCAGGGCGGGATGTCTACGCTTTGGAGGCGGACTGGCGCCACTATTGGCAGCAAAGTGGCAAACCTCACTTGCGTTCCCCAGACAAAGCCTTTCTGGGCTGGGTACGCAAGGTTGTGTGAGTCCAGGGCGCACGGCGGAACGCCGGGCAACATACGCAGCATCTACCATAAATATACAGACGGCCGAGCTGCTGGCCCTCGTCTTGATTTCACGATGGAGTTGTTTCGTGTCCGATACGTCGCCTATGCTTGGCATGCCTTATCTGCAGCCTTCTCAGGCTCAGAAACACGTCACCCACATCGAGGCGCTGCAGTTGCTCGACGCAACTGTGCGGCTGCCTGCAGGCAGGCTCGGAGCCTCTACACCGCCTGCATCCCCGGACAAGGCCGAACGCTATATTGTCGGGTTGGCCCCAACTGGTGATTGGGCTGGGCATGGACAAGAGGTTGCGATGATTAGCTCCGGGTTTGGCGGGTCTTCCCCCTGCCCTGGGTTGGGTCGTATACTTGCACAGCACGGGAATGTTTGCGGCCTTCGATGGGAGTATGTGGGCGGATTTGGCCCAGCAAGGTTTTGGCACCTTGGGCCTGAATGCGACGGCAGACGCGCAGACACGTTTTGCCGTCGCAGCGGAGGGCACTTTACTTATCCATGGCGGCGGTGACCATCGGCTGCGCATCAATAGGGCCGCCGATGACGATACGGCCAGCCTGTTGTTTCAGACAGATTTTAACGGTCACGCTGAAATGGGCCTGGCCGGCGAGGATGCTTTCTCAACCAAAATCAGCGCTGACGGCATCAAATGGGTGACTGCAATGCGATTTGACCCCGCTGCGTCAGCAGCGTCTGGTGACGCGGTTCAGCAGAACGCTGTGGGTGACGTGCCGGGCCGATTGATCTTGGCACAACACGGCGTTTTGCCTGGCGACATTGTCGGCGCGGTCACGCAATTATCCGGTCAGCCCACCGGAGCAATTATCGAGCGCAGCACAACGGCGGCTGGCAACGTGATAAAGAGTGCTGATGGTGCCACTATGACGAGCAGAACCGTGAGAATAAACATCGGGGGTGCGGGGCCGCAGGATTTGGATTGACCGGCAGCGATTGCAACGGTGACGGGCGGTGGCTTTGTCGAGTCGGATGCCAGCCAGAGCTCAGGTTCGGGAGGCGCAGAGCCACGCAGGGCGATGGCTGGCCTGGCGGTTTGGACAAACACGGATTCTTGGAAAGCACGTCTGCCTAGGGAAGTCGCCGCTGATATGCTGGCCGTGATGCTGGAGGTCTATAGCTTGTGATTTTAAGGGGCGGATTTTCGAGGAGAGAAAATGTTTCGCACGCGAAACATTTATCAGGTCCGCTGTTTTATGAGGCGGTAAATCATGCTCTAAATAGCTGTTTAGAGTCTGTTTAAGGCTTCAGAGTCAGCAACGGGAATGCGCGAAAGGATCTGTTAGTGCCTTTAGATTCGGCCAAGGAAAGCACTGACCCACAATGCAATATTACCCAATCGTCCTTGGCGATGCACGCCCGAGCGCCATAGGTGCCATAGCCGTCGGGGTAGGGGGCCGTGACGCGCTTTTTTGAATTCTCTGAGCCGGGCGCGGTTCTCCGGCGTCAGGTGAACTTCAACGGCGTCGAGGGCAGAGATATTCACGCTGTTCCAGCCCTGATAGCGTCCTTTGATTACCTGAACAGCGCGCGAAAAAACGGCTCGGACGCCAATCTTGGCACCGATTTCGTTGTGACTGTGCTGGCGGTAGTAAAGGCTTGGTTTCTCATCATGAATAATTGCGCTTCCCGCGCCGCTGAGCAACTGATAGAGCCACCAATCATGAACAGCCACCTGTGTGACCTGCTTCGAGGCTTGTCGAGCCAGTTTTAAGGCGGAGCTGTTCAATACGAGAGTATTGCCGGCTACAACATTCTGGACCAATGCATTTCGAAATGACAGGTCCCGTTGCGGCTTCCGTGAGGGGTAGCGCACATTGAGAGCTGCATCGCAGACCAAGGTCCGGCTGCAATAGAGTGCAGGTTGATCCAATGGAATGGAGGCCAGCGAAGCATAGGCTCGGGCCAGTTTGTCAGGCAGCCAGACATCATCCTGATCACAAAAGGCAATTCCTGCCGCATTGGTGTCAGCGCATTCAAGCAGGTGCAGAAAATTTGCTGCTGACCCACGGCAGGGCCCTGCGATCAGATCAACCCTGCCTGTATGTTTCGCAGCGAAGTCGCGCAGAATTTGGACGCTTTGATCTGTCGATCCATCATCGCTGACAAGTAGCGACCATTGCGGGTAACTTTGTGCGGCCAGGCTTTCGAGCTGTGCCTCGAGATGGCTCGCCCCATTATATACCGCCATCAAGATCTGGATTTGTGTCAGGACGGGCTCCAAAAGGCTCTGCGGCGTTGCCGTATCGTCTTATCAACGCAGATGTGCAGGTGCAATTTTATCTGTGCGTAAGGCCAATAGAGGTTGTGAAGCTGTTGTTGCGACTGCATCCTAATTTAGTGTTGGCTAATAGAAATGACCTGCATTTTCAACGTTTGAGGGGCGTCGGGTTGAGGATGTTCTTCCACGTGGGTCACTCCAAAACACGCGACATGCTTAGCGCGTTTGCTAACCTATGGTGTTGGATCTTCTGCAACCGATTGAACAATTCTTCGAGGATTTTGGGCGTCACCATGTCATCGTGCGTCCTTTCGCGGGCGAGGCTTTCATTGGACAGAACCAAACTGCCCAAGACAGAGATGGCGCTCGATTAGATTGCGGCGCTGATTTCCTAGATACAAACTCATGAATGGGTTAAACGACGTCCCGAACGCACGGACTGGTTTGCGCAGTTGCCGGAACAGATTCGACAAGATATTAACGCTCCAAAAGCGTGTTATTGGAGTGGCATCATTCCTTCCAACAGACGGCTTGGCGCGTTGAGGATAGTAATTGGAGATCGTAAAATGACAGGTGAGATTGATGAGACCGCTGCTGCGGGAGAAAAAAAAGAAGATCGGAAACTGGCCGTTGCGATAGGGCGAGCAATTTTTCGCGCCGAGTACAAGGGTCAGGCTAACGACAAGACCGTGCGCAAGCAGGCCTGGGCAGAGAAGCGCAGCAGCTATGCCAAACAAGGCCAAGCAGTTCTCCGGCAGTTGCGTAAGAACGGTTTTGACGTGACCGGGCCGACGGCCTGATCCAGTCACAGACGCTGTGCATCTCGCAGCGAGTCCGATCCTAGGGTTAAAGAATCCGCTCAGCCTGTCCGTGCCAGACATCTGACTGCCGCCAAAGAGCAGACCAGGCCATCAAACTTCGTTCGGGCTGGTTTCTTTGCGGCTGGCCGGACGTTGCCCGGGGTCCTTTTTCAGATACTATCCACCAACGCGCGCGCGCGACGGCGCGCTGCGGCGCCCATACGAATGCGTATGTTTTTATCGGAAAGAAGCAGTGCCACGGCCTTGGCGGCTTCCAGAGGGTCATCAGGTGTCACCATGATGCCGCTAACTCCATCTTCGACCAGGGTACCCAGATGGCCCCGGTTGTAGCAGACTACGGGGCGTCCGGCAGCCATTGCTTCCAGAATGCTCCTGCCAAATGATTCTGCAAACTTCGATAAATTGAGAACGATGTCAGCCTGGATCAGAGCCGCGATAGGGTCGGTGGCATAGCCGGGCGTTTCAACGGTATCCGGTAATGGTCGTAAGGCTGTAAGATCAGCGCTTTCCGGGCCGATAAGCAGACAGCGCGCCTTTTTGCCCATCTCTTCAAGATGTCTGGCCAGTGCAACAAAATCGGCGATTCCTTTCTTGGTAATATTGCTGCTAATCAGTGCGACACAGGGTGGGGTGCGGTCCTGGCGCGGTAGATGAAAAAGCGCCGGGTCGACTTGGTTGGGTACTATGCGTGTTCGTTCGGGTGCGGCCAGCCAGGCAGCGACGTCTGGGCTGTTTGCAACAAAATGATCCGCTTCCTTTAAAAGACTTAGGCGTATGGTTTCGGCATTCATGTCCAGAGCCTGACGCAGTGTTTCATCCTGATCGGGGCGTTCACGCACATGAACAACGACCGGCAAACCAACGGCCCGGGCGGCAATGGCCGGAGCGTCTATAACGCAAGTATTGATGTGGACAGCCTGGAGGGGCTGCGCCCGCATTATCTTTTCCAGGGCCTGTTGTGTGTCAGGACGTGGCGTGCGTATGGCATGGCGCCAAAGATATGGCACGACCACGACGCAGGTCGTACGCTCGCGCACCGCATCAAGATAGGCCATATTGTGTACATGTGGCAGCACGGCCATAGGCGGCGTTCCGGCGGCCTGCATCCTCACGAGCATGTCGAGAAAACTGCGCTCGGCTCCGAATAGATGCTCACCAACCTGATGTCCGAAGACAATCACCTGTGGTGCTGTCTGTGCGAGAGCACCATCAAAGCGGGGCAGGGGGGGTATACCTTCCTGGCAGCCCATTTTGTGCCAGTGAAGTATCGGGTTTGTCTCAGGTGATGCATCCGTCAGGTAAGCCGCGCGATACCCTGTAGTGCTCAGTTTTGGTGAAGGATCACGACCATGCGCTGCCCCGCTCTGCAGATAGTGCAAGGCTGGATCGATGCTGGCATGGCGCACGTCTTCGTTGACTTCGAGATACCATTGCGTGTCGAAAAGGGGGCTGCTGCGGATCACGTCTTCGGGTCGTGCCACTGGCGGCGGATCCCCCACACCGATCTCTGGTGGGATGGCAAAGGGTCGTTGTGCGGGGTGTTCGGGAAGATAGAGCGGATCAAGCCCGGTAGAATCGCCGTCTGGTGTTCTGACTTCGGTTACGGCGCGGGAGTGCCAGGATAGAGCCGCGTCCAGATATGCGGCGCGCAGGCCACCTATCTGACTTCCCAGATGCGTTGCGGCCTGTCCAGTGAGACTGGTCGGCGTGCAGCGGCCCAGTGACAAGGGCACACCGGGCAGCACTTCTGTGAGGCTTGCGCCGCCATAAGCTGCAAGAATGCGATAGTAGTATTCCGTATCGGCATTCACGCGGACGCGATCCCAGACCCCGAGTCGATTCAGGACATCACGGCGGATCATCAAAGATGACACATTTCGGTGTACCAACCCGTCGGTTTCAATCCGCCAGCGCGAGAATTTCAGTTCGGGGCTTACACGGACCCAATGTGACAGGCTGCCGACGATATCAGGGTTGGCAATCAGCGCACGCACCTGCTGTGCGATCCTATCTGGATGGCACCAGTCATCGGCGTCCAGCACGGTGATGTAGTTGCTCTTTGCGGCCATGATGCCGCGATTTCGCGCGATATAGGCCCCTTCATTGGATGCTGATGTGATCACCCGAATGCGAGGATCCCGCATTGCAAATCGCTTCGCGACGGCCCCGGTGGCGTCGGTGGAGCCGTCATCCACGACCACGATATCAAGCGCTTTCCAGCGCTGGAACAACAGAGAGGTCAGTGCTGTGGGCAAAGTGTTGGCGGCGTTGAAGGCCGGTACGATCACGCTGACCCGGGGTGCCATGCGATAGGGCAGGCCAGGCAATATTTTCCGGCGCGGGATCAATCGGTCCAGCGCTGGTGCTGTGCCATGTTGCAGACGTATGCCTCCTAAACCGGCACGCCGCCAGATTTTGTTGAGCGCCTCGTCTGGCGTAGCTTCAATATTGGCCCTGACGAGGTCAATCTCTGTCGGGGACATTCCGGCCTTCCGGCCCTGCGCCAATACCTTGCGCGCGCGGTCACGATTGCCTGTCTCAAGGGCGCAGAGTGCAGCCAAGATCACTGTTCCGATTGTGCGGTCTGGTGACAGTGGACGGTCAGTCCTTATCAACTGTTCCATAAACTTGCTGGCCGTGTCGTAGTGGCCCTGTGCAAAGTGCCAGCGGGCCAGCCACCAGCGGGCCATGTCCTGTTCTGGTCCCGGAGGACCATCGGCTTGTGCCTCAAGTTTCGGGAGGCCGGCATTTGCAAAACCAGACCACAGGTCGCGTTCGCTGGCGCTGCCCCTAGGGGCATGCGGACGGCGCCCTTCGGAACGGCCGAACTGGATATAATGAGTCCAAGGGTCAATTCCCGCCCCGGCAACGTCTGTGTAGGTCTTGAGATACCATTGAGCATCGAATCCGATGGACTGGGCATTTGGCGTACCTATGGGCTCGTCAGCGTGGGGCATATTTTACCAAGGACAAGAATGACTGCGCGAGCGTGATTTCTTCGGCCGCGTAAGGGCGGGGTTCAAGCTGGAACTCAGCCATCCGCCCGATCATACGCGCCGGTTTGGCGAGGGTTTCGACACCATGGTATTCAGGCCGATCGAGATAGTCATCGAACAGGAGGCGCACTGGTCGGGTGATGCGGATACAGACAGTGGCAAAACAGGCTGGCCGGAAACGGCCGTCAATCAGAACCAGATCGGGATGACGAAAAAACGGCTGATCCCAGATATCGTTTGGATAGCGTTGGAACTTCTGCCAGTTGCTGCCATCAATGGGGCGTCCCCACATCCCCACAGGGCCAATATCAATCGGGTAGATCACCACTGGTGAGGCGGCTCCTATCTCGTCGAGATGGCTGCGCATGTTCATCGCCCAGTCGAAATCAGATTCTACGCTTTGTATGAATTTGCCCGGCTGACCGGCTGCCAGCACGGTTGATCCTCCGGACCCGTATTCGAGGATGATGCGCGCCTTGGCGTAGCAGCGTTCCACATGCGCGCGGACTTGATCGGGAAAGGTCATCACCGGCGCGTTGATCTCAGTTCTGCGATCGTGGAATTCAGCCATTCACGTCGATCTCTTCCAAGGCTCGGATGGCGGTGCCGGGGATGACCGGGCGCACGCCCGGACGAGCCAGTAGATCAAAGAAAGCTTGGGCAAAACGACCGGGCATGCGGGTAATGTCGGGGCGGTGGTCTATCCCTATGCTCTGCCCGGCCCGGCCAGGTGCTCTGAGGGTGCGATGCATGATTTCCACTACGCTGTGGCTGGTGCAGTCCCCGCGCAGCACCAGATCGAGCGTCACAGTGCCTTCGATCTTTCGAAACATTTCTTCGGGAATCATGTCCAGTCGCCGGGCATTGTTTTCGGCCGTGGGTCCGCCGGGCTGGCGGTGCCAGTGTTGTGCAATTTCGCGGTAGAAGCGGCGCAATCCATAGTAGATTGTGCTGACATGCGTTTGTTTGGTGCGGGTCAGTGAACTGTCGTCGTCCAAGGCAAGCGCAAGCGGTGCATCAGGCATAATCTTTGTGAGTGAGTGCCATCCGTATGCCGCCTGCATGCGCCAGATAAGCTCTGTATCGGCTGAGATGCGCACATTATCCCAGGGCCCCAACTCATCAAACAGAGTGCGGCTGGCAAGGAATGTCGAATGGCTCCAGTGCAAGACCTCGGATGTGAGGCGCCAATTGGTCGTAATCTGCAACTGGGGCGTGACCCGAATCCAATGAGCTACAACGCCTTTTGCGTCCCCCTGAACCAGAGCTGCAAGCTGGGTTTCGATCTTCTGTGGATGTGACCAGTCATCGGCATCATGGGTTGTGATGAAGTCACCACGTGCTTCTTCAAGCCCGCGGTTGCGCGCGGGATAGGCCCCCGCATTGACTGATTGCCGGAAGGGCCGGACACGGGGGTCTTCTGCGGCGAGGCGCGTGAGCACTGCGAAGGTTTCGTCAGGGCTGCAATCATCGACGGCCACGATCTCTATATTGCGGTAGCTTTGCTGAAGCAGTGAGCGGATCGCGATTTCGATGACGTCTTCGGCCTTGTAGATCGGCATGATGACCGAGACCAGACCATGATCCGCAGTGCAGGTCGGTGCAACCGTGCTTTCGATGTTGTCCAACGCCAGAGGACGGCCCGGGTCACGCAGGCGCAAAGGGGTGAGACCTGCATTGACATAAACCTGGTTGAGGGCTGACAGACGGTCGGCATCATCTTCGAAGGTATTGGCCAAGGCGAGTATGGCATCTGGGTCTTTTTCACCGCTGCTGGTCATCAGGAGCTTCTTCAGTGATGTACGCGCAGTTGGTCTGTCGTTGACCTGGAGATACAGGAACGCCAGTGTAACCAAGTAACTTTTGTCAAGGACCAGGCCTGGGGCAATGTCCGGCAGGCGGTGCATGTGGTGCAGGGCACGCTCAGTATCGCCATCAAAGGCCAGCCGGATCGCCAGTTTGCGTGCCGCGTCGAAGCGGCATTTTTCCGGGGCTTTCGGATTACTGGCGATCTCTTCCAACTGGGGGATGATGATCTCTTGTGGGCCGCCAGCCCACAAATAGTGGGTCAGTCTGGCCGCTGCCTTTTCGAACCGTCCCCCCCCGATGTCGCGACCTTCCTTCTTGCCGAAGCGCGCGTAGTGTAGCAGCGGGTTCATCCCCGTCTCAGCCACGTCGGGATAGCGTTCGAGATAGAGTTTCGTATCGAAACTTGTCCCTGGGTTGCGGCCCATGATGGCGCCATATTTCAGGTAGTGTTCTGCGGGCTCCATGCCCAGGCGCGCCACATCAGGGTAGGTTTCAAGATACCAGTTGCGATGGACGTGGCCGGTTTTGCGGATCGCAGCGATCTGTTTTTCCAAAACCCACATGGCTCCTATTTCAAGCGACGCTTTTCTTCGCGCCCGAACATCTCGTAATGGACCAATGCGTTGAGGCCGCGTTTCGCCACGTCTCTGTTGGCGCGGTAATAGGCCATCGTGTCAAAACTTGGTCCGGGATTGCGCCCGTCGAGCGCCCCGTGAATGGCATAGTGACGTGCTGGATCCATGCCGTTCTCGCCAACATCGGGGTAAGTTTTCAGATACCACTCAGCATCAAAGAGATCCGAAGACATCAGTGTCGCGGTCTGTGACTTTAGTGTTGGCAAGCCGGCGCTGGACATTGCATCGCCGCGGCGCAACCGCCCGCCAGCATTACGCAGCATGGCAATTTCGGCATTGCGCAATTCGATCAGGATATCGCGTTGTGTCTCGCTTTCCAGCAATGCCCGGTTTGCTTCAGCGGTCTTGGTTTCGAGCAACTGGGTGAGTGTGACCAGTTCTTCTGTACGGGCGTCAAGCTGTGCCTTCAGGGCGGTGGTTTCCTGTTTGGCAGTGTCCTGCGCTTGCGTTGCTTTCAAAAGGGTGTTCTTGTGTTTCGATACTTCGCTGCGTAGCCAATCCAACTTGGATTCATAGCCTGTACGTGTGTCCTCGGCGCGGAACACCAGATCAGCCAATTCGCGGTTCTGACGGGCGACAGTGTCTTCGAGCGTTTCGACATGGGCCTGATTGTCGAGGGCTGCGGCCTGAAGGCTGTCATGTTCCGCCTGCAGTCGGTCATTGTGGGCTGTTGCCTCTTCCAGCGCCCGCTCCTGGAGCACGGCTGCTTCAGTCAAAGCCGCGACTTGTTCCTTTAGCCTTTCGATTTTCGCATCCGTCTGCCGGATTGCCTCTTCCAGCGCCTCTTTTAACTTTTTTTTGCGGTCTCGGGAGGTTTGCTGAACCTCCTTGAGCTCTTGTTCGATCGCGGTGATCGCATCGAAATGGCGCGCGTCTATCAGGGCCATCTGGGCATTCCGGTTCTCGTAGGCGCTGCGCAGCTTCGCATTTTTCTCGCGCATTTTTTCCAGATCTGACTGGGTTGTTTCAAGAGCTGCGCGCAGTTGGTTAAGTTCCTTTTTCTGCTGGTTGTTTTCACGCCGGTTTTGGCGGGCATGAAATGCGTTTTCGTGCGCCTTGCCGAGGCGAAAGAAGACTTTTTGCACTTCTGAATAGCCGGGGGCGCCCATGTGTAATTCTGCCAGTCGCTTGAGCCGGGAGGGGGCGTCTTCGCCCAGGACCAGCCCCAGGCCGTTGCCATGTTCGAGGGTAAAATCGATGTTTTCGATGCGAAGGCTTTCAAGGCAGGCTGTGCGTGCAGCAAAGAATTCGGGCGCATTCGCACCATGTATCAAAAGCACATTGCGTGGTGACAAAAGGGCTGGCCACTGGACCAGATCTTCAGGCGGATGCGCAAGATCCAGATAGAGCATGTCAATGCTGGCCGGGGCGAATCGGGCGCAATTGGCGTCCTGAGGTCCGCTCAGAAGGGATGAGAAATCCTCGTAGGTGTCGGCATTGTGCCGCACATCTTCAGGGTCGTGTATCGCTTCGGAGATGCTAAAACAGCGGGTTTCCAGACCAAGCCGCTGCACCGCCTGACAGAGTGCGAAATAAGCTTCTTGAGGACCATCGCTCAGACTGACAAGCGTCCTTGGTGCAGCGCTTTCGACTGTCCAGAACAAAAAGGGCAGGGTCGCAAGAGCAGGACTGCCGATCAGGTAGTCGGCCTGCCAAAACAGGCTCTTGGTGCTGAGTGGCTGGACGACATCTGCCGCGCCGGGGCGTGGATCGTTTTGCACTGCGGTTATCTTGGAGGCCATGGAAAACTGTCCCCTCGTGTTGCAGAGGCCGAGCGGCGCATCATGGACGCGGGCCGGTGTTGTGGGTGTCCCTGTTATAAAGGGATTGTGTTAGGTTTACCCAGAAGGAAGTTTTCAGATCAGAGCGATAAGCGGTATTGTCTGGCATCTTGGTGGGCGTCAGGTGAAACCCGGGTTGCCGCCGCGCAAGACGTTCCAGGAATTCTTCGTTCCAGGGCGTCACGCACTTGCGCAGCTGCTGGATTTCGCTGCGGATATAGAGGGTGGTTGGCCGCCCTTCATCAAAGCTGTTGGCAAGTTTGTCGCGGACCAGCTCCATCAGGGCGTCATCTGCAATACCGGGGCGCGCGATCATGCCGGCAATCCAGGCCGACAGGGGGTCGGGCGAGACATTGGCCTGCCGGGTCTCCTGGGTGTCCTGCAACAACGTACTGTCCATCTCACAGCCCGCCAGACGGAGAATATGGGCGCGAATGCCAGGCTCCTGGCAGGCAGCGGCGTAGTCGACATAATGGATCTCATCCTCAGCGAAGGCACTGCGGAGATGATCGTCGAGGACACAATAGTTCAGAAAAAGCCCCGCGCCATATCCTTTGGTGAGTGCGCTTTTCAGGAAAGCGCCCCAATAGGGGGGGGCCTTCTTTTTTGAAATTTCCAGATAGATCGACTGAAGAAAGGAGACCTGGTCGCGTAAAGTGCAGATCACCTTGATCTCCTCGAAAGGGTCAAGCCACGACCGAATGGCCGCAAGATCCACGCGGGAGTTTGGATGCCCGCGAGAGAACTCTTCACTGCTTAGAAACACGGCCTGGTCGTGTTTCGTGGCTTGGGCTACCAGTTTCTTCCAAGCCGCTTCAGAGCCTTCGGACAGATGAAACACCGGTGGCAGGTTGACCCAGTCGGTGACCAACCCGTGATGGCCTGCCGTGCGCCCGATATCTGGATAGGTCAAACCATGACGGGCGAGTAACTGGCGGTTGGCGTGAAAACTCTTTTGGATCGTAGTGGTTGCCGTTTTATGGGTTCCCACATGCAGGATCAGTCGTGCCATTGTCGGCCTTCTCGGTTTGTCGCGGTGTGGCGCCAGTCTCCCAGCACATCCAGCCACGCAGTACCATATTGTTGCGAAGGTTCCAGCACAGCCTTCTCCGCCCATTCGTTCCAGGCATTGATCATCACTTCAGTGCGGTATGACGTGGCCAGACGGTGCTGGGCGATGCCGCGCAACCAATGCGAAAATCGTGCCGGATTGGCGCCATAGGCCATGTGGGCTCGCCGACCGCGCCGGGCGGTGTTGTCCCATGATGGCATCACCCCGGCGATCAGGTTGTCGGGCCGGTCACGATCAGGGTTCAAGGAATTGGCGATGACGGCATTGTAGTCATAAATCAGTCCTGAAAACCCCGGGTAAGCATGGATAGGTGGTTCTGGTGCTCCCTCTGGTGCGGCTGGGCCACCAACCAGGTAATCGTCGGACGTAACCAGACCGTGGGGCGGCATCTCGACCCAGAAGTCGAACAGCCTGTCTGGAATGTCCTGTTCACCAGGGACATGGAATTGCACCGCCCCAAGCTCGACCTGGCCAACTCCAAGAGATTGCCATTCGGAGCGCAGACGTGCCACCGAGCCTTCCGGGTCTGGCAAATCCCCGGGTCTGTAGATAACGAACCGGGGGCGTTTGCCGTCGGGGCGCTGGTAACGCGGATCACGCATATAGGGTAGGGTTGCTGCTGCCAGGTCTTGCTCGAAACCCTCGGTATAGGTCTGCTCGATCAAGACCTCGCCGCTCATCCCATCCCAGTTGCGTCGCCAGCTTTCATTGGCCCAGCACAGGTAGAACGGAAAATCGATTTTCGGGTGCCGAAGCAGCTGCTGCATCGGTCCCTCGAGCAGGGTTTGGCCGTCAAACCAGTAGAAATAGGTGCAGAAGGCATCGATACCGGCAGCCCGCGCCAAACTGGCCTGTTCTGCCATGATCTCGGGGCGCATCAGGTCGTAAAACCCCAACGCGCTTGGCAAGGCAGGCTGGACGTGACCCGGAAATTGCGGTTTCGCGGTCGTTGCGGCTTGCCACTCCGTATATCCCTGTCCCCACCAGGCGTCGTTTTGTGCGACCCGGTGGAACTGCGGCAGGTAGAAAGCGCTGACATAGGCGGGGGCGGTCACGGGCGCTGTGCTCTGTTTCTGATCTGCGTCCGAAAGGGCAGGGGGCCTGCTGCCCCGAGGCGCTGTCAGTTCGCTTGTTTGACGAATATGCAGTCCGCCTGCGGTGACGATGGGGCCAATGGCACGTTCAAAGGCATGGGCGACGGTACCATCCACATGACCCGTTTCCGGCTCGAAATCATTCTGATCGAGCTGCATGCCATGGATCATCGAAACAATCAAAGGCTTGATCCAATACATCGATCCGGCCGGAAACGACAGATCTGCCTCGTCCAGGCTTATTTCGACACGGGCCAGCAACCCGGCCGTCGGAGCCCGGTTTGACCCCCACCAGCGGGTGTCTTTGTAATGCTGGCCATCGGCCACCCAGAGCCCTGCCAGGGGATCTTCTAAAAAGCGCTTCAGGCAGGTCTTTGTCTGCTCCCCGGGCAGAAGGCCTGCGATCAGGTGACGCCGCCAGTCATCACCGTCTGCGCGGTGTGGCGATTTCTTGGTGTGGATCTTGCAGATCGCCCGATAGGATGACAGCAGACCCGAATTGATCAGATGCACGAAGGGGAAGATGTCGCGCCCGTGGTTGGGCATTGCAATCACCCGGGCGGAGGGGAAATCCGCCTGTACCTCTTCTGCCAGCCCGTCGGTCAGCGTCCCCTGATCCGTATAAGTGACGTACAGATCATGCTCGATTCCGGCAGCCATGATGGTTCTGGCGATCTCCTGCCAAAGATCGCGATAGTAAACATGGACCACGATCGCCAACGCAGCAGGTGGTGGAGCATCCACGGGGCACCGCAAGACCGGTGGCAACCTCTCGCCGTGCAGCACTTCGCCAGCGGGAACGTGCCGGATCGGTCGGTTTTCATCTACACCATAGCGTACGTAATGAAGGAAGGGTTCCCTGATATGGGCCAGGTCTGTGTTAAGTCGCCGATAATCGTTGGGTGAGAACATCGGATTGGGCTGGAATCCTTCCGCTTCGCCGAACAGCACGTAATGACGTTCGGGAAACCGATAGAAAAGTCTGTTCAGGGTCGGATGGCATCCACGGTAAAATGTCCGGTCAAACAGGCCCGAGCGCTTGATCTTCCAAGTTGCATACAATGCAGTGGGATTGGGTGAAAAGAACCGCATGGCCCGTTGCACCCGGTGGAAAAATATACGCAACAAGAGAGAACGCCGTCAGTCCGGAGTGAAGTCGCAGGCGATTTAGCAATTGCCCGGCAAAGTTGCAAACCTGTTGCATATCCACTGAACCATGGCCATTTCAACGTTTCTCGTTGAGGATATACCGATGATATCGTCCCAGCAGGATCAGGCCCAATACCGTCAGGACCAGTGAAATGCTGAAATGGTATGTTACCGAGACATAGGGCGCGTCATAAGTGGAGTAAAAACCGGTCCGCATCACGCCGGTCACGTGCATCAATGGGTTGTACCAAAGATAATCCTGACCAATCGGGGGAAGATCTTCGTAGATGTACAAAATACCCGACAGGATAAAAAGCGGCCGGTTCACGATCAACCAAATGCTTTCCCATATAGGTATGATCGAGATCAGGAAGCAATTCATTACTCCGACGCCGACACTTATGGCCGCGGCCATGGCAAGGCTCAGCGCGATGGCAGAAAAGTCAAAGATTGTGCGCAAATCGTAAATCAGATGCAACCCGATGATGATAATGTAGAAAACGGTAATCTGGGTCAGCAGGTTCAGGAACAATCGCGCCAGGATCGCATCCATATAGGTCACGCTGGGATAAGCCAGAAGCGGCCGGGAGAACCGGATCGATTGGCTGATCTTCGCGCTCAGTGTGGTGTAAAGAGAAAATGGCAGGTAACCCGCAGCATAGAACATCGCGAAGTTCGTTCCCAGAGAGGGCGAGCGCAAGATCAGACTGAATGCCAAGGACAAGATCACGATGGCGCCGACCGGTTCCAGGATCGCCCAGATGTACCCGCCTGGTGAGCGTCCATATGTTGTGGCCATTTCGCGCAGCATAAGCGCGGAAATGGTGCGCAAAGTACCAAAGGACCGGCGTTGGACCGGGGCAAGGTGAGGCGATGCCATAATACCCTTTCGGAGCGCGGTGTTGCTGTCGTTTAGAAGACTGTTTATGTAACAGGTTTATCCGGCGTGCAAATTGCGCGGATTGTTGGAGCATTTTCTTGGCAGAGAATCACCCACAGGACCAGCCAATCCGAAAGCTATGGCGCGGCACCGTGGCTGTGTCCGACAAGTTTAGACACGGGCGCGCAACAGCGGACAAACCTGATCAAAACGAGACGCCCCGCTCGGCGGTGGCGCCCGAGGCCGAACCTGAAGCGAAGGCCAAAGCCAAGCAAGAGTCCAAAGGGGATGCATCGCCGGGTCCTGCAAAGAAAAAACCCAAAAAACAAGGCGGTGCGACACCAGGTGCACCGGCCAACCCCCCGGGTAGACCTCCCAGTAAATCCTCTGCCAATCCATCGGTCCGCGCTCCGGCGCGCGGCGCCCATCGGCGGCCTCGCCACCGGCTGATCGCATTGAGTTTTATCATCGTGGTTCTGCTCCCGGCATGGGTGACAACCTTCTATCTTCATGCTCGTGCTCAGGATCAATATGCCTCGACCCTCGGTTTCGTGGTGCGACAGGAAGAGGTCAATTCGGCAATGGAACTGCTGGGAGGGCTTAGTCAGTTCTCCGGGTCGAGCTCTTCCGACACAGACATCCTGTACGAGTTTATCCAAAGCCAGCAACTGGTCAGCCAGATTGATGCCAGGCTCGATCTCCGAACATTCTATTCGCGGTATGCTGATGTTGATCCGTTCTTTGCACTTGATCCTGAAAGCAGCATCGAGGACCTGGTCAGTTATTGGAGCCGAATGGTCCGGCTTCATTACGACATTGGCAGTGGGTTGATCGAATTGCAGGTCAGGGCGTTCGATCCCCGCGAAGCCCAGATCATCGCACAGGCCATCTTCGATGACAGCGCCGCTATGATCAATGAACTGAGCGCAATCGCACGCGATGATGCCACGCGCTACACCCGAGAGGAGATGGAGCAGTCGGTTGAGCGGCTCAAGGATGCCCGCGAGGCTATGGCACAGTTCCGAAGTGAAACACGCATTGTCGACCCGCAGGCGGACGTTCAAGGTCAGATGGGGTTGATCAACAATTTACAACAACAATTGGCCAGTGCCCTGATCGAGGCAGATCTGTTGGCTGAGATAACCGGCGAAGGCGATCCGCGCATCCAGCAAGCCAGCCGTCGCATCGCTGTCATCCGTGATCGTATTGCCGAGGAGCGGGGCAAGTTCGTGCTTGGTGGGGATGCCGGCTCTGCCGATGACTACGTCAGGGTGCTGAGTGAGTTCGAACGTCTCACCGTTGACCGTGAATTCGCAGAGCAGGCGTATCTCGCAGCCTTGTCTGCGCATGACAGCGCGCTTGCGGAAGCGCAACGCAAGAGCCGCTATCTGGCGGCCTACATCACTCCGACCTTGCCGGAGGAAGCGCTCTATCCCCAACGGCTGATCATCGCTTCCGTTTGCACGGCCTTTCTGCTGATGATCTGGGCGATCGGTGTACTGGTCTTTTACAGTATCAAGGACCGTCGTTAAGCCTCATGATACGGCTGCAAAACCTATCCAAGACCTATTACCTGAACGGTCGCAGCAAGGTTGTAGCCCGCAACATGAATGTGACCTTTCCAACCGGTGTTTCCGTGGCGCTTTTGGGGCGCAACGGGGTGGGAAAATCGAGCCTGTTGAGAATGATTGCCGGTACTATGGACCCCGATGAAGGCAACGTCTTGTCAAATGGCACAGTCTCATGGCCAGTGGGGTTCGCTGGCAGCTTTCACCCGGAGTTGACCGGTGCGCAGAACGTTCGTTTCGTGGCCAGGGTCTATGGCGTGGACACCAATACACTGGTTGATTTCGTCGAGGATTTCGCCGAGCTAGGTCAGCATTTCCATCTGCCCTTCCGTAGCTATTCTTCGGGCATGCGGTCGCGGCTGGCTTTCGGAACATCGATGGGCATCAAGTTCGATACTTATCTGGTGGACGAGGTCACCTCTGTCGGAGACGCCGCTTTCAAGCAAAAAAGCGAGAAGGTCTTCAAGGCACGAATGGCCAAGAGCGGCGCCATCGTGGTCAGCCATACCACACCAATGTTGCGCCGTATGTGTGAGGCAGGAGCAGTGCTGGAAAATGGTAATCTGCGCTATTTCGACGACGTGGGCAAAGCGATCGACTATTATCACGGTGTGATCGGAAATGCCGGCGACGACTAGAAGGCATCTTCGCTAGGCGGGGTGAAAGGCCCGTTTCCAAGGCGGAAGATGCCTCAGTTCAGCGCCGCGCGCAGAATGGCGGCGCCCTGAGTTTGCGCAAACTCAAAGGTTCGGCCAATATCTGCGTCGGAAAATGTTATCTGTCCATCAGGCTGCATGACCATCGCCTTCGGAGGCACAGCGATCGCTTCAGACGAGGCAGAAGCCAATAGACGGCGCGTTTCCAGTACGCAGCGGCGGATCACGCTTCGCGTCTCTTGCCGGACGTCCAGATGGGCGATGTCCGCATAGGGGGTTTGTGGGGAACACAGGCCCCGCGCGGCCAGCTTTTCACGGTTTGCACGCAGGCGTTGCTCGGGCAACAAATTGCACAGATGCAGCGCGATCAGCCTAGGTGGCACACCAGCATCGAACATCGCTGCGGGAAACTGGATGTTGTGGCACTGTGGACCTGTCACAGTCAGGCCGTGACCGGAAGCGATAGCGGGTTTGCCCCAGTGCAAAACCCGGCTAAGCCTGTCTGGATTTGCAGGAAAGTCGAAGTGAGTTCGCTGTCCAAGGTGATTTTCGATCAATAGGCCAGGCAGGGCAGGCGCGCCGGCAGCCAGGGCCGTCAGCCGGTCCGGCAGGTCCTGGCCTGCGCTCCAGTGACCCTCCTCGATCCAAATCAATCGTTCATCAGTATCAAGCAGGATCGACCAATCGCAGGTTTCTTCCAGAACCGCGTACAGATCCTTGAAACGGTCGCGTTTATGCAACTCATCGTGAAAGGCATCGAAGCGGAACACGGTGGAGACCCGGGCCAATTGGGCCAGCAGGCGGCACACCAGAGGATCGTTGGACATATTGTCGGCGATCACCAGATTTTCCGGCCCCACGATGGCGGCGTGGTGGCGGTGCCAGTCTTCCAGAAAATACGGGTCGTTGCGGGTCTTGAGCATGATCCGCAGCGGTGCGTGATGTTGGCGCAACGCTTTGAGAATGCGCCGCTGATCACGAGGCCAGAGGGGCGGAGATTTGTTGAACATGTCTGCCTCATCCAAACGCCAGCCCGCAGTTGTGGCAGCGATAACACCGCATGGGCGGGCTGACCATAGCAGGCATGGCCATATCAGGTCTCTGTTCAGCCAAACAGGTCGAAGACTTCGCTTTGACCGGCAATCAGCAGGTTGATCTCCTCTTGGGCGGCCCCATCGATCAAGGCCCACATGATCTGACCTGTGGGCACGTAGACGATAAACGCTTCCTCGACCCCGGCCTGACCCGCATTCGGGGTCTCCACAAGGGAAACACGGAAATCACTGGCCGAGGCGGCCCTGTTTCCAAAAAACAGCACATCCCAATCGGCGGCCGTGTAATCCTGCACCCAATCCGAGCCGTGATCGGCAATACCGAGGTGAAAGAATCTATCCGCGCCCGGCCCGCCATTGATGCGGTCAAACCCCCAGCCACCATTGACGAAGTCATCTCCCGGCCCTCCAAAAACCAGGTCCGACAGGCCAGATCCGGTCATCACATCATTGCCGGAATTGCCGATTATGACATCGGCCCCAGCACCCCCTGCAATGACGTCGTTGCCGCTGCCGCCGAGCAGTTCGTCATTGCCTTCCCCGCCTTCCATAGTGTCATTGCCGTTGCCGCCGATAACAATGTCGCCGTTGTCACCGCCGTCGAGCATGTCATTTCCCGCACCGCCCTCGATCTGATCATTGCCGGCTTTGCCAAAGATGAAATCATCGCCGTCCGTACCGAACAGAATGTCACGCGCACTGGTTCCGTTCAGGGTGACCCCCGTATCCGGGTCTGGATCAGGATCAGGTTCTGGCTCCGCATTCAGAAAGGCGGGGTGGTTTTCGGGGTCGAATGTGGGACGGTCGGATAGCTGCAGTTGGGCGCGTTCAAAATCATCAAGGCTGAGTGTTTCGCCCGGCGCGGCAAAAACTTCGATGCTATAAGGCCCGATCTCGATCGTGGCGCCGGTGTTGCCCTGTTGCAGGGTGACCCGTTCCAGATCGTGCAAGGCCAATACCGTCGATAGGTCGATCCGGTCTTCGCCGGGCGTGTAGTCATTGATCCGGCCCAAAGCGCCGTCATTGGTGGCAAAAGCAGGGTCGAACACGAAAGTATCTGCTCCTGCTCTGCCTTCGAGCCGGACCCCCCCGTCGCCTGCAATTAGAATGTCATCCTCTGCGCTTCCCCGCAAAACAGCCTGGCCCGGCGCACTGCGCTCAACGATGCCGTACTCCCTCAGATCAACAGTGAGCTGTGTGATGCCCGCCTCGGCACCCGACCCCGCCAGAACGGTCAACCCGTCCTGATGGGCAAATCCCGTCAGCGTTTGGACATTCTGCAGCGCGGTCTGCGTGGTGTCGGCCATATGTGCCAGGGGGTGGAGCCGTCCTCCGGGCAGCAGCGTCAGCAGGCTGATCCCGTCATCAGACCCGGCCACCAGGATGAAAACATCTGTCCCACGCGTCACCACAGAAAGCGCTTGGACGTCTTTGAACCGCGTGTCCAGCGTATCAAACACCCGGTCCGTCATGGTCATCATCCCGGTGTCGCTCAGCGCGACGACGCTGAGCGAGGAGGTGCCGGCAGCGGCCAGTATGACATAGTGTTCGCCCTCGACCGTTGCGGTCGCGATGGCGGTGGGCAGACGAAAGTCCGCGCCATCCTCGCCATTCAGGGTGTCTGCAAGGGTCGTGCGCCCGTTGCTGGCGTCGATGAGATGGCTGGTCAAGCTATTGTTGGTGCTGTCTGCCACCAGCAAAATCCCGTCCTGATCTATTTTTACACTGGTCAGAGCACCGACAGTTCCCTCAACATCGGTGCTGCCCCTGCTGGATAAATCAAGGTCACTCAGCACCCGATAACGGTCAATTTCATCCGATCCACGCTCGGCGGTGTAAAGAAAAGTCCGTCCATCCAGCGTCAGGTTGGTGCTCAGATGTCCGCCTTGGCTGTTGGATAATGCGACGCGTCCTCCGATCGCTCCGGTGGAGGTATTCAGGTCAAGCGCCGACAAATCATGACCGAACACACCGCCAGTCATCAACTGGATACCAGCTGGCCCATCGAGAATGTCGATTTGCGTCAGATTCTGCTGGTTGGTGGAACCTGGCGCGCGCATTTCGTCGGTCAGGACGCCGGGGGCATCGTCGTCCATTCTCCAAACGCTGATCGCGCCATCCCGGCTGGCGGCGTAGAGCCAGATCCTCCCGCCGCTTTCCAACAAAGCGAGATCAATGATATTTCCCTCATTATTGGCCTGCGCCAAGCCCTGCAAAGTGGTGATATGTGTGAAGTGTGACATCCAGCACCCAAAAAATCCCGGTGCAACCTTCGTCAAAGCTCAGGACATCGTCGGTGCTATAGGGTGGCGAATTCTTGGAAAGAATTGATAATGAAGCGAAAATTTTTAAAGTATTTCGAATAATTGTATGGGGCCGCTGATCTGCTATCGTTCGCATCCAGCCATCTGCGAAAACAAACCCGTAGTTGATTTTGATCGGACATTCAGCGTGAGCGGCATGTCTCTCTATATTGATCCAGCCATCTTGGAACGCGATTTCTTTGGGTATGTCCAATTGGCATAGAATATTTCAGACGGAACAATGGGAAACAGGAGGTATATTTAACATAATAAACATTACGCGTAGAACTTTCGTTGCAGTGAAAAGTCACACCCGAAGTGCAAATTCCGTATCAAAAGAAACCACCGCCCAGGGGATCACGCGCGATGCTGTCGCCCTCATCCGAGTTTGGAAGAAAGAAGCAAGATCGACAAGTGGCTCGCTGGTTTCAGGAATTAGTGGGCGGTCCGCCTTGAAGCATGATCTTGGGTCTGGCTTTGATACCATCGAAGGACAAGGCAGCTTGACTCAAGACGACATAATGATCGGGTTTTCTTTGCTCCCTTTGCTGCATCCGGCTTGAGGCTGGCGGCAAGGCAACCTATGGCTGGCCGAAGGTCTTTGAAAGCGGATGGGACATTGGCAGGAAAGGCCAGATCCCTTTTCTGATGGTATCACGTGCCTGTGGTGCCATCCGTTAAATGTACGAAAGCGATCCTATGTCAAAACTCAACATCGCTGTCGCGGGCATCGGGTATGTTGGACTCTCCAACGCGGTTCTGCTGGCACAGCATAATCGGGTCACAGCAGTGGATGTCGATGCGCAGCGGGTGGCGCAGCTCAACACGGGTCACAGCCCCATCGTGGATGCGGACATTGAACAGTATCTGCGTGACCAACCTCTGGATCTGACCGCTACCACCGACGCGGCAGAGGCCTACGCCAAGGCGGATTTCGTTATCGTTGCCACACCGACCAATTACGATCCGGTGGCAAACTTCTTTGACACCTCTACGGTGGAGGCCGTGGTTCATGAGGTCGTGGCCGTCAACGATCAAGCGACGATCGTGGTCAAATCAACGGTGCCCGTCGGCTTTACGGCGCGCTTGTCTGCACAGCTGGGCGGGGACCGGGTGGTCTTCAGCCCTGAATTCCTGCGCGAGGGTCGTGCGCTGCATGACAACTTGCACCCCAGCCGCATCATTGTCGGAGAACGCTCCGTGCGTGCGGAAACCTTCGCCCGGCTTTTGGTTGAAGGCGCCCTTAGCAAGAACATTCCGGTACTCTATACCGGAGCCTCTGAGGCCGAGGCGATCAAGCTTTTTGCCAACACCTACCTCGCCATGCGCGTGGCCTACTTCAATGAACTCGACAGCTATGCGCTGTGCCACAACATGGACAGTCGCCAGATCATAGAAGGTGTCGGACTCGATCCGCGCATTGGCACACATTACAACAATCCCTCCTTCGGGTATGGGGGCTATTGTTTGCCTAAGGACAGTAAGCAGCTTCTGGCGAATTATTCGGACGTGCCGCAAAGCATGATCCGCGCCATTGTGGAAGCCAACCGTACCCGCAAGGATTTCATTGCCGAGCAGATCCTGGCGCGACGCCCGACGTGTGTGGGGATTCTCCGATTGGTTATGAAAGCGGGATCGGACAATTTCCGGGAAAGTTCAATCCAGGGAGTGATGAAGCGGATCAAGGCAAAGGGCATCGAGGTCATCGTCTATGAGCCTGAAATGCAGGAAGAGACCTTCTTCGGGTCGCGCGTGACTCAGGATCTTGCGGCCTTCAAGGCCGAAAGCGACGTCATCATCGCCAACCGCAACAGCTCAGACTTGGCCGATGTGTCAGGTAAGATCTTCACACGTGACCTTTTCGGATCTGATTAGAGCGAACTCGTTTCTCGCCCCTTCTTGGAACACGAAAAACGGTGCATGTTTCTGACGAGGCTTGAAACCTTTTAAAGAGAAATGCCTCACGCGATATGAGGATGGCCAGGATCAATGCGTGGTGGGCGGTTCGTCCTGTTGTGCCTTGAGGTCTGCAAGTGCTTCTTCAAGAGGCACGGGTTTGTTGGTCTTGAGCCAATCATTGGTGTCGCTGAGAGCGTTGACATACCAGTAGGAACGCGGTTCCAGACGGACAGCAAACAGGCGGTCGCCCTCTTCCGTCATGGGTTGCAGAGCTTCGATAAGCCGTTTGGGATCAACAGTGTTGAGATTTATCAGCGCGCTGTTGGGCCCTACCTGATGGGCCCGAAGGCGCGTCAGTTCTTCGCGCAGGGCTTGGTAGTGCTGCAATCCATCTTCGTGGTGCAGAGTATAAGTCAGGTAAAAAATCGCCAATTTGGCCTCCGTCGGAATGGATAAGAACACTATCGGCGCCATCCTAGCCGCATCTCCTCCCCAACAGCAACGGGCGAAAGTGTTTTCTGTCGCTCCAGATATGCAACGTCGCGCGAAATGCCGAACAACGCGCCTAAGTCATCTGTTACTTGGGGTGTATGAATGTCGCAGACATGGCGGAATAAATTGGGCTTGCGGAGGTAAATGTAATCTCAAGCCAATTGGATTCCGGCATAGCGCGTAAGAGCCCACAGTCTCATGGGTCGTATGTCCAGGGTGTTTGCGGTACGAAATCGTAATGCTTTTTCAGCAGTTCGCCCTGATCCTGCAGCGCGTCCCGACACCGATCAAGGTCGATCATGTGGTCTTCTGTTTTGGGTTTGGAATTGACATGGCGCGCATTGGTGTTCTTCGGAGGGACTGGATCAAGCCCTAAAAACGCATGTATTTCAACCGCCACGCTTTCAGGCATGGTGATCAACCTCTGGAAGTCCACCAGCAGAATTCTGTCCTCCAGCCCGGCATGGGCAAAGGCCTCAAGCTGCATGTGATAGCGTGATACATTGATGCAGAAATCAATCTGGGCTTTTGTTAGCGTTTCGGGCTGCCAACGGCCCTTGCGAAAATTGTGGTAAACATGCGAGCGCAGCCGAGCGACCGGATCACGCAGAATATAGATCAGCTGAACCGGTTCCTGCCGGGCGTGTTCGGCGATCCTTTCCGGGACTCCGTCCATTTTGGGCAGCTTGGTGTAATTCGGTGAGCTGTCGAGCTGGAACCTGTGCTGACTGGCATCGAACTGGGGAAACTGATCGGAATAGGGATCCGACATATTGGTGGGATCTTCCCGAAAGAAATTCAGCTCCTTGCGCCAGCCACCACATATCTCGGGGTGCTGGGCAAGAATGCCATGCAGCGTGGTTGTCCCAGCCTTCATGGCTCCCATGATAATGGCGGTCTTTCGGGTCATGGTTGTGTAACCAAATGAATGTTCATGTGTTGTTGTCCCCACGCTGAAGCCGATTTTGGATATCCGCCTGTCCAAAACGCCGGGCGGGATCTTCGTCATAGACGGCGATCAACCGTTCGTGTTTCTGGGATCGGAATGGCTCTCGTGCGATGATCTTGTAGTTGGCCTTGCGTCCCATCCAGGCGGTGAGCTTTTCATATGTCACCGGATCATGAACATGTCCCTTGGTCGAATTTTCGGGCCATTTATACGGCACGGACACAATCACCGTCTTGGCCAGTTCCTGAAGGCGACGGGCAAAAAGGACCACATTTGGAACATGTTCAAGCACTTGAAAACAGGTACAGATATCGAATGTCTTGTCAAAGTGCAGCTCATGGATGTCGCCCTTGATGCCCTGCACCCTGTCAGAACTGTAAGGGACACGAATATCGACAGACCGTCTGTCATCGATCCAGTCGAACCATTCCAGATACGGGCTGTTGCCGGACCCCACATCGACCATACTGGTCGCGTCCCGTGCCACCACGCGCATGATATACTCGATATAGCGATAATAGATCAGGTCGGATCGCTTGCGCCAATACTGGCCCGTTTCATACGGTGATCGTTTTTTTTGCTTCTGAGCATTGGGCGTGGATGTCATCTGCCGATGTCTTCTTGGATCCTTTCCGCCCTAGTACACAATCTACTCCTCACCTTCCAGCAGGAGTTCGATTTCACAGCGACTGCCGGCCGGAATGGCAAGGTCGGGGTTGGGCAGTTTTGCCCGGATGCCGAATGTATTTGATGCAGCGTCGAAAACCTTGTCAATCACAGTCACTTCTGCCAGATAGCTGCCGCCAATCGGTGGACCCGGGCTAATCCTGGCCTGCATGCCGACCGTGAGATCGGGATAAGCTGTGACAGGCAGGAATGCCTCGATATGCAAAGGATCAAGCTGTGCGATCCGCACCACCGGCCGGTCCTGATCCGCAAACTCTCCGATATAGAGCAGCCGTTCGAGAACCACCCCATCGATCGGGCTGACGATACTGCGCTGCCGCAGCACTTCTTCGGCACGTTTGAGTTCCATCGCCGCGACCCGCTGGCGCATCTGCGACATCAGCAACTCGCGCCGGGACACTTCCACCGAGGCTTCGGCCTCATCCAGATCAGCCTGCGGTGCGATGTTGCGTTCCACCAGGCTGCCAGTGCGCTCGGCGCGGCTTTCCGCCAGTTTCAATCGCGCCGCTTGCGCCTCAATCTCGGCCGTGGATATGGCCTCTTCTCGGACCAGATCGACGGTTGTTTCCTCAATCCCCGCATTGAGCTGTGCTACGATCTGACCTCGGGTCACCAGGTCCCCCCGCGAAACACCGATCTCTCGGATCAGGCCGCCCGAGGCACTCGCAATCTCGACCACGAGAGCGGGTTCGATTACACAATCATAGGGCGTGGCCGTTGCTGCCCCGGCCCAAAGCGCAAGCGCGGCGGTGGTTGAAACATGTCCCGCTCTCATTCTTCGACTCCTGAAAATGCCAGCCATCCCTGCAATCTTTGATCATGCGTGAAGAGCGCCCGACGCGCCTGGGCATTGGCGCGTTCGGCCCGACGCTGACCCTTGCGGAACAAAAGTTGCCCTGCCCCACGCCCCACCGACCCCCTACGCTGCGCCAACCAGCGCAGAATGGGCGCGCGCAGATTGTTGAGCAGAAAATCGTCCAGCCCAAGGATGGCCTCGTAGCTTCCGGGTTGACCCTGGCGCGCGGTACGGCCGATCAACTGGCGGTCGATGCGCGCGGAATCGTGGCGTTCGGTCAGTATCACATGCAGGCCACCGGCAGAGACCACTGCCTCATCAAGGCCGATATGGACCCCGCGCCCGGCCATGTTGGTGGCCACGGTCACGCGGCCAGGGACCCCCGCCTCAGCCACCAACGCGCCCTCTTCTTCGTGGTTGAGGGCATTGAGCACGCAATGGGGGATCTGGGCGGCATCCAGCGCGGCATGCAGTTCTTCGGAAGCCGCAACAGTACGGGTGCCGATCAGAACGGGTCGGTTGGCCTCACGCAGGCGCTGCACGCTGTCAATGACGGCATTCCATTTCTGCGCCCTGTCCACATGGATGCGGGTGCCGAGATCGCGCCGGGCCACCGGCAGACGCGTGGCCAGCGGCAGCGTCGGCATGCGATAGACTGCGGCGATCTCGGCGCGCAGCTCTCGGGCGGTGCCGGACATCCCGGCCAGTTTGAGATAGCGTCGGAAAAACCGTTGATAGGTTGTTCGGGCGATCGCCAGCTTGCGAGGTGTGATGTCCACCCCTTCCTTGTGTTCGACCAATTGGTGCAACCCGTCATTCCAGGACCGCTCTGGCATCAGACGACCGGTATATTCATCCACGATCACTACCTTACCATCCTGCACCACATATTGATCGCCACGTTGAAAGAAAAGCCGGGCCGACAACGCCTGACAGACAGCCTGTTCGCGTTGTACCCGGTTTTGCCAGAGCGGGCCGAGCCCCGCTGCCACATCGGACAAGCGATCCTTGCCAAGATCTGTCAATTCAATCAGCCGTCTTTCGTGGCGTATATCATAATGCGCGCCTTCACGTAGACGCATCGCCAGCCCATGCGCTGTTTCGGCCCAACTGGCCTCTTCGGCGACATCGGTTTCGCGCGACAGGATTAGCGGGGTTCGGGCGTCATCCACCAGCACGCTGTCGGCTTCATCCACGATGGCGAAATGCAGGCCACGCATGACAGGGCGCCTGTCCATGTCATTCTCCAGACGGCGTAGCTTCAGACGCAGGTTCCCCTCCCCCCCTGACATCCGCAATGTGTCACGCAGATAATCAAAGGAAATTTCCTTGTTGGACGCATAGACCACATCCCGGGCATAAATCTCCCGGCGTTCGTCGGGCGTTGCCTCATGCAGGATGCATCCGACACGCAGACCAAGCCAATCAAAGAGCGGCTGCATCTCCTGCAGGTCGCGTTCTGCAAGGTAGTCATTGACGGTCACCACATGGGCCGGGATCCGGGCCAGACCTGCCGTCGCTGCAGCCAGAACCGCCACCAGACTTTTGCCTTCACCCGTGGCCATTTCCGCCAAGGCACAGTCAAGCAGGATCAGCGCGGCCCGAACCTGAACGTCGTGGGGACGCATGCCGAGACTGCGGCGAATGCCTTCACGCACCAGCGCCACCGCTTCGCACATGGCCGCCCCGTTCAGCCCGCCGCGGACCAGTCTGGCGCGCACCTCATCCAGTCGCTGTTTGAGCTGCGCCTCTTCGGCCTGTTCGAATTCCGCTTCAAATGCAAAGACGGCTCTTGCTCGGCGTGCCACACGGATTCGCTGCGCAAGGGTTGTGCGCCCCTTGATCTGACCAAGGGCCAACTGGACAGCCTGATCGATCTTGTTGAGACGTTCATCTTTCCGGGTTGGAAACGCATGGGTCGAGACCGGCCCGGGATTGGCAGGAGCCCGCGCCCCTGCCACGAAACCTGGCATCGTGATGCCGTCAGGCATCCTGTTTTTCGGTTTCCGGTCCTGCGCTGTCATCGGATGCATCGCCAGACCCATCAGAGAGCAACCCGTCTCCGTTCTGACCTGCCGCACGTTCGGCGACCTGGCCGAAATGGCGCAGGGAGGCCAGATGCAGGAACACGCATTCCAACTCATCGGTCGACATCATTGCTGTCAATGTCTCTGCATCCAGAGCCTTGAGCTTTTCACGATCCACCGTCATGAACCCGGTGAGCGAACGTGTCCCGCTATCGGGCAAGGTGAACTGCGCTTGCATCGGGCGCAACAGATCCAGATCGACAAGCCGTTTGCAGAAGGCCTGACTGCGGGTAAACCGGGCTTGGTAATCCTGGAGGAAGGCCAGTACGTTCTTAAGATACTGGGTCTGGGCGCCATCGCTGTCGAACAGGCGCTCACCGCGTCCCTTGGTATTGCACCCCTCGAAGCTTTCATCGATATGCAGAACCAACTGGTTGTCTTCGGTCTGCTGGCTGAAGACGAAAGGATAGCGCCGGATAAAGGCGGGAATGTAACGCCCGCTCCAGCCCCCTTCCTCGGACACGAACGCATTGCTTTCACCTGCCACCCCGAGGATCGCGGTTGGAATGATGTTTTCACCCTCACCAGCAAAGACAACCGGGTATTCCGCGCCGGCTTCGGCAAATTCGGCCGCTGTCAAAGGAACGGAGTTTACTTTGCTTGCAAAGGAATAACTCTCCCCTGCCTTGACGCAGAGTTTTGCATGTTTCTTGGCGCTGACGGGCACCGCTTTTTCGTAAAATAACAATTGGGTCGCCATGATGTTTCTCCCTAATATGGTTGCCTTGACCGCATCACCTGGAGAGGGTTCTCCAAAGGACAGGATCATTCAAATAGAGCAATCTTCACATGGTAATGGAGCAGATCAAGCCTCCAAAAGCCACACCCTAAATATTGAACTGTCTCAAAAATACCTGTCTTACCCGGCGATAGACACGTTCGGCAAGCGATGTAGGGTCATGTGAGAAACGAACAAACGCTCTTTCCCCTATTGTTTCAAAACCATGCGAAGCCTCGAGGTGCAGATCGAGATGCAGAAGGTTCTGTAATGTGCGCAAACGCGACGAATCGTTTGGATCCAACACGATCCGACCGCCACCCTGGGTCGCCAAGGCCAGACTGGGCAAGGAAGCTTCCAGGGCGGGAACCTCTCGAATAATCTGTGCGTCATAGGATTGGGCGGGCGATGAGATGAACCGGATGTCAATGTCATTGGTGCGCTGGCGGACGAAATCGGCGTCTCCTTCGGACACCACCACCCGGATCACCGGATCCCGGAATTCACTGATATAGCCGATCAGCGCACCTCGGGTGATATGGCGCCCCGGCAGGTCCGTGGTTTCGATAAAGGCGATCCGCCCCGGGACTGCCGCTCGAATGGTCAGCGCGCTTTGACGCGCGCGCGCAAGCTCCAGATCGGCCATCGCGTGTTCGAGCTCGCTGGCCGCGATCCGGGCCGCCGCAGGATCCTGGACTACGAAGCTGTCACGACGCAGGGTGGTTTCAGCCACCGTTGCTTCCAGCAGGGCCACGCGTGCGGTAAGCAGAGGATCTTCCATCTCAACCAGCGCCTGGCCCGGTTGCACCTCCTCGCCCTGTTCGACAAGGATGTCCGCAACAACCCCTTCACCACCGGCATGCACGGCCCCGTCACCGGGCACCCACACCACGCCTTCAGCCACTGTGGAATAGGGTAACGGAATGAAAAGCAGCGCTGCCCCGGCCAGGCCCAGTGTGCCGGTCACCATGCCGATGGCGCGGGCGCGACGGTCCCGCAGCTTTGGTGACGCGATTAGGAACCATATCTGCTTGGAAATAGGCACGCCGAACATCAACACCACTGACCACAGTGCCAGAATGATGCCCAATGAAAAGAACATGCTCGACACCAGCATGATGATCGCGATGGTGATGAAGATGCGGTAGAGAAAGGCCAGAACACCATAGGTGACGAACCAAGCCGGCTCCCCCGGGGCATGGGCGGGATTTTTGGCATCCTTGATGTCCAGCAGGTAACGCTGCACCAGATAGCCGATATAGCGGTTCGACCGCTGTCCAAGATTGGGGATCTCAAGCAGATCGCTGAGCACATAGTATCCGTCGAAACGCAGCAGCGGGTTACCGTTGAAGAACAGGGTCGAGGCCCCTCCGATCAGCATGGTATTGAAAGCGAACGCACGCACCAGCCCGGGTTCCGCATTGACCCAGACGATCATCGCGATGGCGGCCAGCCCCAGTTCCACTAGGATCCCGGCTGAGGCGACGAAAGCCCGTTTCCATTTGCTGGGAAATGACAGGCTGTCGGAGGCATCCACATAGGGAACCGGCATGAAAATCAGGAACATGATCCCAATCTCATGCACTTCACCGCCCCACCGGGTAATTGCATAGGCATGTCCCAATTCATGGATGGCCTTGACGACCGGATAGGTGATTAACAACAGCAGCAGGCTTTCAGCGCTGAGCACCCGATCGAGTATGTTGTCGGTCAACCCATCCCAGTGAATGACCGCCAACGTACCGCCATAGATCAACAAACCCAGATAGGCCACCAGACCGAACACCGAAAGCAACGGACGCACCAAGGGCATGGTCAGTTTCAAAAACCCTTCGGGATCCAACAGGGGGATCCGCAATGCCAGGGGATTGAGAACACTCATCATCCGCTTCTTGAACCGCTGCTTGCGCCCGCGCTCCACCATTTCTTCGATATCGGGTGCGCCATCGGCATAAAGCACATCGGCATTGTGCAGTTGGCTAAGCAGCTGCAGCACCTCGTCCTGGGTCAGGGCGTCTTCCTCGCTCAGGGCATCGCAGGCAATGTGCCAGACCTCTTCGAGGGTGCGGGTGCCGTCGAGCATGGACGCAATGAAATAGCTCGCGCCGGTAAAGCGGTGAAAGCGCCCAGAACTGCGGTCCTGCAGTACATACCAGATCTGGCCGCGATATTCGGTGCGATAGAACCGGACATGGTTGCGCAGACGCGGGCGCTTGTCCTTGACGCGATACCAGTAGGGGCTGTGAAAGCTTTTGGACATGGGCCGACCTGTCAGGGGCTGAAGCGCCAAGCCGTCAGGCGCAGCCAATCGCGCAAACGGCGGCTCCAAACCGCCACCAGCAAGCGACGATCCACTGAGACGCGCGCCACACCTTCCATGCTGGGACGCACCCAGTTCAGACGCCCGTCCTCCATCCTGTCAAGCGATGCCTCGACCCGGAAGAAGTTGCGCCCGTCGCGTTGCCGTGCCACTGGCGTGATCCGCTGCACGGTCAAGGCCAGGGATTGATCCGGGCTGGCCGCCAGACGCAGTTCACCTTGCTGGCCCTGTTCAATCTCAGCGATATCGGCCTCATCAATTTCAAGGGCCACTCGGAAGGCATCAAGAGGTGCGACGCGAAACAGTTCCTGACCACGTTCCACGGCGGTTCCGACAGACTGGCTGAGATCACCGGCCACGATAATCCCGTCAAAAGGCGCGGTCACGCGGGTGCGCGACAATTGCGCGTCGATCAGCCCCAATTGGGCATCCGCCTGATCAATCTGGCTGCGGATGATTCTGGCTTGTGCCCGTTCACCGGTGGCCAGTGCTTGGCTGTATTCGATTTCACGCTGGCTGCGCGCCGTCGTCAAACGTAGGCGTTCAAGGGTCAAATCCTGATCATTGAGCGTGGCTAGTACATCGCCTTCCTGAACCCGCGCGCCGGCTCGCACGGTTTCGGACTGCAAGTACCCATTGAACGGGGCAACCACGGTCCGCTGTACAGCGCCTTCCACCTGGGCTGGTGCGGGTATTCTGAAATCGGTGTAGGTTGTAGCCGCCAGCCAGACCAGACCGGCAAAGATAATGGTGGCAAGTTTGCGCCCCAGATAGCGCGGACCCAGCAAAAGCGTGATCTGTTGCCAGAGGCCCGCGAAGATTTTGGTGATCAGCCAGCGGTCGTTGCGCCGCCGTTCGGCCAGCACGGGTGCCACCATGGACGCAACGACATCACAAAGCTCAACAGTTTGCTCATCAAAGGGGCGGCCTTCGGGGCGTTCAAAGGTCAAGGCACCGAACGGTTCGTCCTGTACCAGTAACGGGATGGTCAGAACCGATCCGGCCTTGAGCGCGCGGGCCAGTTCCTCGTGGTGGCGTGTGACCCGGTAGTCCCAGCTTTCCGGCAACGGATAAAGCACGATATCGCCCTGATCCATCGCCTCATCCATGGCCAGGCCCAGATCGCGCACAAGATTCATGCGCGCCCCAAACCCCGACACATGGCTCAGCGATACGACCTTGCAGCGCTTGCGACGCACCAGACCCAAAGCCACCTGCCCGCAGTCAAGCCGCCCGGCCAGTTCCGTGACCAAGGCTGAGGCGGCTTCCGGGAAGTTGCGATTTTCAAGCACCACCGAAACAAAATCGAGGGCTTCCATCGTGCGTGCGCGCAGGGCTGCATCGGTGGCGCTTTGATCACGTCGCAGCAGCGCCTCAAGCCATCCCGCGCCCCATTTCAACTGGCGCAGGGCCTCAACCGGGCGCAGACCTCCGCTGCCAAAGCTTACTGCGACCGTGCCGAAAATCCGCCCGTCCATCTCAATCGGCACTGCAAGGGTCAATTGATCCTGCTGCGCCTCGATCACCACACTCTGGCGTTTCGAGACGGCTTCATTGCCGGCATGCATCAGGTCAGGGGACACGTCATTGTCACGCGGCCAAGTCGCGACTGGCGTGAACGGGCCTACATCAGGTTCCCCCAGCACCACCACAGAGGCCAGCGCACCGGGGAGGTTGCGGCACTGCAGACCAAGCCAGGCATGCACAAATGCTTCCGCTGAACCGGCTTCGTGAAACTGTGCCCAAAGCGACTGGTCCAGCACAGCCACGCCGTCAGACTGAGCCTGCTGCAGCCCTGCATCTCTCTGCGCTTCAGTGTTCATGCATCTATCCGTCCAGCTGCGGTTGTCCCAGTTGTGGGCCAGTATTTTGGCAGTAATTGGGCAATGTTGCCCAGTGCAGGCTCAAGAAAACACCGCAAAACACCAGTGCGCAAGTAGGGCACCGCGTCCAGTTCTCTGGCTGCGGTGCCCTATGACATTCATGTCGCGCTGCGATCAGGTCCGAAAGAGGCCTCCCAGCCTGCTCATCAGCGCATTGGCCAAGGTGCCCCACTGTACGCTGCTGGAGGTAGGTGCCGCGCTTGCGTTCAGCGCCAATGGAGCCTGATATCCATTGCTACCTGTGGCGCGCTGCGACAGGCTTTCCAGCCCTCGGGCCGTGTCGGGATCGACAAATTCACCGCTGACCTCATCAAAGACCAGCGTGGCTGGTTCATCGAACCGGGTGCCTGCATCAAGCGTTTCGTTCATCACATGGGACGGGTCAAACCCTTCGATGTGATCGTAACCCAATGCATGACCCAGTTCGTGGCTCAACGTACTCAGAAGGTCCATATGTACCTCAGCATCGCTGCCCTGCTTGGCGCGCAATACGCCCTCGGCATCCGTTTCGAACTGGGTCTGGCTTTCGGGTCCAACATCCACAAACCAGCCATGACCCGCCGCGTTGGCATCAATGCGGATGACCTCGCCATCTGTCTGGGCAAGCACCAGGCCGTCAAGATCCGTAATCTCAATGGTGACCCCGTTCAGCATCGCGATTTGGCTGTCACTCAGTTGACCGGTTTCTTCCCAAAGCGTGCGCGCCGCCGCGAGACCCGCCTGCGCCTCACTGACGCTCAGCAAGGCAGCGGGCACGCCCAACTCTTCTGCTGCCGCTGCCGCGGTGAGGGCCACCATTTCAGGCTCAGGGCATTTTTCCGGTGCCGGAATGGTGTCGATGAAAGGCTCAACCTTGTCGCGCAGGGGTTCCCCATTGGCCGGTACGAAGACGAAATCGCTGCGCCCGAAAGCGGCGCTGAAATCTGTCAGCATATCCGCGATCAAGGCATCACGCACCGCCGGATCAAGGTTCTGCGCAACCTCGACATCACCCTGGCTGCCATTGATGTCATCAGGACCATCACCACCGACAATGGTGTCGATGCCACGGCCACCCCGGATCCGGTCTATGCCGTCACCGCCGAAGAGCAGGTCACTGGGCGAATTGAGGAAACCCGGCTCGCCATCAGCACCGCCGCCGAGGATCAGGTCATTGCCCTCCTCACCGTCGACCAGATCAATGCCATTGGACAAGAACAGATCGTCATTGCCAGCGCCACCAAGCGCGATGTGGAACCACTGTGTGAAGGCGTCAGCGCCTGCGACAACGAAGTCTTCGTCATCAGCATCCAAACCCATCCAGATCGTGTCGTCGCCGTCACCACCATCGGCAAAGTCATTGCCAGCACCCGACATCAGCGTGTCATCGCCACCCAAACCCATGATCGCGTTGTTACGGTCATTGGCGCGGATCTTGTCGTCGAATTCTGATCCGACCACATCTTCAAAGGCGTCCGCCGAGAACAGGCGCAAGGCACCGTTTTCATCGCCGAGGATCACATCAGTGTTGTAGCTGCGCATTTCGACATTTTGCAGCCGGATATAAATCTCGTGATCATAGCCGCTGAAATCCAGCAGGTCGCCCGTGTCATTGAGTAGGCCGTCGGGAACATCGGTGCCCTTGATCCCGTCACCATTGTCATCGGGATCGCTGTCATTGGCCGGGAAAATACCGGCCTCTACAAGGCTGTCGGACCCCAGTCTTTCGCCGGCAAAGACGTAATTGTCGTCCCCTGCCCCGCCCCAGGCCCAATCGTCGCCACGACCGCCTTCGATCACGTCACCCCATCCGGATGCCGGATCAATCAATTGAAGACCGGTGGCAGCGAAGGGATCGAAATCGGGTGATGTGACCAGCGCGCTCGGATTGCGTTTGGCCTCATCTGCAACATTGATCTGGATCACTTCACCATCGAACAGGCGCACCCGCGCATTGTCACCCGCAGTGACGTCATCTCCATCATCCGTGTGGATGAAGTCGGCTCCGTCGCCACCGACGACCACGTCGCCGTCATCACCGGTCATGATCATGTCACCGGCCACATCTATGCCGCGCGATTGCGAGGCCATTTCGAACACGTCGCGATCCAGCAGTCGGACCATACCTTGGTCACCCAGAACCCGATCACTGTCATGATCCCCCTGGGGCACGATTTCGTCCTTGTCGGCACCGCCGACAATCTGCATCGCCGAAATGCTGGGTCGGTTGCGCCGGTCGTCATAGCCGCCTTCGTCTTCACCCAGAATGCGAATCTTGAAATCGTCGCCGATAACATCGCGGAACACCACGACATTTGACCGCGACAGCGGCTCGCTTGGGTTTGCGATGTCAAATAGGCCGTCAAATTCGGCATGACGTGGCATTTCCACGGTGTGCTCGATCCCGTTCTCATCGATCAACACGATATCGGAAGAGAACCGTTCCCGGTTGCCCTGGAACGGCACGTAGAGATACACGTCATAGGGCTGTGCTTCACCGAAGTGCTGGTCGAGCTGACTGACATCGATGCCCAGCGTATCGCCGAATGTCCCTTTGAGATAGCCGTTGAAAAGCCGCCCGTTCTGTGTGTCAGGATTGAAGTCAGGAAGCACATCGCGGCCCACGTTCCGCGGATTATCACTTTCCAGATTGCGACCCACCAGAAGTGAAATCCCCTCCGCGGTGGTGAAGAGTTCGGGATCGGTCGTTTTGAATCCTGTTTCGTTGTCGATTCCGTCTGCATCGGTGCTGGGATCGGTGAAGCTGCCATTGTCCAGATTGTTCCAGCCATCAGCGGCCACATAACCCAGCGTCCCTTCGACAAAGCTCTCTTCAAGCCCTGCGACGAAGTTGATCCCGACGGAGACGACATCATCGCCGGAGAGCGCGTCGTCAACGGCGTTGTGAATTCCGTCATCACCGGTCTCAATGCAGTCCTCGCCTTGACCGCCGATTACCACGTCCTGACCGTTCCCAGTGATGATGATGTCGTTCATGTTGAACGTATCGGCAACTGTGATGCTCTCCATGGTGCGCAGTTCACCGATATCACCACCCACATAGGTTTCGGGCGCCTGGGTCAGCACCAGCGTGGCGCGACCGTTGTCACCAAAGACCGCATCGTAATCGAGATGGCCCACATCAGCGTCACCTGCCGTGTCGATCCAGTCGCTGCCGGTGCCGCCAAAGACCAGGTCGTCGCCACCGCCAGTGTAGATCGCATCGTTGCCACCCACCTCGGCGTCCACGCTTTCGGCCCGGTCGATCGGATGCGACGTGCCGACAATCTGGAAGCCCGCGATCGCGGCCCGGGCACCACGAATTGCATCGGCAGGCACGCTGAGCTCTATCACCAAACGTCCATCAGTGAATCCGCTATGGGCCACATAGTTGCCCTGAGTGGGCGCATTTGGATCTGTCGACGTGGCCTGAATGTATTGGCCCTCGAAATGCACACCTTCAGGATCTGACAGATAGTAGCGATTGTCTGGCCCGAAGGACACGATGCGAATGGCTTCACCACTATTGGGCGTCTGGCCGTCATCGGCGTCGATGTAGACATAGACATCGTATTCCGAGAAATGCGCGTCCAGCCCCTCGACCACGATCTCGATCGTGTCACGGCGTTTGACATTCATGTATCCTTCAAACAGGCGATCATCCACAGTGCTGTTGTTGTTCGTGATCTGGTTGTGGGCGTCGAACCGCGCCCGTTCGTCGGAATTGAACCGTGCGTCTTCCTTGTAGTCTGTCTCATCCCAGAGAAGATCGCGGCCGTCGTAATCGGCATCGGTGTAGCCGAAGCCATCGGTCCGGTCTGGATCGTTGTAGATCGGCAGATCATCGTTCTTCTGCCGCCACGAGAAGACGATTCCTTCATGATGCGTGCCGTTCTCATCTGTAATGAACTCACCAGCCTCGTCCCCCCAGACCCCGACAGATCTGTCGAAGTTCATCCAATTGTCCGCTCGCGGTGCAGGGGCACCGTTTGTCGAAATGGAATCATTCGTGCCGGCAACACCATCGACCGTCGCTTGACCGGGACGGCTATCAAAGTTGAAGCTGAGGATCGTGTACTCTTCCCCGGTCACGTCCGCGTCACTGGGCGCATCGAATGTTTCCGACCCGTTCAGGGTGACCCGCCCATTATCACCGAAGGCGATGTCGCGCAGGTTTTGCAGCTGTCCGGTTTCGATCACGTCGTCACCTGCGCCGCCCATCAATATGTCGCGGCCTTCGCCTCCGAAGATCACGTCATTGCCGCCGTTGTCGGAACCAACACCGATCACCTCGGTCACCAGCGCCAGATCAGTGGTCTGGATGCGCTGCAACAGGATGGGCGGCAGATTGGGATCCTCAACGGTCATGATGACTTCGCCGTGGTCACCGAAGATGAGGTCGCGGAATTGCTCTTCGGGCGCGTCTGCACCGCCATCGGTGCTGTCAGGTCCGTCCCCGAAGATCGTGTCGTTTCCGGCAATCAGGCTGTCACGCACCGGCGACGGCGCCGGTTGTAGCGTGGTGCCATCGGACTGGATGGACGGGTCCACGGTGGGCAGCGGGCTCTGGTCATCGGTGGCGATGTACAGCGCGCGTGTCAGGATATCGACGTTTACACCACTGTCACCATAGATGTGATCGGTGCCGCGTAGGCCGAAGATCGCATCATTGCCGGACCCGCCGGCCAGATGATCGCCCGCTTGGGACCCGATGATCACATCGTCACCGCCACCGCCATAGGCCGTGATGCCGACAGATGGCAGGTTGTCGCTGGACAGCCCGGCAAAGAGCGCCGAGGCGTCAATCACGTCATTGCCGAAGTGATCAAAGGGATTGGCCAGAGGCATCACCCATTCGTCATCCTCATTGTCGCCATCCGGCAGTTCCGGGAACGGATCGAACGGCTTTTCACCCAAATCGTAGCCCAGCACGCTGAATGGCTGCCCGGCATACCAGTTGCCGTCCTGGCTGGTGTCACCGTAGATCACCAGCGGGCTATCCGGGCCAGCACCGCCTGTAACGGTGAATGTATCGCCACCGACCAGAATACCGCCGTCAAGCCGCGGCTGCTGTGCCGAGACTGTGACAGTGCCTTCTACGGTGATGCCGATCCGGTCATATTGTGCTGTCAGCGTGTTGCCATCGATCGAAAGCACTTCGGCCGTACCGGGCAGGCCTTCGATTGTGATCAGCTGACCAACCTCGAAGCCAAGGGCGGCCCAATCATCCGCGCTGACCAGTTCCAGCACGCCTTCGCCCTTGTCACAGCAGTCAAGATCAAGCGTCACCTCGGTGGAAATTACCGCAGGTTTGGCAACATGGATCTTGGCATCCTCCAGCAGGCCCGTCGTGGTCAGGTCGCCGCCATCCAGCACCAGAACGGCCCCTTCGCCCCAGCCCTGGAAGGCATCGGCAGGCGGCGGACCGGCGGCGTCCAAGATATCTAGAATCTGGCGGGTTTCGCTTTCACCTTCGAGCTGGATGTAGTCACCTACCTTGTAGCCATCCCCAATCCAGTCCAGCCCATCGAGGCGGGTCAGTTCGACACCCCCTTCGACATTCTGACCGTCCAGATCCACACACAGCTCCAGCGGGCGGTTGCCGCCGCCATGCAGGACCGTTAGCCCGCCATGGGGCCCCTGAACCGACAGTTCCAGATCCAGCGTGGTGCTGTCGGACAGCGTCGCATTTTCCAGCACCAGCGTGGCGCCGTTATCCTCGATGTCGATCAGGCGGACAGACTGATCCTGTCCATCGCCCTGCACCCGCACCAAATGACCGATGATGAAATTGTCATCCTCCCAGGTGACGCCGTCATTGCGCGTTACACGGGTTTCCGTGCCATTGGTGGTCACGGCGAATGTCCCTATGGTTTCGACCAGCGCATCAATGCCGATCACGGTGATCTCACCGGTCAGCACCGGCAGCGGATCGCCTGACAGGACCAGGATGGAATTGTCATTGGGATCTGCGCCCTCCAGGGGATTGATCACCGCATCATCGATCGACTCTACAGTCCACTGGCCGGTCTGGCCTTCGATCTGTACTATCTGCCCGGGCAGGAAGCCCAGGGCCAGCCAGTCAATGCCATCGCGGGAAATTGTCCCGCCATTGCCATCGCCTGCGGGCGTGATGGTGAATTCACCGGTTGTGTCGATACCCGTCACATTGTTCAGCGTGCCCGTCACGTCGAGCGTGTCATTGCCCTCACCCAGCATGACATTGACCACCTCGATGGTCGACTCTCCGGTGCTGGTGTCAAAGCCACCACCGCCCAGCGTGATGCGGCCCCAGCTGATGCCACCTGGCACCACAGTGGGTTCGCCGAAGTCATTGGCCGAGCTCGGACCGAAATCAAGCGTATCGGCCATGCCGAAACCTGTCAGCGTGGTTTCGGTCATCAGGCCTTCGCCATTTTCGACAGAGCTGTCATTGAAGATGTTGAGTACATCGATCTGCTGGCTTTCCGGCGGCTGTTCCCCGATGGCAAAGAGGAAGTCATCCGCTTCACCAGGCAGTTTCAACCCGTTCTGCAGCGACCGGTCAGCACCGGTGACCCCGCCTTCGACCTGCAGCGGTCCGCGCAGGTTGGACAGAAGATGCGGTGTTGCAGCAAAGACCTTGCTGCCCTCACGGGTGATCGGCACATCGAAATCGCTGTCCGCTTCAAGCACCACGGTCTTCTGCATCCAGTAGTCGGTGTCGTCGAAGCTGACAGACGCTGCGATCCGTTCGATCCGCACATCGGTGCTGCCAGAGCTGAGCCAGCCCGGCAGTGCCGTGGTGGCGGTGAACTGCAGCTTTTCATCGTTGTTGTCATTGTCGCCGCGGATCAGCTCAACCTTCAACTCGATCTCGTTGGCGGGGTTGTTCTGATCGGTGACCCGGATCCACTGTCCTTCGAGGAAGCCGTCCGCCAACCAGCCGGAGCCGTCGCTGCGGATGAGCTGTTCGCCGTCAAAACTGCCGCCCGCGTCGGGCGCGTAGCTGACGGTACCCTCAAAGAAGCCGATGCGTGCCAAATCAGACAGCACTGCTGTCTCAGACGTGGCGGAGCCCGCGCCTGCAAAGGCCTCGGTCAGCGTGATCGTCAGATCGGAGACAGAAGCAATGATGTAATCGCCGTCAAAGTCCGCGCCCAGGTTTTCAACACGGATCTGCTGACCAGCGGTGAAGCCCTCGTCGATGAAGCTGCCAAAGGACTGGGCGACGCCGTCCCGGGTGATGGTGTTATTTTCGGCCACCACCTGTCCCTGGAATTGCTGCACCGCGCGCAGCCCGCCGACAGCGACATAATCATCTGCCGTGATGGCGGTGATGTTGCCCATCCCGTCGCCGATACCGACAACATTGGCCAGACCATCGGTGAGGATCGCCACATCGACATCCGCCGTCGGCGCACCCGTCAGGCGGATCGTGTAATCATCGGTAGGTGCCAGCAAGGTGCTACCACCGGATTCCTGCACCAAGGCGCCGGCACTGTCATTGTCCAGCACGTTGACTTCCAGCAGACCGTTGCCGGAGCGCAGGTTGGGGAAGATATATGACGGATCGGTGGTGTTTGCTGCATCCAGATCGACCGCGATCACCGCACCACCCGGATCCTCCACACGGGCATCATCGCGCGCCTCAACGATAACAATCACCGGATCGTCCCAATCCCCATCAGTGAAGGTGAGCTGCGCCACCCCATCCACGATCTGGAACCGGCCGTCCGCGCTGGAAAGCTTGATGTCCTTATCGGCTTCCTCGCCGAGGTTGAGGTTGACGACCACTGTGGAGCCCATCGCCGGCGCTTTCGCCAGCTGGATGGCCAGCAGATCGTTGAGCTGCGTCGTTGCATCGCCTTCGATCACGGTGGTGTCCTGATCCTCAACGATCGTGCCGTTGTCCAGATACTGGGTCGCGTCGATCTCTGTGATCTGCACGCCGGGCGTGTCGTTGTCGCGCAGGTCGACCTCCACATTGCGCACCGCGATGCCGTCATACTGATCGGCATTCTCTGCGATCACGCTGTGCTGTGCGACAACACGCAGATCGCCTTCGGCCCGCAGGTCATCGACAGCAAAGAGATGCACCTCTTGTGCCTGGTCCCAGTTGGTGTGGTCAAAGCGCAGCACCAAGGCGCGGTTCTCGCGCTGCTGGTTTGCACCATCGACCGTAACCGTACGCTGGAAATCAGCCTCAAGCGGGTTCATCGGATCCGCCGGCGCCGTAGAGGACAGCCAGAAGCTGTCGCCAACGCCGCCCGGCAGGAAGGACGGATTGAACAGCGTGCCGTCCTGCTCTTCCTGGGTGCTGCGCGCGCCCGAGACAGTGACATAGACCACCTGGCCCGCCACCAATGCTTCTGCCAGACGCACGGTGTAGCTGTCGGTGGCTGTTTCGCCGCCGCCCTCAAGGATCGAGGTGAAGCCGTCACTTTCCTCAATCACCACAAGCCCGGTGTCCTCGCGCGGCACGTTGTAGTCAAAGCCATCGACCAGCAGGCCATCATAGCGCAGGTCATCGGAGGTCACCAAATGGTTGACCGCGCCAGACGCGCCTTCCAGCTCAAGGGTCACGATATCTTCGGTGACATCACCGGCCACATTGATCGTATCCGATCCAAGGCCACCAATCACGCGGTAGGACACGCCGAAGGCCGTCGACTGAACGAAGAATTCATCATCGCCTTCCAGACCGTCCACTTCGATCACTTCGATCGTGTCGTAGCGCACGTTCAGGCCGGCCCCCAGGATACCCTCATCGGTGATGACGAAATCATCGGCGAACTCGGTGCCGAGGATCACCACCTTGTCAAACCCGGTTCCCCCTTCGATGGAGACCGGAGCATTCACATTGTAACGCACTTCATCATTGCCGCCGCCCGTGCGCACATCCACAGGACGATCAATAGAGAAGCCGTTTGCGCCGATGATCGGCTGTGGCAAGCCATTTTCGTCGAGGATCAAATCGCCATTGCTATCCACCAGCGCCAACGCAAAGGCCCGGACGGTGAAGATGTCGTTGCCATCATCGCCCTCAAGCCGCAATTCGGCCTGGTTGGAATAGACCGTGAATTCATCCGCGCCACTGCCACCATGGGCCAGAAGCGGCGCATTGGTGCCCGCTGACAGGAAACCGCGCGTGGTGGCGACCACATTCGGGAAGGCATCTTGCGGCAGCAGGTTGCCATCCACCTCATTGCGCTTGAGGCCGAAGATCTGACCAATCTGGAACCGGTCATTGCCTTCGCCGCCATCCAGCGTGGTGATGACCGAAGTGTCATCGGTGAAGAAGGCATCATTGCCACCAAGCCCTAGGACCGTCAGACGCCCGTTCAGCGCGCTGTCATAGCCGATGCGCTGCACCTCTGCCGAGGTTTCGTTGTTCTGCGTCACATCGCGATAGGTGTCTTCATCGCCATGCACCAAGGCCACATAGCCGGGACGATCCGCCGTCTCGTTTGGAATGAAGGCCGACTGGCGCAGCAGGAAGATGTCATCGGCTGGATAGGCCTCATCCGTGTTGGGATCGATGCCGTTATCCGCGCTATCATTGCCGTAAATAAAGAGCTCATCCACTCCATCATCAGACGCGCCGGTATCGAGAACATTGATGATGTAATTCCGCGCATCTGGCCCGTTCGAGCCCAACGTGAAGACCTCGTAGGTATCGGTGCCGTCCTGACCATCCAGACGCAGGGTGTGCTCGGCATTCTCCTGGTCAAGCGCCGTCAGCGCATCCAGCTGCGCAGGCGAGGTGACCGTGGCGGTATCCTGCAGATAATAGACCTTGATATCGTCTTCACCCTCGTCACCAAAGACCTGGGTCTTGGAACCAAGGAAGATATAGCCATCCTGGCCCTGCGTGGTGGTGCCGGCAGACCCGGTTTCGTCACCGAACTGGACCAGATCCACATCGGTGCCGCCAAAGATCTGCGTGGTGAATTGCGGCGCCGTGAAGGTCGGCACAGCCGTACCCATTTCGTCGCCTGCCGTTGCATTGGCGCTTTCGTCGCCTTCGGTCACATCCGCGCCCGCTATGATGCGGCCGCGCAGGATGATGTCGGACCCGAAGCCTGCGTCGAAGTCGAACGGATCGGCAACGATCGTAATGCCTTCGGCAGCCAGAATGTCACTGTTGTCATCGGTGATGACGTCATCACCGACCCGCGCAGTGACACTGCCCCTCTCGGCAAAGATGGTGCCGTTGTCGATGATCCGATCGGCATCCATATGCTCGGACGGCGCGCGATCATTGCTTTCCGCAAATCTTGCAGACCCGCTTTCGACCAGGATCAGATCCTCGTCCAGATCCGCACTTTCCCGGACGCTCAGGCTGATATCACCGGTGTAGCTATGGGCCAGAACCAGCCGCAGATATCCGTCGGTCTCATCAACATAGATGCCTCCGGTCGCCTCCAGAGCGACATCGTCGCCACCCGGGGATGTGCCCGTAGGCGCGGGCGACCCGCGCGAGCTGTCAATGTCGAGGAAGCTGGAGGCCGTGCCGATGGAGCCACCATTGGCGTCGATATCGACGGACTGACCGCGCACATCATCGGCAAAATCAACGACGCTTTCGAGGATCGCGCCTGCCACCGTGCGCAACGAGACATCCGCTTTCGAAAAGACCTGACCAACAGGCATTTCGCCCACGATCTCATCAAGGAAGATACCCCGGCTCGTTACATTGCTGCTGGTGTCATAGGCGTCAAGATCGCCACCAGCACCATTGCGGTTGGTGTTGATCTCAAGGAAGTCGGTGCGCGCACCGATGCCGCCGACGCCGCCACCGACATTGTCCGTGCCCGAGGTCATGGTGATGTTGTTGCCCGTTACATCGACTGTAACGGCCCCATCCGCATCGGTGATGTAGCGCGGCGAGAACAGCGTTACATCGCCTTGCGTCGAATGGATGTGACCCACCAGCATCGAACCCGAAACCTCGGTCGCTGTGATGTCACCATCGGTGGTCAGGAAGATCTGTTCCACCCCGTCGTCAGAGCTGCCACCAGACCAGTTCACATCCGTATTGACGATGAAATTGACCGTCGTGTCAGGGGTGTCGGACGCCGCGCTGCTGCCGTAAGGCGAACCGCCAATGCTGGTTGTGGCATAGCTGCGAGGTTCGCCGCCGACGGCATCGCCGTTGACATGGCCGATATCGATGTCATCGCCGGCACGCACCAGCGTGAAATCCCAGGTGGCATCGATTTCGGCAAAATCAGTCCCGAACGCCCGCAGGATGTTCATGTAATCCGGACCCGGATCCTCATCGGGCCGGAAGTGATTGGCCACGGTGCGCAGATCGTTATTGGCGCGATCCGCCACGGTGAGCACGCCAAGCACACCCATGCCGATGCCTTCACGCATGTCATTGACGACAACCGAAACATCATCGCCCGCCTCAAGATGGCGGATCGTGGCCGTCTGGCTGTCATCGCCGCCAGCGGTATCATCGGCCCGGTCCATGTAACCCAGATCAAGCACCAGATCGCCTGTGGCATCGGCCTCAATATCAGGGTTGAATATGGCTCCTGCTGTCAGGCTCGGCGTCAGTTTGTCCAGATCGGCATCCTGGAACCGCACCAGCTCAATGGAGATCGGGGTGCGGTTGTTGGAGCCCACTGCGACGCCCACATCGCCCACTGTGCCGATCGAACCGCCGATGGCGTCGAGATCAATCTCATTGGTGCGGATCACTTCGATATCGGCGTCGGTATCCGCTAGGATATTGCCGCGCTCATTGCGGATATTGGTCACGCCGATCGGGTTTTGAATCCAGCCGTCAAGGATGATATCGGAGGCCGCCGTCGCGCCTGTCTGCAGGTTCAACAGATCGATGATCGTACGCTGCCAGTTGTTGAGAACATCGAACTCAAAGGTCGGGTTCGCCGCTCCGCCCGAGGCCAGTTGATTGCGGTTATCACGATCGAGCGACACATTGTTGGGCGGGCTGTCCACAGGCCCCGGCACGTTGTTGAGGCGGATTTCCACATCAGCAGGGTTGAAGCCCGAGGTCTGCGGCGAATCCAGCACCGGGTCGATGATGTTCATCACCAGGTCAAGCTCGCTCTCGTTGACGATGCGAACCTTGCTCCAGGTGCGTTCGATCTCGAACACACCGCGGTTGCCCCAGATCCGGGATTCATGGCCGCTGATATCGTTGGCGAAAAACTCCGCTTTGCCAGCCTCGTCATAGATCAGGTCGTCGACGACGATCTGGCTCAGACCCGACAGGTCCGTGCCCACCGTCTCGCCGGTGATCCCCAGAATGTTGACGTTGACGATCTTCTCGATCACGCCGTCCTCGTTCACCACAAGCTCGGGGTTCGGCTCTCCCAGCAGGAAGACATGCGCCTCCCAGAAGATGTCGCGGTCAAGCGTCAGGTCGCCTGTCTCGCTGCGATCGTCCTTGGGCCCGATGAAAACCCCGGTGCCATTGCCCGAAGCGGTGTGGGTCCGGTTGAAATCGACCACATCCACGTCAAGCCGCGCGGTGGTGAGTGTCGCTTCCCACATGCCCTCAACCTTGGCCGCATTGGTCAACCGCGATTCCGCGTCGCCGCTGGTCTTGCCGCCGATGGCATAAAGCGCGGCCCGTGCCCGCGAGGTGTTGGAGGTCTGCGAATACTCCGCCTCGATCAGGATCGACTCGTTGCCCACGATGTTCGAGCCGTTCTCAAGCAAGACCTCGTTGGCGCTGCGGATGGTGGAATCGGATTCCGCCACCGCACGTCCACCCGCACCACCAGCCGTGGTGTCGGTGTAGGACCGCGCGCGCTGCTTCTCGAACTGCGAGGACAGGATGACGTCGTTACCCTGCACATCGGCATCGTTCAGCAGCTGGATCTGCGAACCGACAAAGCCGTCCTCGGCCACGATCACGGCATCGGCGTCGATATCGGTATTGGCGCCTAGGCCACCACCATAGGCGCGGGCCTCGGCGTCGACATTGCTGTCGACCCGCGTGGCGACATTGGCAGTGCCACCGGCGATCAGCTTGCCGTCGATGGTGATCTTGGTGCCGTATTCGAGACGCGAATCCGCGTCCCCAGTGGCGCTGGCAAAGAGGCCACCTTGGCTCGACTCGCCGTGCGAGACGACGTTGGACTTAAGCCGGGTGGTGACGTCGATATTGCCTGTGGCCTCGATATTGGCATTCTCGCCCACGGTGAGCGAGGTGGTGTGCCGCCCGTCAGCGTCGCCCTTGGCCCCACCGAGCGAGATCCCGCCGCCTCCGCCGCCGTCGGCAGTGGAGGCCGCCCCCAACGCGCTGTCGGTGGCGATGGTGACATTGGCACCCTTGATCGCCGCGCCGCCCGCAACTGTCAGATTGGTGGTGACGGTGGCCAGCGCCTTGGTCTCTGCATCGCCGTTCTGGATCAGGCCCCCGCCCGCACCCGAACCCGAAGCGGTGACGACACCGTCATCAGCCGAGGGCGCGGCAAAGCCGCCTGCCCCACCGACGCCGTCGAAGACGCCAGAAATGGAACTGCTGGTAAGGTTCACGACCAGCGTCTGGCCCGACCCCGGACCACCGTCCTGCAGGTCGACGCCTTCGGCCACGAATTCATGCGTGCCGCCCGTCGCCGGACCAGTGAGGAAGAGGTTGATCGCCGGACCGCCCTGGGTCAGCGACAACTGGTTGCCACCCACCACGTAATAGCTGTTGCCCTCAGTGAGGCCGCCGATCGGCTCATCCTCGACCTCACGCAGCGAATGCTCGACCTGACGCGCCTCGTCGGAGGTGTCGCGCACCACGTTGATAACGCTGGGCTGGACCCAGAAGTCGTCCATCGTGTCGCCGGGCGTGCCATTGTCGTTGGTAAAGCCTGTCGCTTCCTCCAGCGAGTTCGCCAGCCGGATGTAGTCGCTGTTGAACGTAAAGGTCGGGTTCGATCCGCCGGAGAGGCCGGGGCTGCCGCCAGCGATGAAATAGGTCGCGCCGTCGACCAGACCGCCGATGGCCGTGCCACCCGAGGCGCGATAGACCACCTCGTCGCCAATCGAGAAGCCGTGGTTCTGGATGAAGATCCGGTTCAGCCCGTCGAAGACGATGTCAAAGCTCGTCGTCGGGTTGTCGACCCGCACATCCACGAGGTTGCTGCCAAAGAGCTTGGCCGCCTCGGGACGATAGGTGACAGGCTGGTTCGCCGGGATGCCACCCAGACCCGAGATCGTGTCGGCGCCGGTATCGATATTGTCGCGCGAGACCGTCGTGGTGGTCTCCGAGAAGCCCACGGTCTGCAGCTTGATCGTGTCCTCGTCGATCACCTTGACCTGGTAGGTCGTTCCATTGCCCAGGCCATCGATCAAATCGCCCGAGTTCGAGTTGTAGATCACCTGGTCGCCATCCTCGAAGGCATGGAGCGGGATGGTGATCGTGTCCTGCGCGGTATCGACCGCGCCCGAACCAAAGCGCGCGCCGAGCTGGATGGTGTCGGTATCGGTGCGGATGACGGTGTATTCCTTGCCGTTCTGCAGACCGCCCTGGGTGGTGCCGGTAAAGACCACATTGGCCCCGTCCTGCAGCAGGTGCGGCGCGCTGAAGTCGATGGTGTTGGCGCCCGCGCTCGATCCCGCGACCGTGCCGTCGGAGATATTACTGCCCGCGCCGCCATGGGTGGCAGTCAGGGTCACGTCGCCCGTCGTCACGACGGAGTCCGAGTTGCCCACCGTGTAATTCACGCTGCCGGTGGCGCGGGAATCGGTCTTGACGTTGCTGTCGCGCACCGCGCCGCCGCCCGCAGACCGCGCGCTGGTATCAGCATCGGTCAGCAGGTTGGCCTGCGCGGTAATCCCGCTTTCGCCGACGTTCATCACCGTGCCGAGCCCGGCGAAGGTCATGTTGAGCGTGCCATTGCTACGCGCATCGGCCGTGGCGCTGGCGATATCGGCGATCCCGCCCGAACCCGAGGTCATCGTGGCCTCAGCCACCGAGCGCACTTCGCCAATCATCGAGAAGCCACTGGCACCCTCGTCACCGGTCGTGCCCACGTCGCCCTCGAAGGCCACCGTGGTGGTCGAATTGGTATTGGCGTCCACATCGCCATTCGACACGCTCACCGCACCACCGCCCCGGCTCGACAGGGTCGAGAAGGCCTCGTTGACGTGACGGGCCTCGATATTGATCGTCGTGTCGGTCGTCAGGTTGAGGTCCTGACCCACCGTCAGCGTCAGCATGGAATCGGCGTCGACATCGATCTCGGCTTTGGAATTGGCCACCAGACCGCCGGTAATGTTGTTGCCCGAGCCGATGGCGCCGCGGCCGTTGGCGGTCTTGAGCTGGTTGGTGCCGTCGTGGTTGAGCAACGCCACCAGGTTGATGCTCTGGGCGGCGTCGATGCTGCCGCCGGTGCCGGTGGTAAAGTTCACCGAAGCGTCGAAATCGACATCGGTCCTAGAGACGCTGTTGGCCACCAGGCCGCCATTGGTGACCGAGGCCGCACCGACAGCGTCGCCGATCAGCATGGCCTGCATGTCGAACCGGCCGGCCGAGGTGATGTCGACATCATTGCCGATCCGGGCATTGGCCTGCGCCTGGTTCAGCGCCTTGGTCGTCACGTTGCCCGCAGCCACCAGCGAGAAGCCCGAGGCGTCCGAGGCCGCGTCGACATCGGAGGTCAGCTTGGCGTCGGCGTCGATATTGCCGCTTGTCGTGGTCAGCGTGGCGCCCGTGCCGGTGTTGCCGATGCGCACGTTGACCGAACCCTTATCGCGCGAGATCGCCTCCAGATCGGAGATCGAGACAATCAGCGAACCTGAGGTCAGGTCGGCCGTCGCGGCCACGTTGTGATCGGCATCGGCATCGAGACGGATCGAGCCCGCGGTGATGTCGACCCCGTCGCCGATGGCCGCCGTGGTGTCACTGTCGACCTCGGTGATCACATCGGTCGAGCCGTAGCTGACCGCGCCCGCGATCGACAGACCCGAAGAGACCGGCGTGGCCAAGGTAACGGCATCAGCGGTCAGGGTAAGCGCGCCGGCGATCTCCATCTCGGTGCCATTGCCCACCGTGGCCTCGGTGTCATGCGCGCCGCTGGCCTCGATCTTGGTGATCGCGATATCAGCGATGCCCGCGCCAGAGCCCGAGTTGACCGTCGCCGCGGCCTCGGTATTGGCATCGGCGTCGAAATCGGCGCTGGCCGCGGTGATGTCGGCATTTGCGCCGGTAAAGGCGCGGGTGGCTGAGGCCGGGGCGGTGCCGGTCACCGTCCGGTTCTGCGTGCTGTTGGGCAGCAGGGCGCCGCCCACCAGATGCAGCACCGCGTTGACATTATCGGCTGCATTGGTGCCCGAGCCATCGGATATCTCAGCTATCGTCCAAGTCCCGGAGAGGCCGGAGATGGTGACCACCTGGCCCACGGCAAAGCCTTCTTCGCGGAAATCAGTGCCGAGCGCGGTCACCGTGCCACCGCCAGCGGATCCTGACAGAACCATGCTATCCGTGGCATCCACCATGGCGTCATTGGCGCCCACGACAGAGGTCGCCTTGAGATCCGAGACCCCGACGACACCCGCGACATTGACCGAGTCGATCGTCGCGTTCGACATCGGGCTGGCCATCGTCGTATCCGCCGTTGCATCCAGATTGCCCGACAGGACCAGCGTGGTGTTATTGCCCACAAAGGCATCGGTCTGACGGCTGGCATAGGCCGAGCTTTCCAGGAGCGAAATGCCCGCGATCAGCCCGCCGCCGCCATTGACGACATTGGAATTGGCCGCCGCCGTGCGCTCATCGGCATCAAGATCGACATTGACTGCCGTGACGGTGGTGTTTGGCCCCACATAAGCCCGCGTGCCACCCGCCAGCGTCGCCTCGGCCTCGACATCGGAAACCCCGGCGCCAAGCGCCACGGCCACACCGGTGGAGGTGGCGTTGGCCACGCTGTCGGCCACCGCATCAATGTCGACACTTCCGTCGATGTTAATATTAAGCTGATCGGTGGAGGTGCTGAGACGGTTGTGACCCAGATAGGCCTCGACCTCATTATTGGTCCGGGCCGTGGGCTTGAGCACATTGACCGCTGCCGCACCTGCCAGGCTCAGCGAGAAGAGCGTGGCATCCGACATCGCATCCCCATCAGCCAGGAGCCGCAGATCGGGGCCTTGCAGGTCGATCCCGCCGCCCGCAAAGGCGCGGGTCGCGCCGCCAGCTTCGGCCGTGGGCCGATAGGCATTGACGGTCACGGCCAATGCCCCCGCGCCGCCTTCGACACGGGCGGTGGCGTCGATATCCGAAAACGCCTGCACGGTGAGCGGCCCTGCGCCCGAGATGTCAATCTGAGCCGCTGGATCACCACCATCAGCCCGGTCCGTGGCCGACCCGAGGTAGGCCTCGACCACGCCATTCGTCACGGCGGTGGGCGCGATATCCTGCACCACGACCCCGAAGGAAACGCCCACGGCAAAGCCACGGGCATAGGCGGTCATGTTGACTTCATCGGGCT
>JBCCAA010000027.1:0-40658 GCA_039815055.1 Pseudomonadota bacterium | reverse complement strand
TTTCAGCCCGATTTATGGGCATGATGCTTCATCTGAAGTTGTTGAGGAACGCAGGCTTGGCCGTGTGATCGTCGTCGGCAACGAAAAAGGTGGAGCAGGCAAGTCCACAGTTGCGATGCACGTGTCCGTTGCTCTGATGCGAATGGGCGGCAAGGTCGGCGTAATCGATCTGGATGTTCGCCAGCGCACCCTTACACGCTATTTTGAAAATCGCGTACGGTGGGTGCAGTCGACCAGTTCGAAATTACCCATGCCGGAAATTATCCGCGTGGATGCCAGCGCTGAACGTGATCTCGACCGGGCAGAGGAAGAAGAGACGCGGCGGTTCGAAGATAGTCTCAATCGTCTCAAGCAGGTTTGCGATTTCGTCGTTGTCGATGCGCCTGGCGGTGACACATTCCTGTCGCGGCTCGCCCATATTCACGCGGACACGCTTATCACACCGCTAAATGACAGTTTTGTAGACTTTGACCTGTTGGGTGATGTGAACCCGCAAACGCTGGAAGTCGTGCGGCCGAGTTTTTATTCCGAGATGGTGTGGTCGTGCCGCAAGACCAAAGCCCAGAACAGCCGACGACCGATTGATTGGGTCGTCATGCGCAACCGGATGTCGCCATTGGAAGCGCGCAACAAACAGAAGGTTGGCAAAGCGCTTGAGAAACTCGCGCGGCGGATTGGATTCCGGTTGGCGCATGGTCTGTCTGAACGTGTGATCTATCGCGAACTGTTTCCGGCTGGGCTAACCTTGTTGGATCTCACAGAACGCGGCTCGAACGTGTCATTCACGATGAGCCATGTCGCTGCGCGCCAGGAAATGCGTGACTTGCTAATCCTGCTTCGTCTCCCCGAGTTCGAAGGCCAGGAATTCAATTTTTAGAGCACAAACCCAGTTTCAGAACAAAAAATGCGGCGCACACTGCGCCGCTTTTTTGCAAATAATAGAACGAGGTCCGTTACAGAACTCTACTGAGTATCGCCTTCGCCAAGGGGCAGGGGGCGACCGTTCAACGTCGGAACAGCTGCAGCGTTCGGATCAATCGGCTTTTGGATCCGTTCGAACGCGATCTGAGTGCGAAGAGTCGGCTCGATCGGCCCTGACAAGCTGTCATAGGCGGCCTCAATCAACTCGGTAACGTGGGTATTTCGCGAGCGCGCGGTGCGCCCACCCAACATAACGGCAACAACACGCGAATCGCCGCGTTCAGCTGAAGCCATGAGATTGTAGCCAGAGGCGCGGGTGTAGCCGGTCTTGATGCCGTCCACGCCGTCTACATCCTCCAGAAGTTCGTTGTGGTTTTTGTATGTGCGGCCGTTCCAGGTGAACGAGCGTGTGGAAAAATAGTCGTAGTGATGGCTGTAATTGTCGAGCACCGCTTCGGCCAGGATTGCCATGTCACGGGCCGTCGAGACCTGTCGGGAGTCCGGCAACCCAGACGCATTGTAGAACCGTGTATTGGCCATGCCGAGCATGCGTGCCTTTACGGTCATCAGGGCGGCAAACCGCGCTTCGGTGACGCCGATACGCTCAGCGACAACGCAGGCCACGTCATTGGCCGATTTTGTAACCAGCGCATGGATCGCATCATGGGCAGAGATCTCATCTCCTGCTTTCAGGGCCAGATTGGACGGCGGCTTCGCAGCGGCCGTTGCCGACACGGTGAACAATTCGTCGAGGGTGATGCGACCGGCATCGATTTCCTCAAACAACATGTAGAGCGTCATTACTTTGGTCAGTGAGGCCGGAAAGCGCGCTTCATCGGCATACCGCGCATGCAAGACGGTATCATTCGACGAATCGATCACGATAGAGGCGTATTTTTCGGCCTGGGCGCCGGGGGCAGTGGCCAGGGTCAGTCCGGCGCATAGGGCAGCAGCGAAGATATGTGTTGTCCGTGGCCAGGGCATAAACGTCATCTGCATGTCTCCCGAATGCTGTACGGACCCTTGCCCGTCGATAACCCTAATTTCGGTCAAATCCATTGACCAGTTGTTAATGCACCTGGCGGTGTTAAGCCTCTGTAAGGCTGGTATGAACAGTCCCCAGATTTACAGTAAACATTGAAAATGGTGCAGCGCACAATAATTCTTGCAATTGCGAAGGCGGAGTGTTATTGAACGCCAACTCAGCTCCGCAAATCCAATTCTTTTTGTAAGGTATTCCCCATGGCCAAGACTAAAGTTCAAACCCCGTTCGAAATGATGAACGGCATGGCGCCAGAAAATGTCCGTGAAAACATGGACAAGTTCATGAGCCTCGCCGGCGAACTGACCGCTCTGTCGCGTGACGGCATGACGGCGGCGACTGAAAGCGCGCGCGTTTCCGCGAAAGGCGCGCAAGAATTGAACACGAAGGCAATGTCTTATGTTCAGGAAGCCATGGCCTCCGGCATGGAAGCAACCAAGACGGTGTCGTCTGCCAAGTCTGTTCAGGAAGCCATGGAACTTCAGGCGACCTTCGCCAAAGGCGCTTTTGACCAGTACATGAAACAGTGCGGCGAATTCGCCAACCTTTATGCCACCATGTTCAAGGATGCTGCCGAGCCGCTGAACACCCATGCAAGCCAGGTGGTTGAAAAACTTCAGTTCGTGAAGTAGATACAAATACGTAGAGTACGAAGTTGAGTAGAAGGCCGACCTCTGATTGAGGTCGGCCTTTTCGTTACTATCCAGTTTTTGATGACCGGGACGGACCATGGCCGAATTCATAGATTTTGCGTCCCTGAAAAGACCGTCTACCCCAAACACGTTCTTACTGGCGCCAGAGGGTTTGTGCCAGGTTGCGCAGGTCGATCAAACGTCACCATCTTGGGATATCCCAGCCGAAACGCTCTTTGCAGAATGTCTCTCCCAGATTGACGCCGAAGACCTTTGGGCCGTCCAGGGCCAGTCTGCGCAATCGTTTCAACTCGTCTTTGTAGCGCGCACGCGGCTCTTGCGATTCAAGGATGACGTGGATTTGCGCGTCATTCCTTCAGACGATGGCCGTGCGTCCTGCAAGGTCGCGATTTATTCACGGTCCCGAATTGGTCGGTCGGATTTAGGGGCGAATGCCAAACGGGTGAGCAGTCTTCTGGAAAAGCTGCCAAAGTCGATAAAAGCGACTTGAAATCGCGGGCTAGCTCAAGGAAGCTTCCGCTATGATGTTTCCGCCCTATCTAAAGAGCCATGTATTCAACAAGACACTTTCCGGCCATGAGCGATCCCGACGGACCGCAAACACCTGGCGACGGCGATCACGGCGATGACGAGAATATCGGCATTGCGACGCAAACCCGCGTTCAAACAAAAAAACCCAGCCTTTACAGGGTTATGTTACTTAATGATGACTACACGCCGATGGAGTTCGTTGTGTTCGTCCTCGAGCGGTTCTTTGGAAAAAGCCGCGAAGAGGCGACTCGCATCATGCTCCATGTGCACCAGAAGGGTGTCGGGTTGTGCGGTGTGTACACATATGAAGTTGCAGAGACCAAGGTTGCCCAGGTGCTCGACATGGCCCAGCGCAACGAACACCCGCTTCAATGTGTCATGGAGAAAGACGATTAGAGGACCAGAAAATTGCCAAGCTTGACCCCATCCCTTGAAACGGCCCTCGAAACCGCGCTGTCCCAGGCCGCTGAGCGCGACCACGAGTATGCCACCCTTGAACACTTGCTCCTCGCCCTTGTCGAAGATGAGGACGCCAATGAAGTGATGGCCGCCTGCAAGGTCGATCTCGACAAGCTCCGCGGTGATCTCGTTGATTATCTTGACGGCGAACTGTCGAGCCTTGTCGTTGAAGATGGTGATGGTCGCGTGCAGCCCACAGCTGCGTTCCAGCGTGTGGTCCAGCGTGCCATCTTGCATGTTGAGAGTTCGGGGCGCGATGAGGTGACCGGGGCAAACGTGCTGATTTCGATCTTCTCGGAGCGCGAAAGCCATGCTGCGTTCTTCCTGCAGGAACAGGACATGACCCGCTATGATGCGGTCAACTATGTCTCCCATGGCGTGGCCAAGAAGCCTGGCGCTTCGCGAAGCCAGACGCCGCGGGGCGCGGAGACAAATGATGACGGTAACGTTAAATCGGGCAATGAAGCGCTCGATGCCTATTGCGTGAACCTCAATGAGAAAGCCCGTGCGGGGAAAATCGACCCGCTGATCGGTCGCGAACTCGAGATCGAGCGGTGCATCGAGATTCTTTGCCGCCGCAACAAGAATAACCCGATCCTGGTCGGCGATCCCGGTGTCGGCAAAACCGCCATTGCGGAAGGTCTCGCCAAAAAGATCGTGGATGAAGAAGTTCCGGAGATCCTCGATGAAGCGGTGATCTACTCGCTCGATATGGGCGCGCTGCTCGCTGGCACACGCTATCGAGGCGATTTTGAAGAGCGGTTGAAGTCGGTGATGAAAGAAATGGAGGGCCTGGATAAAGGCATCCTGTTCATCGACGAGATTCATACCGTGATCGGCGCCGGCGCCACGTCGGGCGGGGCGATGGACGCATCGAACCTTTTAAAGCCCAGCCTTCAGAACGGCGAACTTCGATGCATGGGATCGACTACGTTCAAAGAGTACAAACAGCACTTTGAAAAAGATCGCGCCCTTTCGCGTCGCTTCCGCAAGGTAGACGTTGTGGAACCGACCGTGCCGGACGCTGTAAAAATCCTCACGGGTCTGCGCTCGAAGTTCGAAGAATTTCACGGCCTGCGCTACACGAATGAAGCGATCAAGACGGCTGTCGAACTTTCCGATCGCTACATCACAGACCGCAAACTGCCTGACAAGGCGATCGATGTCATTGATGAGGCGGGCGCGAGCCAGTGGCTGAAGCCGGAGAGCAAACGCCGCAAGGTGGTTGGCGTGCGCGACATCGAAGCCATCGTGGCCAAGATTGCCCGCATTCCCCCGAAACAGGTTACCAAAAACGATGCAGCCCAGCTCAAATCACTCGAAGTTGATCTCAAGCGTGTCGTCTTCGGTCAGAATGAGGCCATTGAGGCTTTGTCGGCCGCGATCAAGATGGCCCGCGCTGGCCTTCGTGAGCCGAACAAGCCCATCGGATCCTATCTTTTCACTGGGCCGACCGGCGTTGGCAAAACCGAAGTGGCCAAACAGCTCGCGTCTATTTTGGGCGTGGAGATGCTTCGCTTTGACATGTCGGAGTATATGGAGCGCCACACTGTATCGCGTCTGATCGGTGCGCCCCCTGGATATGTTGGTTATGATCAAGGTGGCTTGCTCACCGATGGCGTCGATCAGCATCCGCACTGCGTGCTGTTGCTTGATGAGATCGAGAAAGCCCATCCGGACTTGTTCAACGTCCTTCTTCAGGTGATGGACAATGGTACGCTGACGGATGCCAATGGCCGCAAGGTAGACTTCCGCAATGTCATTCTGGTGATGACCACAAATGCCGGCGCGTCCGATGCCGCCAAGAACTCCATTGGGTTCGGTGCAGGCAAAAAGGATGACGAGCAGGAAGAGGCACTCAAGCGTCTGTTCACGCCAGAATTCCGCAACCGGCTCGACTCTACGGTCGTGTTCTCGGCTCTGTCGCCTGACGTGATCCAGCGTGTGGTCGAGAAGTTCATCCTGCAGCTGGAGATCCAGCTTTCGGATCGTAACGTGACCATCGCGATCAGCAATGCCGCCAAGGACTGGCTCGCTGAGCGTGGCTTTGACAGTGAAATGGGCGCGCGGCCGCTGGCGCGCACGATCCAGGAGCATGTGAAGAAGCCGATGGCGGAAGAATTGCTCTTCGGCAAGCTCGCCAAGGGCGGTGAGGTGAAGATCGATATTGATAAGAAGGACAGCAAGAAGCTGAAATTCAAATACATCGAGAACAAGCCGAAAAAGTCAGGGTCGGCGGCAACTGGCGGCAAGGCCGAAACGGTCTAGCCTTTCGACACTCCAAAAAATTGACCGGCCACCGCATCTGCAGTGGCCGGTTTTTTTTAGTCCCAGAGCTCGCCGAGTTGGAGGCGCTCACGCCATCCGGTCAGCTCGGACTCATGGCTGTGGATATGGCGGTGGAGCCGGTTGGCCATCGACCAGGTCGAAGGTCCCGTCCGAATGCCAGCCGCCACCACGTCAGTGACGAGGCTTTCCAGGGCAGCGTCCGGCAGCTCTTCATTGTCCGCCGCCTCAGCTTCCGCCAGCCGCCAGCCTGCAGGGTCCCAACGCAGTGCCAGGACTCCGGTGGGATTACCCTGCCAGACATATACCGCCATCTGGCCTTTCACGATGTCCGCCGTGAAGTCGCGCAGACAATTGCGGAAGTCGAGCGCCACCCGCTCCAGATCGGCCATCGTGCGAACAGGCACAAAATGGGCGGGCAGGGGCGGAGGTGCCGTCGGTGTGACAAACTGTTCTGCTTGCAGCGCGGAAGCTGCTTTGCCGAACAGGCTGTCTGCGGACTTCGATGAGACCATCGCTTGCTCAACGCGTCGGCGATAATCCTTGCCATTGATGACCTCAACCATGTGCAAGCATAGCCCCAGGTCTCGCGCCGCCTGGACCGATTTCACAAACGACACCAGCCTGGCTTCACGCAGGCTGTTCGGCAGCGCGTGAATAAGCCGAAGCTGGCCAGGTTCGATCCGATCCATATGGCGCAGGACGCGATTGGCCGCCGAGCTTAGGAAAAGGTCCAGGAACCGCTCATAGTCAACGGCTCGCCAAAGCGTCTCGCCCATGCGGCCGAGGGCCTTGATCAACCCGCCGGGCGCGTTGGCACCCACCAGTTGAGCGGCGACATCGCTGTCACGGCGACGCTCCACCAGCAACACCAGCTGGCGCAGGTCACCATCGCCGCGGGCAAGCAGAATTGCTGCCGCATGGCGTCGTGCAGCGGGCAAGGCCAGGAACCCGCCATGGGGGGCAGGCCATGCAGCTGCAATCGCTTGTGCGTGAGGTCCGGCGAGGAATGCCAGCAAAGGCGTAGCCGTCGCCAGATGTCCCGCCTGAGACGCTTTTTTGGTCACGGGATTGCCCATGACGACCTCCTTGAGCAGGCCTGATGCACCGCGCTGGAATGGCAGGTGGAGCAGGCAGTTTTTGCTATTGGAAAATGAAGGTCAGTGGGTCCCGGCAAAAGCGCGGGAGCGCTGATAACGCCCTCCGCAATTTCGGAGGGCAGTGGGGTATGTACCATCACACTGCCGCATAGGCTGTCTCCTGAATGGTCGGCAGTCTAACTGCCGAGGGCGGCTGATTAGCCACGCTTTGTGACAAAGGTTTGACAGCGGCCGAAAAAATTTAGGGTTAAAAACAAAAGAGCCGCCCCGAAGGGCGACTCCCGTGAGCCGGTTAAACCGTTGGCTCCTGCCGGGCGGTGCGCCCGGCGTGTTCGTTAGATGGCGCGCGAAGGCTGCTCCACGTCTCCACCATAGCGAACGGACCCACTGGCCACACCTGGTTTCTCACTTGACATTGGATCACCTCCTTTCAGTTGCTTCAGGACAAAAGCGAAAGCTGGCTGATAAAGAGTGCCAGCACCTATTAGCTAAGCAGGAGTCGTGCCTAAGGAAAGGTGAATCACCTCATTTATGTGCACACAATTTCATGGAGACCGTGCTGGCGGACGATTTTAAATCAGATCTGGTCATTTCAAATGCGCTGACGGTGCCTGCATGGGAGCTGAGCGAGAGCTTTGTGCGTGCATCGGGACCGGGTGGCCAGCATGTGAACAAGACCTCCACTGCGGTTCAGTTGCGGTGGTCTCCTGCGGCCAGCTCGATTCCGAAACCGATCAAGGACCGATTCTTGAGGCTGTACAGCGCGCGGATATCTAAAGCCGGAGACCTAGTGCTGGAGGCGGGAAATCATCGCAGCCAGGTTCTCAACCGCGAAGCTGTTCGCAAGCGATTGAAGGAAATGATTGTGCGGGCGACGACCCAGCCCAAACGCCGGATCAAAACCCGGCCATCGAAAGGGTCCGTCCGGCGGCGCCTCCATGCGAAAAAAGTGCGCAGCGGCTTGAAAAACCTTCGCGGCAAGGTGAACCCCGATGACTAGGCAAGTCGCAAGCGCGTTACAGGGCGGGAACCAGTCCAATCTCCCGCAGTCGCTGCATCAGATAGTCGTGTGAGGTGATCTGTGGGGCGCTGCGCCCGCCTTCTTCCAGGCATTGGGCAAGGGGATCGATCACAACATCGGGTTCAAAGTGCAAAAAGAACGGCATGGAGTATCGCGGAAACCTGGCCCGTGCTGCCGATGGGTTCACGACACGATGGGTAGTTGATGGCAAGATACCGCCGGTCAGTCGATCGAGCATGTCGCCGCAATTCACAACCAGGCTGCCTTCGGGCGGATTGACCGCCAGCCACTCACCAGACCGATGCTGGACCTCAAGCCCGGCTTCGTCGGCGCCGAGTAGAAGCGTAATCACATTGATGTCTTCATGCGCGCCGGCGCGGACCGATCCTTCAGGCGGGGGCTCAGTCTGCGGCGGATAGTGCAACAGGCGAAGGATCGAGTTTCCCTCATCGATGCGCGGAGTGAACCAGTTGCGCTCAAGGCCAAGATGAAGCGCAACGGCCTGAAGAAGAACCTGGCCCATCTGGTCGAGGGCCTGAAACAGCGCGGAGGTTGCGCCGTCGAAGCCCGGCACGACAGGCACACTTGGTGTCGCGCGCATGCCACCTGTTTCGCCTGCGCGACCAAGGTGCCAGAACTCTTTCTGGTCTGCCTCGGCTTTGCCCTTGGCGTTTTCGGTGCCGAAGGCAGTGTAGCCACGCTGCCCGCCGCCTTCGCGGTCATCGAACGGCATTTTCTGATCCAGCGGCAGCGCGAAAAATGCGCTCGCAGCCTCAAGCGCCCCTGCGATGACTGTTGCATCCACTGGGTGGTTTTCAATAACGGCAAAGCCGGTCTCACGAAAAGACCGGCCAAGTTCGTCGGCGAACGCGGCATCTACAACGCCGCCCGGAAAGGGGATGGGTTTGAAATAGTCAGCCATTGGGGCTGTTTTAAGCACCATCTCAGTCCTTGTCTTGGGGCTTTGCGTCGAAATCGGCTGCGGCATGGCGCTCGATCAGCTGGCCTTCTGGGGCCCCCCAAGCCTTGTTCACCCTACGGCCACGCTGGAAGGCCGGACGAGCTGCAAGCTGATCCATCCAACGAATGACATTGGTGTATTCATGAACCGACAGGAACTCGCCAGCCTCATAAAGGAGGCCCTTGGCCATGGCACCATACCACGGCGCGGTGGCGAAGTCGGCGATCGTCAGCTCGTCTCCGATCAGATATTCCCGATCGGCAAGATTGCGGTCGAGCACGTCCAACTGGCGCTTAACCTCCATGGAGAAGCGGTCGATGGCGTACTTTATCTTGAAAGGCGCATAATTGTAGAAATGCCCAAAGCCTCCGCCGAGGAAGGGCGCTGAGCCCATCTGCCAGAACAGCCAGTTGAACGTTTCTACCCGTTTGGCACCGTCTGTGGGCAGAAACATCCCGAACTTCTCCGCCAGATGCACCAGGATGGAGCCGCTCTCAAACACGCGGATAGGCTCCGGACCGGAACGATCCACCATGACCGGGATCTTGGAGTTCGGTTTGATATCCACATAGCCAGAACTGAATTGATGGCCCTCACCGATATTGATGAACCAGGCATCGTATTCGGCGTCTTTGACGCCGGCTTCCAGAAGCTCCTCGAACATCACGGTGACTTTTACGCCGTTCGGGGTGGCCAGGGAGTAGAGCTGGAACGGGTGTTCGCCGACGGGGAGTTCTTTCTCGTGGGTCGGCCCGGCGATTGGCCGGTTGATGTTTGCAAACCGTCCGCCGCTTTCGGTGTCCCATTCCCAGACCTTTGGGGGGACATATTCGTTCTCGTCGCTCATCAATTCCATCCTTGCCAATAGTAACCAGCATCAAAATGGCGGCTCCAGTGTTCAGCGCAAGGCCCGCGCCTGGAGGAATGTCCCATGGGCCCGAACTTCTCAATTCCCAAACATGAACATTGCCCGGGCCAGTGTTTACCATCCCGGTGAAAACAGGGCTTGGCGTTAACCATAACACAAAGCCTTCAAGGCACTTTTGACCTGTCGCCAACGATGGCGGCGGATGGTGCGGACCAACGTTAAGACCGGGGAAACCGGCAGCAAGGTTCGCGGGTGCTAAAGGAAGAAAAAACATGGCATTTGCCGAATTCGAAACCGACGTATTGCCATGTGAAGGGCTCAACGCCTCCAGCGCATGCGACGATCTTTACCAAGCCGGTCTGGCTTATTCCCTGGGTGACGATGTCGATGTTGACCTGATTGCGGCTCACAAGTTTTTCAATTTAGCGGCCGTCAGAGGTCATGAAGTTGCAAAAGAACTGCGCCAGGAAATGGCTGACCAGATGAGCAGCGACGAAATCCGCGAAGCGCTCAAAGCGGCTCGTGAATGGCTCCGCCTGATGAACTAAATTCTGGTCGCTTTTGAAAGCGTCCTAAAAGATCGTGCCGTTGGCTTTCAAAGCGTCTATCCCTACGTCTGAATAGCCAAGGTCGCTCAACACGCTCTCGGTGTGTTCGCCGATTTTGGGGGACGGGCCCTTAGGACCATCGTCAACACCGGGAAACCTGAGCGGTCCACCGGGCGAGCGGAACTTGCCCTCCGGGTGGGTGTCGCTTGGAACGTCCACGAACGCTCCCGCGGCTTCGGCCTGTGGATCACTGGCGACTTGAGCCAGCGTTTGGACCGGCGCCCAGGCGATCTCTTCCTTGTCCATGCGCGCGGCCAACTCGGCTGTCGAAAATTGAGCTGCGCCTGCATCCAGAAGCTCAACGAGTTCGGCGGAGTTGCGCCGGCGGCTCTTGGACGAACTGAAGCGCTCGTCTTCGATCAAAGCGGGATCAATCCCGAAGGACCGAGCGATCTTCGGCCAGTCGCCTTCACCCTGGCGCGATACGATAACGAACCACTCTCCATCGCCGGTTTTGAAAAAGTTCATCAGTGGCTGGATCTGCTCGGACCGCGATTTTGTTGATCCGATCCGGCCGAAATAGAGCTGGATCGCAAGATCGCTTCCCATCGCAAACAACGCGGTTCGCAAAAGCGACGCTTCGACCAACTGGCCTTCTCCCGTGCGGTGCGCTTTCAGCAGTGCGGCGCAAATACCTGCGGCTGCAGATATGGACGTTACATGATCGCCGAACGCTGTGCGAATCGGGAATGGATCTGATCCCTTGGGCAATGTGAGATGGGCTGCGCCGGATCGGCTCCAGAAACTGGCGATGTCGAAACCAGGCCGGTCCCGGTCTGGGCCTTCCAGCCCGTATCCGGTGAGAGAACAATACACGAGACGCGGGTTCAACGCGATCAGTTCCTGGAAGCCCAGCCCGGCGCGGCTGAGGCCACCCGGGCGTACATTCGTCAGGAACACATCGGCGCCAGCGGCCAGCTTTTTGACAATCTCCTGGCCTTCAGGCGTGGATGTGCTGAGATGAATGGACTTCTTGCCGCGATTGTCAAAATCAAAGACCGGATTGACTTCAATGTCGGTGCCAATGGTCGAAAAGAACTTGCGGATTGGATCTCCGCCCGGTGGCTCGATCTTGATGACGTCAGCGCCCCAGTCCGACAGGATGCCTCCGGCACCGGGCGCGGCCATGTATGTGGCGTGTTCAATCACACGGATCCCATCGAGCATTCCAGTTTCCTCCGTCATGTCTGCTGGCCTAACTACGGATTTGGTAAACCAATGTTAACCGCATGGCGCGCATTTCGACTAAAATTGCAAATGTCCATGTGAGGGAAGGGGCCCACCATGACGGTGAAGACTCTCAGGCCGGAATTGACCCAGGATGATATTATCCGGCTGGTCAAAGGTGAAACGCCAGAATCACGCGCATCGGTGGCGCACAGGCTATGTCGCCGTATGGCGCTGGACCCGCTGAGCGAAGTTGAGCGGGCGTTTGCCGAAGAGATTATGGGCATTCTGGCCGACGACACCGCAGAACTTGTGCGTCGTACTTTGTCCATTACGCTGCGCAACTCGCCGATTCTGCCACGGGAAGTGGCTCTGCAATTATCGCGTGATATTGAGACGGTGGCACTGCCGGTTCTGGAAAATTCACCGGTATTCACTGAGGAAGATCTCATTGAGATTGTCCTGTCTGCATCCGAGGCCAAGCAATCGGCCGTGGCGGCGCGCGGTGAAGTGTCGTCGACGCTCGCTGATGTCATAGCCGAACACGCTGCAAATGGTGCTGTCCACGTCCTGATGGGCAATGAAGGTGCTGAAGTCACCGACAAGGCATTCGCCGACACGATTGCGAGGTTTCCCAAGGATGGTGAGATTCACGCGGCACTGGTCGCGCGCGAACATGTGCCGATTCATATTGCCGAGAAAATGGTGTCGATGGTTTCAGGCGCTGTGTTCGATATGTTGGTCAACAAGCATGAACTGCCCGCACAAATGGCGATTGACCTGACCGCCGGCGCTCGAGAGCGCGCAACGATTGATCTTGTGGAACAAGCGGGCCGGACACGGGATTTGCCGCGTTTCGTATCGCAGTTGAATTTAAACGGCCGACTGACCCACTCACTGATCCTTCGGGGCCTCTGCATGGGTCATATGGGATTTGTCGAACATGCTCTCGCGGAACTGTCAGGCGTGCCACACCAGCGCGTCTGGTTGATGGTGCATGATGCCGGCCCGCTCGGATTGCAGGCGGTGTTTGACCGCGCCGGTTTCCCGCGTCGTTTCCTGGACCTCTTTCGCGCGGCGCTCGGCGTTTATCATGATACCGGATATGATGGAGAGGCTGGCGACCGGATGCGGTTCCGCACCCGTATGATCGAGCGCGTGCTGACCCAGTATCAGGCGATGCCCAAGGACGATATCGATTATCTTCTGGACAAGCTCGACGCCTATGACGAGACCCAGTCCAGCCGGGATGAGGACGCCGCCTAGGCGTCTGCCCTCGGCGCAGTGGCGAAGCTTACACCCAATTCGCAAAGGTCGTGACTGTCGCGCCAGCGTGCACCATCAGCCATGATTGCGACGCCCTCTTCAGCGACGCTCAATACGCGCTCGACGAGGTCTTGCTCAGTGTCGAGTTGACGTGCCGTTATCCGCACCGTGTCGATGAGCATGCGAAGGGTCGGAGTGGTCGCCGATTGCCAGCTGCGGCGCGCATCAATGCCCACGCGAAACCCGCGCCGGCGCAAAGCGCTGACATGAGTTGTGGCATCGGCGCCGCTATCGACGAACGCGGTGTCGTCAAAGTCGAGACAGATTTCCTGGGGGCAGGCGCGAGCGCGGCGCACGGCGGCCTCGCAGGCATCTGCTGAGTCAGGGTGACTGAGGGCCGGGACAGGCGCAGCAATATGAATTGGCCCGTCTTTGCGTCCTGAACCGCTGGCCAACACAAGCGCATCTTCGACGTGCAGGCCAAGCCATTCAGCCGGGCAGGGAGAATTGAACGCGCTGGTCACGGGTCCAAATGACACGCTTGCATCGAAGGGCTGATCATTTTCGTAGACCTGACCGACGAGGTCACAGCTTAGCAGGTCCATGACGGGTAGAAAGCGGTGTTTGATGCTGGCGGGCTTCTGGACAGATCGCTGAGGCAGGAGAGGGGTGGTGCGGGGCTGCATTGGCGGTGTCCTTAGGTATCGGCGGGTATCCGTTCAAACTACCTCATCAAACTGAAGGTCACGCGCACAGGGGGCGGTGGATTTCCGTGAAGTTTCATCTATTCACGCAGGATGAGCGAAACTTCACCAGATATGCTACCCGCCTCGACCCTTTTGTTGCTTCGCGACCGGGGTGGGTTGGAGGTTCTGATGGTGAAACGCCATCCCGAAATTGATTTTGCGGCCGGTGCAATGGTGTTTCCGGGTGGCAAGGTGACTGCAGATGACCGTAGTTCGGCCTGGGACAAGATGTTCATCGGGGATGCCACGGGCAAACAGCGGTCCTTTCAGATTGCCGCAATACGAGAGTGTTTCGAGGAAACCGGGGTTCTCCTGGCCGTCCAGGCCGATGGGCAACCCGTGCCCATCAAAACCGTAGAATCGCTTACGCCGCTGCGCGGACCGGTTGACCGCGGCGAGGTGGCCTTCAGTGACGTTATCAAGCGCGAGCAGCTGAAACTGTATGGCGGTGCGCTGATCGAGTTCGGCAACTGGCTCACCCCTGAATTCATGCCGAAGCGCTTTGATACGTTTTTCTACCTCGCCCAGATGCCGGAGGCGCAGGTGGCCACCCATGACGGACGCGAGACCGTGGACATCCAGTGGTATCGACCTCTCGAGGCGATTGAAGCCGCCGAGCGAGAGGAGGCGACGATCATTTTTCCGACCCGGATGAATTTGGGCCGGCTGGGGCTTGCCTCGTCGTGCCATGAAGCCCTCGAGCGGTTTTCCACCGACCTGGCGCCCCTGATTGAGCCGGTCATAGACCGTTCAGAATCAGATGGGCCGTGTTTGGTGATCCCGGATGTTGAGGGCTACCCGCAAACGCGTGAACCGATAGAGCGTGTGTCGGGTGTTGCACGCCCCAATTCGAAGACCAGCTAAACGAGCTTGGCGTTAACCGCGATTTCGAACGCTGTCTTCCAGGGCGACACAGACCGACTGGGCCAGTTCAGAGCCTTCTTCGCCTTCAGCGGCGGCCCCTATGGCCTGCACATGCAAAGATGCCAGGCTGAGGTCGGCGGTGTCAGACGCACAGGCTTCGATCAAGCGGCACAAAGAGGTTGCAAGGCGCGCCACATCCGGATTGCCAAGCGGTTCAGCCGCGCCTCGCAGATTGTGCGCGCACAGGAAAAGGCCGCGGCGATGAGCGCTGTTTTCCGGCTCAGCGGAAAACGCGTCCAGCGCCGTTCGCAACGCGGACACATCCTGGGTGAGCCAGGATTTCGCTTCAACGGTTTCAGTCGGTTGCAGCTCTGAAGGCTCCACAATGTCATTTACGGGAGCATGGGTGCCCTTTGGCGTTTTCAAAACACGCGAAAGGTCAGGCTTCGGAAGTGCTTCAACTTCCCCTTGGGGTTTGAAGGACCGTTTGAGCGAAGACAGTAGAGACTTGGTCATGGCGCTTCTTTTCAGCAAACCCCTGACATTTGGTATAAAAACCGAGCTTAGTTTGATGTCTTCCGCCCTAAAACGAGAACTGCTCTCGCAGGATTCGCTCATCGAGCGCCTGGCCGGGGTCAAACAGAAGGGTCTGGAAGTGTTCTCTGTCTTCGCGCACGTCGACGGTTGCCACGTTGCGAACTTCCTGATTGTCGGCGGCCGCCGCGACGGGGCGGTGCTGCGGCAGTTCAACTTCAATCCGGACCTTTGCGTCATGGCGTAAAAGCGCGCCGCGCCAGCGGCGCGGGCGGAACGGACTGATGGGCGTCATGGCTAAAAGCTGCGCGCCGATGGGCAGGATGGGACCATGGACGGAAAGATTGTAGGCGGTTGATCCGGCGGGCGTTGCAACCAACACGCCGTCACAGGCCAGTTCGGGAATGCGTTCCTTGCCATCGACCAAGATGCGTAGCCGGGCCGTTTGCGCGGTCTGGCGAAGCATCGATACTTCATTGATGGCGAGATAGACGATCTTTTCGCCGTCTACTGTAACGCATGTCATGCGCAGGGGGTTCAGTCGCGCGCGTTCTGAAGCTTCGATTCTTTCTGGCAGATTGTCTTCATCATACTCGTTCATGAGAAAGCCAACCGTGCCCCGGTGCATGCCGTAGACGGGTTTGTGGTCGTCAAACTGCCTGCGCAGGGCGCCGAGCATGGCACCATCGCCGCCAAGCGCGACAATGACATCAGCATCCCGCTCATCATGTTGCCCGTATTTTCGGACGAGCCGCGAAAGGGCTTCCTGGGCTTCTGGCCGGGCGGATGCTGAAAAAGCGATCTTGGCAGTCATTCGCCTTGATTGGGGGATTAGGAAGACCCGTCAAGGCAAATACTATTGGCGCATACGGCTGGCCTTCAGTAGACTGTGGTCAAAACTGGAGGAGATGACGCCATGGATGGTGCAGCTGGATTGGACGTGAAATCGCGAGTCAGCGAAGAAGAATGGGCGGCGCGGGTCGACCTTGCGGCAATGTATCGCCTGACGGCCATCAATGGCTGGGACGATATGATCTTCACTCACATTTCCCACCGCGTGCCGGGGCCTGATCATCACTTCCTGATCAACCCTTATGGCTTCCTTTTCGAAGAGATGACTGCTTCCAGTCTTGTGAAGGTCGATCTGGACGGAAATATCGTCGACGAGACACCGTATTTCATCAATCCAGCGGGCTTTACGATCCACTCTGCCGTTCACGCCGCGCGCGACGACGCCCACGTTGTCATGCATTTGCACACAGACGATGGCGTCGCGGTCTCGTGCCAAAAGGAGGGCTTGCTGCCCCTCAGCCAGACCGCGATGATCGTCTGCCATGATCTTGCGACACATGCCTATGAGGGTATTGCGCTGGACCATGGAGAACGTGAGCGACTTGTTGCCGATATGGGGGGGCACAACAATCTGCTCTTGCCCAATCATGGCACACTGACAGTTGGTGGAACGGCTGCGGAATGTTATTTGCGCATGTTCTTCTTCGAACGGGCATGCAGCATGCAGGTTCGCGCTCTGTCAGCGGGCCGGGAAAATGTTCTCGAAGGTACACCTGACGTTCAGAAGACTGTGAAAGACCAATCCAATCCAGAAGGCACCAAAGTGCTGGCAAATATGTTGGCCTGGCCCGCCTTGCTGCGCAAACTTGATCGCGATTGCCCGGACTACGCTACGTAGTGTTGCGTATCCCGTATCGGCGGCGCACAGGTGTAGTGAGGTTGATCTGTGTTTCGCCTGCGGCGATTGTTCTTTGGACAAATGCAGCAAAAGAACCAAATAAGGTCTCTGAATGGCCAGGAATGACGATAGATGAAGCATCTCAAAGCCTTTGAAGACGCACTGGCCTCGATCCATGATGAGGGGCGTTATCGCGTATTTGTGGACCTGCACCGTCATCGCGGGCGGTTCCCGAAAGCCACGGCGCGTTTTGAAGACGGTGAACGTGAGATCACCGTTTGGTGCTCGAATGATTATCTTGGCATGGGCCAGGATGATCATGTTGTGGATGCGATGCACGACGCGGTGGACAGTTTCGGCGCAGGCTCTGGCGGCACACGTAACATTTCCGGAACGACACGATATCATGTCGAACTGGAGAAAGAGCTTTCAGATCTCCATGGCAAGACCGGAGCGCTGCTGTTTACATCAGGCTATGTGGCCAATGATGCGACTCTCGCCACGCTCGGGAAAATCCTCCCAGGGCTGATCATTTACAGCGATGCTTTGAACCACGCTTCCATGATCGAGGGCATTCGCCGTTCAGGCTGCGAACGCCGGATATTCAAGCACAATGATGTGGATCATCTGCGTGCTTTGATGGAAAACGATCCCGCAGATCGTCCAAAACTCATCGCGTTCGAAAGCGTCTATTCGATGGACGGCGATGTCGGGCCGATTGAAGCCTTTTGCGACCTCGCAGATGAGTTCGACGCGATCACCTATCTTGATGAAGTGCATGCCGTCGGCCTGTACGGTCAGGAAGGCGCCGGTGTTGCCCAGCGCGACAATGTGATGGACCGTGTCGATATTATTGAAGGTACGCTTGGTAAGGCCTTTGGGGTCATGGGCGGCTACATTGCCGCCGACGATGTTGTGATTGATGCTATCCGATCAATGGCATCTGGGTTCATTTTTACGACGTCAACCTGTCCGGTCATGGCGGCGGGCGCGCTGGCAAGTGTCCAGAAGTTACGCTCCGATGAAGGGCGCGTTTTGCGTGCGGACCATCAGGCCAAGGCGGAGCTTTTGAAGCGAAAATTCGAAGACGCCGGACTGCCGGTGTTACGCACTGACACCCATATCGTGCCGCTGATGGTGGGCGACCCTGAGCGTTGCAAGGCGCTGTCTGACACGCTCTTGTTTGACTTCGGGATATATGTTCAGCCGATCAATTATCCCACTGTGCCGAAGGGCACCGAACGGCTGCGGTTCACGCCCAGCCCGGTCCATACGGAAGACATGATGGACGAGTTGGTGGCGGCTATTCTGGCGGTGTGGAAACAGCTGGGCCTTGACCAGGCTGTTGCCTGATCAGGATTTGCCGGGCTTTCGGCCGAGACCGATTTCCTTGGCAAATTCACTGCGACGCTTGGCATAGTTGGGCGCGCCCATCGGATAGTCAGACGGCAGGTTCCAGCGAGCGCGATATTCTTCCGGCGTCAAATCATAGCGCGAGCGCAGGTAGCGCTTCAGCATTTTGAGTTTTCGGCCATCTTCAAGGCAAATCAGGTAATCTGGCGTGATAGACTTGCCGATCGACACCGCCGGCTCCGGCCGCGGTGGCTCTGCTTCCGCAACACCGGACAGTTCCAGAAGTGTTTCATGCACAGAGCGTATCAAATCTGGTAAAGCGGCTGCCGGAACAGGATTATTGGAAACGAATGCGGATACAATTTCACCAGTCATTTCCAGTGTGGCTTCACTCGATTCTATGTCGATCAAGTCGTTCATCTTCCAGCCTTTTTCTTTAGCGTGGCATTTGCAAAGTCCTGAGTGGACCAGCCACGGCTGAGCGTGCGTTTACATCAAGTATTGGTTGGTTTGCGCGCCCGAGAAGTGTTTCTATTGCATTGCATTACGCCTAAATTCTTACAGTTCAAGAGAAAATTTTCCGAATTCGTCCAGTATTTGTTTTTCGGTCTTCGTGTGTGCGCTTGTGACAAGATGTACATCGTTGAAGCCGCGACAGTATCCGCGAGCCTGCTTGCAGGGCGGGGGGCACGGATGTAAACGAAGTGTCCGATTGAAGGAGCTACGCATATGGCCGATTCGGCATTCCCTTCGGTGGACCTGGTCGACCGGTTTTTCACGTCGTCGCTTGCCGAGCGCGATCCTGCCATCTTCAAGACGATTGAAGACGAGCAGACGCGCCAGCAGCAGCAGATTGAGTTGATCGCGTCTGAAAATATCGCGTCCCAAGCGGTGATTGAGGCGCAGGGCACTGTTCTTACCAACAAATACGCCGAAGGGTATCCTGGGCGTCGCTATTATGGCGGGTGTGAATTCGTGGATGTTGCCGAAACGCTTGCGATAGAGCGGGCTTGTGCCTTGTTCGAGTGCGGCTTTGCGAATGTTCAGCCGAATTCCGGTAGCCAGGCCAATCAGGCGGTGTTTCAGGCCCTGCTGCAGCCCGGTGATACAATTCTTGGCATGTCTTTGGCGGCTGGTGGACACCTGACCCATGGTGCGCGTCCAAACCAGTCAGGGAAGTGGTTCAACGCCATTCAGTATGGCGTTCGTCAGGAAGATGACCTTATCGACTTCGATGAAGTTGAAGCTCTCGCTCGCGAGCACAAGCCCAAATTGATCATCGCAGGCGGATCGGCCTATCCCCGTCAAATCGACTTTGCCCGCTTTCGCGCGATCGCCGATGAGGTTGGCGCCTGGTTCCATGTGGATATGGCGCACTTTGCCGGTTTGGTGGCTGGCAAACAGCATCCCAATCCGCTCGATCATGCCCATGTGGCAACGACGACAACCCACAAAACTCTTCGCGGGCCTCGCGGCGGCATGATTCTCACCCAGGACGAATCCCTGGCGAAGAAATTCAATTCCGCGGTCTTCCCAGGCATCCAGGGTGGCCCGCTGATGCATGTGATCGCTGCCAAGGCTGTGGCGTTCGGTGAGGCTCTGACCAATGAGTTCCAGGATTATTCCGCCCAGGTGATCGCCAATGCGCAAGCCATGGCCGCGGCCGTCCTCGATGGTGGGCTGGCTGCTGTATCTGGCGGAACTGACACGCATGTGGCGCTGATTGATTTGCGTCCCAAGGGTGTGAAAGGCAACGCCGCCGAAGCCGCGCTGGAGCGGGCTTTCATCACCTGTAACAAAAACGGTGTTCCATTTGATCCTGAAAAGCCAGCGATCACCAGTGGCATCCGCGTGGGCTCACCCGCTGGAACCACGCGCGGGTTTGGCGAATCGGAATTCACACAGATCGGCCGCTGGATTGTCGAAATCGTTGATGCTCTTTCTGCCGGTGGCGAAACCACGGCCATCGAAGACAAGGTGCGCGGCGAGGTGAAAGAACTCACGGCTCGCTTCCCGATCTATCAGGGCCTTGGGGCCTGATCGCCGGTGAGATGCCCGTTCTGCGGATCTGAAAATACGGCGGTCAAAGACTCACGCCCCGCCGAAGACAACACATCTGTGCGCCGTCGCCGTGCGTGCGAGCGGTGCGGTGCGCGGTTCACAACGTTTGAACGGGTTCAGCTGCGCGAAGTCATGGTGGTGAAACGCGATGGCAAGCGCGTGCCGTTTGATCGCGACAAGGTGTTCCGATCGGTAAAGATTGCGCTGCGAAAGCGCCCTGTTGAGACTGACCAGCTTGAGCAATTGGTCTCAGGTATCATTCGCATGCTTGAATCTTCTGGCGACCCTGAAGTGCCATCGGCGCGGATCGGAGAGCTCGTCATGGCGGCCCTGCGCGATGTCGATCCGGTGGGCTATGTGCGCTATGCAAGCGTTTACAAGGACTTCAACGATCCGTCCGACTTCGCCGGTTTCATCGACAGTGCCAAATTCGAAGATGAGGTGGATGGAGACGGGTCATGAGCGCTGTGCACGTGACCTTGAAAATCGCGACATCGCTCGACGGTCGAATTGCACTGTCAGACGGCACGAGCCAGTGGATTACGGGGGCTGAGGCACGTGCGCGCAGTCATCAATTGCGCGCAGAGCATGATGCTGTCCTCGTCGGAATTGGAACCGTTCTGGCGGATGATCCGCTACTGACGGCCCGTTCCATTCCGCTGCCGGAGCACCAGCCCATGCGGATTGTCATGGATAGCCATGGCCGCACGCCGCTGGATGGCCGGCTTGTGAAGTCAGCGGGTTTGTCCCCGATTGCTGTGGCCGTTGCGGGCGGCGCGCATCCGGAGCTCACGTCGGTGGGCGTGAATGTATGGACCTGCGGCGGGCCGGATGGTCGCGTTAGTCCATCTGAGGTGGTTCGCCGGGCGTCCGTGGAAGGTGTCCACCGGCTCATGGTCGAGGGCGGGGGACAGGTGGCTGCGGCCTTCCTGAAAACCGGCCTGGTCGACCAATTGGCCTGGTTCCGGGCGCCGATCTTGATCGGCGGAGATGGCTTGCCCGGTATCGGTGCGCTGGAGCTGCCAGAACTGGGTGCGACGGTACGGTGGCGAGGTGCCGCAAGGGAACAGATTGGGGATGATGTCCTTGAGACCTATGTGAAGGCCTCGACTTAGGAGAGACGTCATGTTCACCGGCCTTGTAACCGATGTGGGAACCATTCGGAAAGCTGAAGACCGCAACGGCTTGCGCAGGTTCGAGGTCGAGTCCGGTTTTCCGGTTGATGGCATCGATATGGGCGCTTCGATTCTGCACTCTGGGGTCTGCCTGACGGTTGTCGACAAAGGGCATGGCGAACGGGGCGCGTGGTTTGCCGTGGAAGCTGTGCCGGAAACCCTCTCCAGGACGGTGTTGGGGTCATGGAGCGAAGGCGCCCGCGTCAATCTGGAGCAAAGCCTGAAACTCGGCGATGAGCTGGGCGGTCACTTTGTGTTCGGCCATGTTGATGGCGTCGGCGAAGTGATTTCCGTAGAGCAAGAGGGCGAAAGTTGGCGGCTGACCATACGCCCACCCGCTGACATTGTGCGGTACTTCGCCACCAAGGGGTCGGCTGCGGTGAATGGCGTGTCATTGACGGTCGCTGAAGCTTTGGAGGATGGCGACTTTCAGCTGGTCATCATCCCCCATACCTGGGAAGTGACGACCCTGTCACAGCTGGCGCCGGGCGACCGGGTGAATTTGGAAATCGACATGTTGGCGCGGTATGTCGCCCGGCTTGTGGGCGCGGATGCGCCAGGAGGGGCAAACCATGGCTGAAGACTTTTCCGCGGCTATCTCATCGGTGGACGAAATTATCGAGGACGCCCGCAACGGGCGGATGTACATCCTTGTGGATGCGGAAGACCGTGAAAACGAAGGTGACCTGATCATACCGGCGAACTTCGCCACACCCGAAGCGGTAAACTTCATGGCCAAGTTTGGCCGTGGTTTGATCTGTCTGGCCATGAACACCGAGCGTGCTCGAGTGCTGAACCTCGACATGATGGCCCGCGACAATCGAGAAAGCATGGGCACGGCCTTCACCGTCTCGATTGAGGCGGCCGAAGGTGTGACCACAGGCATCAGTGCGGCAGACCGATCCAGGACTATCATGGTGGCCATCGATCCGACCAAGGACCATGGCGACATTGTCTCGCCAGGCCATGTGTTCCCTCTCGTGGCCAAGGATGGCGGCACGCTGGTGCGTGCGGGCCATACAGAAGCTGCGGTCGATATCTCTCGCATGGCCGGGCTGTATCCAGCCGGTGTGATCTGCGAGATCATGAATGATGATGGCACCATGGCGCGGCTGCCAGACCTTGTCGCATTCGCCCAACTCCATGGCTTGAAGATCGGCACCATTGCCGATCTCATAGCCTGGCGCCGACAGAATGACCGCTATCTGGAGCGCCGGGTCGAGGCGCCGCTGGACAGCGCATTTGGCGCGGGGTTCAAGACGGTGGTGTTCCGCAATGCGCTTGATGGCGCCGAACATATCGCCATTGTGCATGGCGACATCACGCCCGACAGCACGACTTTGGTGCGCGTCCACCGCACAGACGTTCTTGCCGATATTCTGGGCGAGCGTGGGCCACGGCAGGGGCTGGTTGAACATGCCATGCAAACGATCTCGGAGGCCGATGAGCCCGGTGTCGTCGTGTTTGTGAACACGATGCGACCTGATGCATTGGCCGAGCGGCTGGGAGCCAAACCGGGTACGGCAAAGGACACTACGGCGCCGTTGCGCGAGTATGGCGTCGGGGCACAAATACTGCGTGAGCTTGGCGTACGGAGAATGATCTTCTTGTCTGATACTCAGCCCACCCGCGTGGCAGGTCTTGACGGATACGGCCTCAGCATAGAGGGCTGGCGGCCCCTAACCACGAAGGAGGGCTGAATGGCCCGGGTACTGATTGCCACCTCACGCTACTACGAGAAAATTTCGCTGGAGATGGAAGCCGGCGCCCAGGAAATTCTGGATGCGTTCGATTGCAAGACTGAGACAATCATCGTCCCTGGCGCTTTTGAGTTGCCCGGCGTCATCGCGATGGCGGCTGATAGTGCGCGCTGGGACGGCTACATTGCGCTGGGTTGTGTGGTGCGCGGGGAAACCAGCCACTATGACTATGTTTGCGGAGAGAGCGCGCGCGGTCTGATGGACCTCAGCGTCCAGCGTCGTCTGGCCATCGGTTATGGCATTCTGACCGTCGAAAACCAGGATCAGGCCTGGGTGCGCGCTGATCGCCAGCAAAAGAATAAGGGCAAGGATGCCGCCGAGGCCTGTTTATCCATGCTGGAGTTCCGCAAGAAGTTTGTGCGATGAGCGAAGCCGATCTGCCCTTTGACCTGAGGCGGGCGCGCCGCGCCGGTGCAAGGCTCGCTGCCGTCCAGGCGCTCTATCAAATGGAGCAGACGGGTCGCAGCGCAAAAGCCGTAATCCGTGAGTTCATGGAAGACCGGCTTGGTTATGGCCCCGAGGGTGAGCCGGTCGAAGAAGCCGATCCTGATCTGTTCAAGTCTGTTGTGAACGCTGTGATTGATCAGCAGGTCGCGATCGATGCGGCTATAACTCTGAGATTGTCGCAGGGGTGGAAACTGTCTCGCTTGGATACGATTTCGCGTGCCATTCTGCGTGCTGGTTCCGCGGAGTTTCTCGTTCACCCGGAGCTTTCCAATGCCATCATCATTGATGAGTATGTCTCCCTTGCCCACGATTTCTTCGAGGATGGTGCCGAAGCAAAGTTCGTGAATGGCGTTCTGGAAAAACTGGGCACCGATTTACGGGCGGCTTGACGCTGGGCGCCTTGGCGACGACTATTTTCCGATGTATCAGGGAGGATAAAGTGGCCGACGGAGACACAGCCGCGCCGCGCGCGAAATTCAGGGAAATGCTTGAAGGTGATGGCGAGGACTATTCCATCATCGCTGGCCAGGCCATGCGGTTCAACAAGGGGCTGGCCAAGCGTATCATAGACCATCTAAAACTGCTGGATGGCGATTTCGGTGGGTTCCCCATCGACCGGCTTGAGCATTCACTTCAAACAGCGACCCGTGCCATGCGCGACGGGCGTGACGAAGAGTATATTGTTTGCGCGCTACTCCATGACATCGGCGACACGCTCGGCAGCTTCAATCATCCCGATGTGGCGGCTGCGATCCTGAAGCCTGTCGTGAGCGAGAAGAACCATTGGATGGTCGCCAATCACGGCATTTTCCAAGGCTATTACTTCTTCCACCATCTGGGGTTGGACCGGAACATGCGCGACCAGTTTCGCGACCATCCCTTTTTTGAATATACGGCCCAGTTCTGTCACCTCTATGACCAGACGGCGTTCGACCCTGACTATGAAAGCGAACCGCTGGAGACATTTATTCCCATGGTGGAGCGTCTGTTCGCGAAGCCGAAAAACTCAATCTATTTGAAGGCCTTTGGAGCGTAGGGCGAACGACACTTTATTCTCCAAACGCGCGACACTTGACATTTCTGAAAACATCAGGGTTGCGCAGGTGAATTGGATGCGTTAACAGACGCGGCTTGCGGGAGCATTTGCAGTTAAGGCTGTGGGCGCTCCCGCTTTCCTGTCCGAGACCATTGGTTGGTTTTAAGCCGGTAAATTCCTTCGGGAAGCCAGTGTTAGACGGGGCGAGGCAGAGCGAGGGTAGCACCGTCTTTTAGGCATGCTGCAGGACCTCACGAAAGCACGCCCTGGGCAGGCGCTGGAGCGGGGAGACCCGTGAAAGCAGACACCCGGGCGGCTGGATGGTCCAGACGCTCATAAACTGGAGATCCGTAATGGACAAAGCTGGAAAGCAGGTTGCCCGCCAGGAACTCGAAGACATCTTCGAGACATCCGGTGCGGTCATCGTGACTCACTATTCCGGTCTAAGCGTTGCGGAGTTGACAGAGCTGCGCACCAAGCTCCGAGCGGGCGGTGCGAAGCTGAAAGTGGTCAAAAACCGCATCGCCAAGGTTGCTCTTGATGGCAAAGGTGGTGAAGCGGCAGCTGACCTGTTCAAGGGCCCGGTTGCCATCGCCTATGCCGAAGACCCAACGGTCCCGGCCAAGGTGACGAGCGAGTATGCCAAAGACAACGAAAAGCTGAAGCTGGTCGGCGCCTTAATGGAAGGCGAGGCCATGGATGCGGCGGGAATCGGGGCTTTGGCCTCCTTGCCATCGCGCGAAGAGCTGATTGCCACCGTTGTTGCCCGGCTGCTTGGTCAAGCCAGCCAGATTACCCAGCGCATCAGTGCGCCTGGCCAGCAGCTGGCAGGCGCCATCGAGGCCATTCAAGAGCAAGCTTCGGCTTAAGATCACTGTTCAACACCCAACACCTAACCCCTTCGCCCCAACAGCAGAGTTAAAACAATGGCAGATATCGCAAAACTTGGTGACGAGCTTCTCGGCCTCACCATTCTGGAAGCAAAAGAGCTCAACGACTACCTCGAAGAGCGTGGCATCAAAGCCGCCGCAGCCGTGGCTGTGGCCGGTCCAGCAGCAGGTGGCGGCGACGCCGGCGCAGCTGCAGAAGAGAAAACCGAATTCGACGTGGTTCTCACGTCGGCCGGCGACAAGAAAATCGGCGTCATCAAAGTGGTCCGTGAAGTCGTTTCCGGCCTGGGCCTGAAAGAGGCCAAGGAGTTGGTCGAAGGCGCGCCCAAGCCAATCAAGGAAGGCGTGACCAAAGACGAAGCCGAAGAGCTGAAAAAGAAATTCGAGGACGCTGGCGCGACCATCGAAATCAAATAAGGCGGTGTCGGCCTGGCCGGCCCGTTACAACTTCGGGATGCTTCGCTGCGCGGAGTGATGTGTCCTTTGTGTGTATCTTCGCGGCGATCCCCTGATGGGGTCGCCGCGTACCGCGTCACTGGCAGCAGACTGCGAGCTGGTGGTTCGACAAGGGGCCATGCCATCGGGCGGCATGGAGATCCGGAGCTGCTGGTGCAGGCGAATAAGGAACGAAGATGGCGCTCTCCTTCACGGAAAAGAAACGTATCCGGAAGTCTTTCGGAAAAATTCCAGAAGCCATTGAAATGCCGAACCTGATTGAGGTTCAGCGAGACTCCTACGAACACTTCCTTCAGATGACCGTCCCCCAGGCCATGCGCACTGAGGACGGACTGGATGGCGTGTTCAAGTCGGTTTTCCCAATCCACGACTTCTCCGAGCGCGCTGTGCTCGATTACGTCTCCTATGAATTCGAACCGCCGAAGTTCGACGTTGAAGAGTGCATGCAGCGCGACCTCACTTATCAGGCGCCCCTGAAGGTTCGGTTGCAGCTCGTGGTCTTCGATGTTGATGAGGAAACCGAAGCGCGCAACATCAAAGAGGTGAAGGAGCAGGAGGTCTATCTCGGCGACATCCCGCTGATGACCGACAAGGGCACATTTATCGTCAACGGTACCGAGCGTGTGATCGTATCTCAGATGCACCGTTCACCGGGCGTGTTCTTCGACCACGACAAAGGTAAGACTCACACGTCGGGCAAGCTGTTGTTCGCCGCTCGTATCATCCCGTATCGCGGCTCCTGGCTCGACTTTGAGTTTGACGCCAAGGACATCCTGAACGTTCGGATCGACCGGAAGCGCAAGTTGCCGGCCACGACGCTGATGTACGCCCTGGGATACGACACCGAGAATATTCTCGACACTTTCTATGGCCGCCTGGTCTACCGCCTGCACAAGTCTGGCTGGGTGACTGGCTTCAATTCTGAAGCCTGGAAAGGCTCCAAACCTGATTTCGATCTCACGGATGCCAAAACCGGTGAAGTGATCGCGCCTGCTGGCAAGAAGATCACCGCGCTGCGTGCCAAGCGTATGGCCGAAGCAGGCACCGATGAGATTCTGGTGCCGTCCAACGCGCTTGAAGGCAAATTCCTGGCCTCCGATATCGTCAACATGGAAACCGGTGAGATCTGGGGTGAGGCCAGCGATGAGCTCACAGAGGAGCTGATCGCGGAGTTGCGTGAAAACGATATCAAGACGATCGAGCTGCTCGATATCAACATCAACGCCCGCGACTCGGCCTCGCGAGGACCGTGGTTGCGCAACACGCTGGCTGCCGACAAGAACGAAAACCGCTTCGAAGCGCTGTCAGATATCTATCGGGTGATGCGCCCGGGCGAGCCTCCGACCGAAGAAGCGGCCGATGCTCTGTTCAACCAGCTGTTCTTTGACTCAGAGCGCTACGATCTGTCCGCGGTGGGCCGTGTCAAGCTCGACCAGCGGCTATCCGTTGCGCTCGACAACTTCGAAGAGGGCACGGACCAGATCCGTATCCTGCGCCGGGAAGACATTGTCGGTGTGATGAATGTCATATTGAATCTCAAGGATGGCGTGGGCGAAGTCGATGACATCGACAACCTATCCAACCGCCGGGTTCGCTCTGTTGGCGAGCTGATGGAAAACAATTACCGGATCGGCCTGGTGCGCATGGAGCGTGCGATCAAGGAGCGTATGAGCTCTGTCGATATCGATACGGTCATGCCTCACGACCTGATCAACGCCAAACCGGTTGTAGCCAGCGTGCGTGAGTTCTTTGGGTCGTCCCAGCTGTCCCAGTTCATGGACCAGACGAATCCGTTGTCGGAAATCACCCACAAACGCCGTCTCTCCGCGCTTGGCCCAGGTGGCCTCACCCGCGAGCGTGCCGGCTTTGAGGTGCGCGATGTGCACCCGACCCATTATGGCCGGATCTGCCCGATTGAAACGCCGGAAGGTCCGAACATCGGCCTGATCAACTCGCTGGCCACCCATGCGCGGATCAACAAGTATGGTTTCATTGAGAGCCCATACCGTAAGGTGGAGAACGGTAAGCTCACCGACGAAGTGGACTATCTGTCGGCCATGAAAGAGAGCCAGTACGCGATCGCCCAGGCGAACTCTTCTGTGAATGAAGAGGGTGCCTTGGCCAATGACCTGGTGCAGGCGCGCCAGAACGGTGAGGCCATGGTGCTGCCATCGGCTGATATCGAGTATATGGACGTGTCACCGAAACAGGTGGTGTCTGTTGCTGCCTCACTCATTCCATATCTGGAAAACGATGACGCCAACCGGGCTCTGATGGGCTCGAACATGCAGCGTCAGGCTGTGCCGCTGGTTCAGGCCGAAGCGCCGCTGGTTGGTACGGGCATGGAAGCCGTTGTGGCGCGCGACAGTCGCGCAGCGGTTGTTGCCAAGCGCGACGGTGTCATTGAGCAGGTCGATGCGACCCGGATCGTGGTGCGTGCAACATCTGGTTTTGACCAGGCCAAGTCGGGCGTAGATATTTACCGTCTTGCCAAGTTCCGCCGCTCAAACCAGAACAGCTGCATCAATCAGCGTCCAATCTGTAAGGTCGGCGATGTGGTGTCCAAGGGCGATATCATTGCTGATGGCCCCTCCACTGATCTCGGCGAACTAGCCTTGGGCCGCAATGTGCTCGTCGCGTTCATGCCCTGGAGTGGCTACAACTTCGAAGACTCGATCCTTATCTCTGAGCGGATCGTGCGCGATGATGTATTCACGTCGATCCACCTTGAAGAGTTTGAGATCGCAGCGCGCGATACCAAGCTCGGACCGGAAGAAATCACGCGGGATATCCCGAATGTTGGTGAAGAGGCGCTTCGCAACCTCGATGAAGCCGGTATTGTTGCGGTGGGTGCCGAGGTTGCCGCGGGCGACATTCTCGTTGGTAAGGTCACGCCGAAGGGCGAGAGCCCAATGACGCCGGAAGAAAAGCTCTTGCGGGCGATCTTCGGCGAGAAGGCCTCTGACGTGCGCGACACATCTTTGCGTGTGCCGCCTGGTGACGCCGGTACTGTGGTTGAGGTGCGGGTGTTCAACCGCCACGGCATCGACAAGGACCAACGTGCGCTTCAGATCGAACGTGAAATGATCGAACAGCTGCAGGAAGACAAGGAAGACGAACAGTCGATCCTTGAGCGCAACACCTATGCGCGCTTGCAGGAATTGTTGGTCGGCAAAGACGCTGTTGCGGGGCCAAGAGGCTTTAAGGCCGGCAAAGTGGCTGCTAACGCTCTGGAAGAACTGGCGCGTTCGGACTGGTGGGAAGTCGCGCTCAAGTCCGAGGCAGTGCAGGCCCAATTGGAATCGCTGAAGGATGATTTTGACGAATCCATAGCAGAGCTGGATGCCCGGTTCAGTGACAAGGTCGAGAAAGTCCAGCGCGGTGATGATCTGCCACCTGGCGTGATGAAGGTGGTAAAGGTCTTCCTGGCCGTGAAGCGCAAGCTTCAACCCGGTGACAAAATGGCCGGACGTCACGGCAACAAGGGTGTGATCTCCAAGATCAACCCACTGGAAGACATGCCTTTCCTGGAAGACGGCACTCCGGTGGACATCGTGTTGAACCCGCTCGGCGTGCCCTCGCGCATGAATGTCGGGCAGATTCTCGAAACCCATACGGGATGGGCTTCGGCCGGCCTCGGCAAGATGGTCCAGGATGCCCTTGATGCCTGGCATCAGAACAACAATGCCGCTGAGCTTCGCGAGACGCTGCAGACCGTCTACGGCAAGGATCAGGAGTTCCCGGACTCCGATGAAGAGATCTATGAGCTGGCCACCAACGTCACGCGCGGCGTTCCAATTGCAACCCCGGTGTTTGATGGTGCTCGTGAGCCGGACATTGTTGAGATGCTCGAGCGTGCAGGTCTTAATGGTTCCGGCCAGGTCATCTTGCATGACGGTCGTACCGGCGAGCAATTCAAGCGCCCGGTCACGGTTGGCTACAAGTATCTGCTCAAGCTTCACCACCTGGTGGACGAGAAGATCCACGCCCGCTCGACCGGCCCATATTCCCTGGTCACCCAGCAGCCACTGGGCGGTAAAGCCCAGTTTGGCGGCCAGCGTTTCGGGGAAATGGAAGTCTGGGCCTTGGAAGCTTACGGTGCTGCATACACATTGCAGGAGATGCTGACCGTGAAGTCCGATGACACTGCAGGGCGTGCGAAGGTCTATGAGGCCATCGTGCGTGGCGACGATACGTTCGAAGCCGGTATCCCTGAAAGCTTCAACGTGCTGATCAAGGAAATGCGGTCACTCGGCCTGAACGTGGAGTTGATCGAAGCAGACAAGGATGATGACGAGGAGGCAGGCCCGCCCATGGCGGCAGAATAGAATCTGGTCCAGTCGGAGCATGCGGCTCCGTACCTCCATCCCATTCAAGGCAGCGCCAGAACGCCCGAGTGCGCTGCCGACACCCCTCTGAAGGAGCGGAAACACACCATGCGCCAAGACGTTGCCAGCATCTTCAATCCGAATACTCCAGCCCCGACATTCGAGGCTATTCGTATTTCCATCGCCAGCCCGGACAAGATCCGTAGCTGGTCATCCGGTGAGATCAAGAAACCGGAAACCATCAACTACCGCACGTTCAAGCCGGAGCGTGACGGTCTTTTCTGTGCCCGCATCTTCGGGCCGGTGAAGGACTATGAGTGCCTCTGCGGTAAGTATAAGCGCATCAAATATCGCGGGATTGTCTGCGAGAAGTGCGGCGTAGAAGTCACCCTTGCCAAGGTCCGCCGCGAGCGGATGGGCCACATCGAGCTCGCCGCGCCGGTCGCGCACATCTGGTTCCTGAAATCGCTTCCGTCCCGGATCGCGACTCTCCTCGACATGACGCTCAAGGATGTGGAGCGCGTGCTCTATTTCGAGAGCTATATCGTGACCGAGCCCGGCCTTGTGGCCGACCTGGAGCAGAACCAGTTGCTCTCGGAAGAAGAGTACATGGCGCGCCAGGACGAGCATGGGGAAGACGCGTTCACCGCCATGATCGGCGCGGAAGCCATCCGCGAGATGATGAAGGGTCTCAACCTTGAGACCCTTGCGGAGGATCTGCGCGAAGGACTTGCGGAGAGCACATCAGAACTGAAAACCAAGAAGTATTCCAAACGCCTCAAAGTGGTGGAAGCCTTCCTTCAGTCCCGTGCCAAGCCGGAATGGATGATCCTGCAGGTTGTGCCTGTCATCCCGCCGGATCTGCGTCCGCTGGTTCCGCTGGACGGTGGCCGTTTTGCAACGTCGGATCTCAACGACCTCTATCGCCGCGTGATCAACCGGAACAACCGCCTGAAGCGTCTAATGGAGCTTCGTGCGCCGGACATCATCATACGAAACGAAAAGCGGATGCTGCAGGAATCTGTGGATGCGCTGTTTGACAATGGCCGTCGTGGCCGGGTCATCACGGGCACCAACAAACGCCCGCTGAAGTCCCTTTCTGACATGCTTAAGGGTAAGCAGGGCCGATTCCGCCAGAACCTGCTGGGCAAGCGCGTTGACTATTCTGGCCGGTCGGTCATCGTGGTTGGCCCCAACCTCAAGCTGCACGAGTGCGGCTTGCCCAAGAAGATGGCGTTGGAGCTGTTCAAGCCATTCATCTATGCGCGCCTCGACGCGAAAGGGCTGGCTGGCACCGTGAAAGCGGCCAAGAAGCTGGTGGAGAAGGAGAAGCCTGAAGTCTGGGACATCCTGGACGAGGTAATCCGTGAGCACCCAGTGTTGCTGAACCGTGCGCCGACGCTGCACCGTTTGGGCATCCAGGCTTTTGAACCGAAGCTCATCGAAGGTAAAGCGATCCAGCTTCACCCGCTGGCCTGCGCCGCGTTCAACGCCGACTTTGATGGCGACCAGATGGCTGTGCACGTCCCGTTGAGCCTTGAGGCCCAGCTGGAAGCGCGCGTCTTGATGATGTCGACCAACAACATCCTGTCGCCCGCCAACGGCAAGCCGATTGTGGTGCCATCTCAGGATATCGTTCTGGGCCTCTACTACCTCTCCCTCGACAAGGATGGGGAGCCCGGTGAAGGCATGACGATTTCTGACTTCGGTGAGCTTGAGCATGCGCTCGACACTGGCGTCCTGTCGCTGCACGCCAAGATCAAGGCGCGCTTCGAAGGCGTTGATGAAGAGGGCAAACCTTCGGTGGAAGTGATCGACACTACGCCAGGCCGGTTCATGATCGCGTCGATCCTGCCAAAGCAGAAAGGCATGAGTGCCGGACTGACCAACACGCTGATGACCAAGAAGAATGTTGGTCGTCTGATCGACGAGGTCTACCGGAACTGCGGTCAGAAGGCGACGGTCATCTTCTGTGACCGTCTGATGGAACTGGGTTTCCGCGAAGCGGCCAAGGCCGGCATTTCGTTCGGCAAGGACGACATGGTGATCCCGCCGGCCAAGCAGGAACTGGTTGGCGATACGCGCAACAAGGTCGCTGAGTATGAGCGCCAGTATGCGGAAGGCCTGATCACGCGCGGCGAGAAGTACAACAAGGTTGTTGATGCCTGGTCGACCTGTACAGACAAAGTGGCTGACGCCATGATGGACGTGGCTGGCGAAGCTGAGATGGACGAAGAGACGGGCCGCCAGAAAGAGACCAACTCGGTCTTCATGATGGCCCACTCCGGCGCTCGCGGATCGAAGAACCAGATGAAACAGCTGGCCGGTATGCGTGGCCTGATGGCTCGTCCGGATGGCTCGATCATCGAGACGCCAATTGTGTCGAACTTCAAGGAAGGTCTGACCGTTCTTGAATACTTCAACTCGACTCACGGCGCCCGAAAGGGTCTCGCGGATACGGCTCTGAAAACCGCCAACTCCGGTTATCTCACCCGTCGCCTGGTGGACGTTGCCCAGGACTGCATCATCAATGAAGATGATTGCGGGACAGAGCAGGGCATCATGATCTCTGCCGTCATGGACGGTGCCGATATCGTGGTTCCGATATCCGAACGCCTGCTCGGTCGAACGCTTGCTGAGAACGCCATGACAGGGGACGGCGATGTGCTCTATCCAACTGGCACCTATGTGGACGAGGCGATTGCCCTGGCCATTGAGGATGCTGGTGTCGATGAGATCAAAGCTCGTTCGCCACTGACATGTGAGACCCGCAACGGCGTCTGCGTGGCTTGTTACGGACGTGACCTGGCCCGTGGTACAATCGTCAACCGCGGCGAGGCTGTCGGCGTGATTGCAGCTCAATCCATTGGTGAGCCGGGCACACAGCTGACCATGCGGACGTTCCACATTGGGGGCGCGGCCACCGTGGCGGACCAGTCCAGCATTGATGTGACGTTCGACGGCACACTGAAGTTCGAGAACGGTGCAACCGTGGCCCGTGAAGACGGGTCGCTGGTGGTGATCGGCCGGTCCATGGAAGTGATGGTCATCGATGGTGATGGCCGCACGCGCCAGGCCTTCAAGCCCGCGTACGGTACGCGCCTGTTTGCCAATGAAGGTGACACGGTCAACCGTGGTCAGCGCCTTGGAGACTGGGACCCATTTGCCCAGCCGATCGTGTCGGAAGTGGCCGGTTCAGCGCGTCTTGTCGACGTGATGGATGGCGTGACCGCAAAGGAAGAGACTGACGAAGCCACCGGAATCGCGTCGCGTCACATCATTGACTGGCGTACCGCCTCCAAGTCGGCTGAAATCAAACCTGCGGTTCTCGTGGTTGGCGCCGATGGCGAACCCGTTACCCTGCCCAACGGCTCGGAAGCGCGTTACCTCCTGCCAGTTGGGGCGATCCTGTCGCTGACCGAAGGCGAAGAGGTGAAACCCGGCGATACGGTTGCCCGTATCTCCACCGGTGGCGCCAAGACCCGGGATATCACCGGCGGTCTGCCCCGTGTGGCCGAGCTGTTTGAAGCGCGTCGCCCGAAAGACCACGCCATCATCGCGGAACTGTCGGGCCGTGTGGAGTATGGACGCGACTATAAGAACAAGCGCCGTATCCATATCCACCCCGAAGAGGAGGGCGCTGAGTCGATCGACTTCCTCGTGCCAAAGGGCAAGCACCTCACCGTGCAGGATGGTGACTATATCAAGCGCGGCGAATACCTGATGGACGGTAACCCCGCGCCTCAGGATATTCTGGCCACGTTGGGTATTGAGCCGCTCGCCAACTACCTGATCGAAGAAGTTCAGAAAGTGTATCGTCTCCAGGGCGTGCCGATCAACGACAAGCACATCGAGGTGATTGTTCGCCAGATGCTGCAGAAAGTCGAGATCAACGATCCAGGTGATACAGCGTTCCTCAAAGGCGAACAGGTCGACCTCATCGAGTTCGAAGATGCCAATACGATTGTGCGCAAATCGCGCAAGAAGGACCAGCGCGAGGCTACAGGTTCGCCTGTGCTGCTCGGCATCACCAAGGCGTCGCTTCAGACGCGCAGCTTCATCTCTGCTGCCTCGTTCCAAGAGACGACCAGGGTGCTCACCGAAGCCGCTGTGCAGGGTAAGATGGACACGCTTGATGGTTTGAAAGAGAACGTCATTGTGGGCCGTTTGATCCCTGCCGGCACAGGCGGTGGCCTGCGCCAGTACCGCCGTGTGGCAGGCGACCGCGATGCCAAGTTGAAAGCCAAACGCGCGGCTGTTGCCGCTGAAGAGGCCAAAGCCGCAGAAGCGGCAGCCGCTCCAGCTCTGCCAGCTCCAGAGGCGGATGCGCCAGCGGAATAGGCCTCCCTACGCTCAAATTGAAGGCACCCGTCAGATGTTGGTCTGGCGGGTGTTTTCGTTTTGCTGCGAACACAAAATTCGCCTGGGTGCCCTATTCAATCTCAAAAAGCGAATATAGCCGAGAATTTACTCCCTATAACGCGAAATCTTTCTTACGATCACGAAACGGAACTGCTACGCCAGATTCGAGGGGCGTACCCGATTTCCGTTCTGGATGAGTGAAAATGGACAACAAGGACAACGCGCCAAAACCCGATCAGCCGAGCCTGCCCGCCTTGCCCGATGATGAGCAAGATATTGCTGAATTGGTCATCCGTATGTTCGGCGATCACGCGGCTACTCAAGAGGCTGTGATTGGCGAAGATGGTACAGCGACTGAGCACGATGCGAGTCTGATTCCGGGATTGTCTCACGGTGCAGCCTCTGATGTGGGCGCCACACCCGCCTGGCCACCGACGTCTCCGGTTAAGGTGGCCGCCAGCGCTGTAGCTGCTGCCCCCAAACTGACAGCGCCCTTGCCAAAACTGCCAACGGTTCCCCCCATCAGCAGTGGTTTGGGCGTCACGCCGCGCCCGCCCTCCACGGCAATGGTCCCGAAGCCGACTGTGATACACGCGCAGCTGGTAGAGGAGGTGTTTGGCGAAGAAAAACTGAACTGGAAAACGCCCACTGCACTGTCACTTATGGCAGCTGCAGGGTTGGGCGTGTCCGGGATCGCGCTCTGGTTCGGTTTCAGTTCAAGCGATCGTGGGGCGAATGGGCTAACAGAGCCGTCGCGCGCAGCTGCGGATGTCACCTATAGCGATGTGATGACCGCCGTACCCACACCGCTCCAACGCGATGTCCCTATGCCTACGATCAATGAAAGCGTCGCGCCGGCACTTCCCGCACCCGTCCCGGCTCTGAATACTGACCCACTGCAAGCGCGCGAATTGGCCCAATCGCCCGCCCCGGAACACGTGGTTGAGCCGCCCGAACCTGTTTTTCCAGTTGGCGTTCCGGTACAGTCTGCTGAGCCTGCGGCCCAGACGATCCTTGCCAGGACAGTCGTAACCGAAAGCGTTCGGGTCGAAACACCTGTGCCCCGCGTGTCCGAAAGAGTTCATGTTGCGCCCCCAAGCCCGGCATCATCTTCGCCTTCACCCCCAGCCAGGAAACCGGGGCGGATTCCATCGCACACTTTTGCTGGCGTTATTCATCCAGGCTCGGCTGCCGATGTGATCGTGCGCACGGTTGAGGCAAGCGGTGAAACGCTGACGCGGGCTGAGAAGTTTGATCTCGCCGCTTCCATCGAGCGAGCATTGGAGAGCGAACTTGATGGGCGCCGGGTCACCCTGGAAACACCCGATGGCGAGACCGTTCGCGTTCGCATGACGGGGTCGCAGCAGACCAGCCAGGCAATGACCGTGTCGCGCGCGGATGAAGTGGGGCGATTGTCGAACCGCCTGGTCGTAGACGGTGGTTGGTATGCTGCTCGCGATACAATTGTTGTGCGCCCGTTACCTGACATCTCCACCGAAATCACTTTGGGAGAGATCGAGCGCGGACAGCTGCTCCAGCGCATGGCGACCTTGTCCAGCCCGTATGACGACCGCTGGTATCTTGTGGGCCGAAATGGCGTCGGGTTTGGGTATGTCTCTGCTGGCGACGTAACACCGGCTGCGATCCATGACGGTCCGCTTGGCACGGTCTATGAGATCGCCCACGGGCCCGAGACGCGCGATCTTGTGTCGGCGGCGACCACCTGCCGTGATTTCGAGATTTCCATGGAGCAAGTGGCGCCGCAACGCGCTGTTGTCTGCCGCGGCGCGGACGGGCACTGGGGTGCCAAAGGCGCGGCCGGGCCCGCGGCGCCTGCGCTCACTGCGTTGTCTGAATCGCTTGGCGAACGTCTCGGCGGGCTGGCTGCAGCGCCAGAGGAGCAGGCGGCTCTGACCAACAGTTTGAATGCCCTTCTTGATCAGGAACTGGATGGCCGACGGGTTCAAACCGGTTGGACGGATGGGCAAAAGCTGGACGTACGTCTGGATCGCTCCCGCGGAGAAGTGCGCACCTTGACGGTTCCTCGCGCGGCTGAAGTCGGCCGCTTGCCAGATGCATTGCGCATCGAACGTGGTTGGATGGAAGTGACCCGCGAAACAACACTCCGCCCAACACCGTCCCTGAACGCCCGCATGACGATCGACTCCCTTCAAACCGGCGCCAAGATTGAGAAGATGGGCCTGGTGACCGATCATTATGGCACGCGCTGGGCGCTAGTGGGCCGCCATGGCGTGGGATACGGCTATATTCAGCTTGGCGATCTCAAGCAGATTACCACCGAACCAGGCCATCGGTTCACCGGTTATTCGCGTGGGCATGGCCGGGTGGTCCGCGATGTGGTGACCGCCTCTACCACCTGCCGTGACATATCCTATTCGGTGGGTGGATCTAGCCGCCGCCCTATTGCCGCATGCCAGGGAGCAGACGGACAATGGGTCGTAGAAACCGAGGCGATCATCCCGTCTGGGCAACAAGGTCAGGCGCGTTACGCCGAAGTCTGAGGCATCCGGTTGACGCCAAGGGGCCCCGGCAGTATGTAGCGCGCTTGCGGTCGAGGCGGTCCGTCTGAAAAGGCGGAGACTCTGGGCCAACAAAATCATGAAGAGCGATGCGCGCCCGGCCCTGGACGTTAAAGACAGGGCGACGGGCCGTTTGATGTTTAACAGGCCCCAACCACTTGGAACGTGGGCCATAGACTTGAAGAGACCCTGGTCCGAATGCCCACGATCCAGCAACTCGTCCGTAGCCCGCGCAAGCCGAAGCCGACGCGGTCCAAGACCCCGGCCCTCAAGGCCTGCCCACAACGCCGCGGCGTGTGTACCCGCGTTTACACCACCACACCGAAGAAGCCGAACTCGGCGCTTCGGAAAGTGGCCAAGGTGCGCCTGACATCAGGTTTTGAATCGCTTTGCTACATCCCTGGTGAAGGTCACAACCTTCAGGAACACTCCGTGGTTCTGATCCGTGGTGGACGGGTGAAAGACCTTCCGGGCGTGCGCTACCACATCCTGCGCGGTGTTCTGGATACCCAGGCCGTTAAAGACCGTAAGCAGCGCCGTTCGCACTACGGCGCCAAGAAGCCAAAATAGGGAGGGCTTAAACCATGTCTCGTCGTCACCGTGCTGAAAAACGCGAAGTCCTGCCGGACCCGAAATTCAAAGACATTATCCTGTCCAAGTTCATGAACCAAATCATGCTGGACGGGAAAAAGTCGACTGCTGAGCGCATTGTCTATGGCGCGCTCGACCTGGTCGAATCGCGCGCCAAGAAAGATCCTGTCGGTGTCTTCCATGAAGCGCTCGAAGCCATTTCACCTGCCGTCGAAGTGCGCTCACGCCGCGTCGGTGGTGCAACCTATCAGGTGCCGGTGGAAGTGCGCCCAGAGCGCCGCCAGGCCCTGGCGATTCGCTGGCTCGCTGCTGCTGCCCGTGGCCGCAACGAAAACACCATGCGCGAACGCCTTGCCGGCGAACTGATGGATGCGTCCCAGGGCCGCGGCAATGCCGTGAAAAAGCGCGAAGACACTCACAAAATGGCCGAAGCTAACCGAGCCTTTTCGCACTATCGTTGGTAGGCTCCACCGCCGCGCTGGCCATTGCCGCTTGGGTATGCTAGCGCGCGGCCTAATTTATCCGCAAATGACCTTCCGGCATGGGCCGGAAGACGCCTGACGAAGGACCAAGGCAATGGCCCGCGAATATCCGCTAGAGCGTTATCGCAATTTCGGCATCATGGCGCACATTGATGCTGGCAAAACCACCACCACAGAGCGTATCTTGTTCTACACGGGCAAGTCGCACAAGATTGGTGAAGTCCACGATGGCGCGGCCACGATGGACCACATGGAGCAGGAGCAAGAGCGCGGCATCACGATTACGTCTGCTGCGACGACCACGTTCTGGGAGCGCACCGAGGACGGCAAGACAGCTCAATCGGACAAGTACCGATTCAACATCATTGACACGCCCGGGCACGTTGACTTCACGATTGAAGTTGAGCGTTCTTTGGCGGTGTTGGATGGCGCCGTATGTGTGCTGGATGCCAATGCGGGCGTTGAGCCGCAGACCGAAACGGTTTGGCGCCAGGCCGACCGGTACAAAGTTCCGCGGATCGTATTCGTCAACAAGATGGACAAGACCGGCGCGGACTTCTTCAACTGCGTAGCGATGATCAAGGATCGTACCGGCGCGACCCCGGCCCCCATCCAGCTTCCTATTGGCTCAGAGACCGAGCTTGAAGGCCACGTCGATCTTTTGACCATGCAGGAATGGGTTTGGCAGGGCGAAGACCTTGGCGCGTCCTGGGAGCTGCGTGAGATCCGTCCGGAGCTGGCCGAGAAGGCCGCCGAGATGCGTGCAGAACTCGTCGAAATTGCCGTGGAAATGGATGAGGAGGCGATGGAAGCCTATCTCGAGGGTGATGAGCCCGACATCGACACGTTGCGCGCACTTATCCGCAAGGGCACGCTGGAAATGGCCTTCGTGCCGATCCTGTGTGGCTCGGCGTTCAAGAACAAAGGCGTTCAACCGATGCTCAATGCGGTTGTCGACTATCTTCCCGGCCCGCTGGATGTCGAAGCCTATATGGGCTTCAAGCCGGGCGATGAAGACGAAGTGCGCGATATCTCTCGCACGGCCTCTGATGATGAGCCTTTCTCGGGATTGGCGTTCAAGATCTGGAACGACAAGTATTTCGGTTCCCTGACCTTTGTTCGGGTGTATTCCGGCGTGCTCACGCGCGGCGGCTCAGTCCTGAACGCCACCAAGGGCAAGCAGGAACGCGTAGGCCGGATGATGATCATGCATTCCAATGACCATGACGATATCGAAGAGGCTTATGCGGGCGACATCATCGCCATTGCCGGTCTCAAAGACACGACGACCGGCGACACGCTGTCGGACAAGCAAAACCCGGTTGTACTGGAAACGATGAACTTCCCCGATCCTGTGATCGAGATTGCGGTTGAGCCGAAGACAAAGGCTGACCAGGAAAAGATGTCTGTCGGTCTTGGCCGTCTGGCCGCCGAAGACCCGTCTTTCCGCGTCGAAACGGACCAAGAGTCCGGCCAGACCATCATGAAGGGCATGGGCGAGCTTCACCTCGACATCCTGATCGACCGCCTGCGCCGAGAGTTCAAGGTGGAGGCCAATATTGGTCAGCCACAAGTGGCTTACCGTGAAGCCATCGGTCGCCCGACTGAGATTGTTTACACCCACAAGAAGCAGTCGGGTGGGTCTGGTCAGTTCGCCGAGGTGAAGATTCAGTTCGAGCCACTCGAGGCCGGTGAAGGCTTTGTCTTTGAAAGCGCGGTCGTCGGTGGTTCGGTTCCGAAGGAGTACATTCCCGGTGTTGAGAAAGGTCTGAAGCAGGCCAAAGAGAACGGTCTTCTTGCCGGCTATCCCGTTACCGATTTCAAGGCGACCTTGATCGAGGGCAAATACCACGATGTTGACTCCAGCGTACTGGCGTTCGAGATCGCAGCCCGCGCCGCGTTCCGTGAGTTGAAAGGCCCCGGTGATCCGCGCCTGATGGAGCCGATGATGAAGGTCGAAGTGGTGACGCCTGAGGATTATATGGGCGACATCATTGGCGATCTGAACTCGCGCCGTGGCCAGATCCAGGGTTCTGAGCCGCGTGGCAATGTCACGGCGATCGAATCTTTCGTGCCTCTGGTGAACATGTTCGGCTATGTCGGGAACCTGCGCGGCATGTCCCAGGGGCGTGCCCAATTCACGATGACGTTCGATCATTATGCCGAAGTTCCGAAGGCGGAAGCCCAGAAGGTGATTTCAGAACTGGCGGGCTAGCGAGACCGGATTGTTCGCTGGCCCCTCACCAGCGTGCGAAGCAACACAGATCCGACATTTGGAAATGACAATCAGGCGGCCAGGCCGCCCTATCAAGAAGACCATAAGGAGGCCCCGATGGCCAAGGAGAAGTTTGAGCGTAACAAGCCGCATGTGAACATCGGCACGATTGGTCATGTTGACCATGGTAAGACGACGTTGACGGCGGCGATTACGATGGTTCTTTCGGATGTGACGGGCGCTGA